>NZ_JBFALJ010000030.1:0-106997 GCF_040660195.1 Streptomyces sp. NPDC050147 | reverse complement strand
CACCGGCTCCCCCGACCCCCCCCCCCCCCCCCCCCCGGCCCCCCCCCCCCCCCCCCCCCCCCCCCCCCCCCCACGACAGGTGTGGCCTCTGCCACCGAGTGCGCGCGGCGGACCGAGTCGATGATCGGCGCGCGGGCCCGGACCTTGCCCCTCTTCAAGATGCGCCGAGCGCATCCCTGGGCTGCTCGTAGCCTTACACCGTGGCCCGTGTACGAGATCGGCAGAAATCCAAAGTTGGGTCTGGGGCGCGGTGCTGACCGATCTGGCGGCGATCGGCGCGAAACGCCGGGACGTCGATCAGCTCACCACCTGCGCAGGACAGGCCATCAGCCTCGCCCGCGAGTCTTCCTCCAAAACGCGGCTTCTAGACTCGGCGCACTGCACACCGCCTACGCGTCACTGTCCGGAGATCGCAGAGGCGCCGAACTCGACGCCCACATCGGTGCGCTGACCGTTTAGCCCGGCAGCGGAAGGTGACGTTGTGAGCAGCATCGAGGCACTGGGCTCCTGTAGCCGCTCAGGATGACGCATCACAGAGGGTGCGGTAACAACATCAATCCCCCCACAGCTCGGCAGGGGCCAGTCTCCCCCCCCCCCCCCCCGCTGAAGAGCGCTTGCCCCGTTATCGTCCCGTGACCCACTGTTGACCGCGCCTCCGGCGTGCGGGAAACTCTGGCTCCCCACTGCCACGTCCCGCCGCAACTCCTCCCTTGCTGCAGGGAGTTCGCCTGCCCCGTTCGGGAGGTGCGCGCGTGGCCGAGCCGACTACTGACCGCGACCGTTGGGCCGTGCGCCGCCTGCGCGCCGCGGGCAAGTCCCGCAATGCCATCGCCCGAGAACTGGGGCGCGGCGCCGCCAGCGTCTCAAAGATTGCTGCCGAGCGCGGCCTGACCTTTACCGGGCGCCCGCGTTGCCGCCACCGATCTTTCGGGATCGTCGTGAACCAGTACGGTGCGACGCTGGGCACCCGCCCGAGCGTGTCCCACCGGGCGGATGCCTGGGAAGCGAGAGCCCCGGTGGAGCGCTGACTTCGGTCCAAGTTCGTCCAGCCATGCACTGAGACGGTGGGCGGCAGTCATCGCGGCGTCGGGCACCCCTCAGCGCCCTCGACGGCGACCGTGCCCACCGCCGTCCCAACGGGGCGGCCTGGGGTCTCAATCGGTATTGTCAGTGCGGGCTGGCACGATGACGCGCATGAGTAAGTCATCAACTTCAACACTGCCATTCAGGCCGATGTCGTCGCCTTTCTGGGCGCCAGCGAGCTCACCGCGGAGCAGCAGCGCATCCTGGGTCCCATCCGAGAAAGAGCTCACGCCGAGCAACTTGACCTTGACCGGCAAGGTGTTGACTGGGGTCTGACGGTTCCCGAGGCGTTGGAGCACCTGATAGCCGGGCGGGCCGACTCGGATGCAGAGTGCGCGGGCAACGCCTACTACACCGCCCTGCAGAAGATCATCGACTGCAATGGGTCCGACTCCAACACCCTGGGCAGTTACTCCAGCCCGTCCACCTTCTTCGGGCTGCTGGACAAGGAACTCACGCAGGCGGGCGTATCGAGGGACCTGCTGCCCTACGACTTTCTGTACGCCGGACCACCCGAGCAGATCCCCTTCTATATCCCCTGCCCCGTCGACGGGTCCCCGGAGGTCGGCTGTTGGCCGCTGGCCAAGGCCAAGCCCGCAGCCGACGCGTATCGCGCGGTGATGGACCGTATCGATCCGGATTTCCGCTACGGCCTCAACGAGCTGCTGGACAACGAGGACAGGGAATGGCGGCACTCGCGTGACGGCGGCTGGTACACACCAGACACCATCTTCTTCTCCATCGTCGGCTGACCCACTCGGTTCGGGCGGGGCGTTCGCCGTGCACCGGGCGGCGGAGACGTAGGCTCGCCCGCACCCGGTTCCCCGGAACACCGTCGCAGGCGCGGGGGCCCTGTACTCCGGGATCGGCCGGGGCCGGACCGACGTCTTCCGCCTTCGTCGTGCGCTGGCGGGCGGGCTGCTGACCGGGGCAAAAGACGGACGTCTGGTGTAGGCCGGGGACGTCCCTGTTGGACGCGATCCGGCTGAAGCCCGGCGCCGGCCTCGCCGCGGTCACCGCCGACCAGGTCCGCGACGTGGTCGAAGGCCTCATGGAAGCCGGCCAGTGGCACGGTAGGAGTGCGCGAAGACCCAGCAGTAGCCGTCGGCTTCGCCTGCCTTCGTACACGGCTGTGGGGGGGCGCCGCCCGTCCGCCCGCTGCCTCAGGGCCTACAGGATCGGCCAGAAGTTCCACCCAGCGATACCCAACAGGATGGATCCCCCCATGAAGATCACGGGCGAGGCGTACACCGAGAGCAAGGTGCGTCGCCCGAACTTGACCTCCAGGCCTGGTCCGAAGCTGATCTGCAGCCCTGGGCCCAGGGGTGACTGTTTACCGTCGGCTGTGCCATGGTTGGTGGCCACGAGTTGTCCCATCTTTGAGCACGCCACAGCCTTTCGGGCCTTGCAGACCTGACGGCAACGGCGCGACACTCGCGTCCCCTCAGGTATGAGGAGACGCAAAAGGGCCCCACCGTGCACGGCACGGTGGGGCCCACTTTGATGGCGAAGACGTTACCGAAGGTCATCTGGCAAGACAAGCCGATCATGCGGGATCCCTCGCCTACGGGCACCCTCGTTCAAGTTCTGTTGCGCCATCAGGCGCACGGTAAGCCCGGGGACTTGTCATGAGCTGTTGCCCAAAGGGCAGGGAGCCGCGCACAGTTGCCGATCACCCAACGCTACGGGCGAGGTAGGGCTTCTACTTCGGCAGTTTTCCGGCGGCGCAGGAGCGCGAGCACCGCGACCGCGCCGAGCGTCATCCAGGCCTTTCCCAGGATCTGGCCTGGCAGGTAGTCGAAGGAGCCGAAGGCCATCTTGAGGAATATCAGGCTGTCGGCGAGGAGTCCTACCGCGTTCGAGGCGAGCATGGCGATGAGGAGGCCGCGTGTGCGCAGCGGCTCGTAGACGGCGAAGTCCATCGTCTCGGCGACGGCGAACGCGGCGGCCGATGCAAAGGCCAGGGCCGGGTCGGCCAGGAAGTAGGAGAGGACGGTGCCGAGGGCTATCGCCGCGAGGATTGCCTTGCGGCCCGCGGCCTCACGGGCGAGGTCGCGGAGCACGAGGGCCAGGCCGACCATGTAGACGCCGGCGGGAGCGTCGTAGCCGAAGCCGACGGGCAGAGCGCCGATGTGGGTGACGGCCATGTTGGCGGCCGGGATGGTGGCGATGTAGGCGACGAGCGTGGCGATGCCGGCTGGAGGGGGGACGTTCACAGTTCTTTTCTTTCTCGGTATGACAGGAGCCCGGCCCGTCTGCGCTGAGCGGAGCGAAGGCGGGTGGCGCCCAGACAGTACAGCTCACGCCACTGACATTGGCCGGGCGGAGTGCTGAGCCAGGTCAGCGTCGGCTTCCGGTTCCGATCTGGTCGGGTAGGGGCGGATGGGATGCTTGGGGAAGACCTTGTGGCAGGGATCGCGGGCCGCCTCGGGTCCGGCTGTGTCCGTGCCCACCAGCCGTGCATGCGGGTCGGGAATCAGCCATCGTCATATGCAGTTCTATAGGCGCCTACTCCTCTGCCTCACCTGCTTTGAGTGGCCTTAGAGCGGTATGTCTTGTGCCAAGTGGAGAGGTGCCCGACACCTCCCAGCCACCGTCGAATGCTTATGCGAATTCATATTCGCCATCTTCGCCGTTGTTGTCAGTGCCTCCGTTTAGGCTCATGAGCACTGTCATACGAGCAGGTGGGGGCGACCAAAGATGTCTTCGGGCTTCGCAGTCGGACACCTCGTCGAGTTCCAGGGAGGCCCTGGAATCGGACGGGTAGGCGCGATCGCCGACGGCTCGCTGCGCGTGGACTTCTTCGAGTCCACGGCCGAGCCCACGATCGAGTCCCAGAGCGTCCCCGCTGTCGCCTGCAAGCGGGTTCGGCTAGCAGCTCAAACACGAGCGTTTCGGCACAACCCGAGCACAGGCGAGTGGATGGCCGGTCGCATCCTGGACACGACCCCCGACGGGTACTTCGTCCGGTTCCCCAACGCCGACTACGACATGCCGGTACCCGAGACGGAACTCCGAGTCCGCTGGAACAAGCCGGTGCGCGACCCTCTTGAGGTTCTCGTATCCGGCGGTAACGAATCCGGTCACCTGTACAACGCCCGCATCCCTATGCTGCACAACCTGATCGCTCAGCGTGCAGCCAGCGCCAGCGCCCCCGCTCTCCTGGCGGCCGCCGCCGAGATCTACCCGCACCAGGTCCGCGCCGCACTGACCGTGCTCTCCGACCCCGTCCAGCGGTATCTCCTCGCCGACGAAGTAGGCCTCGGCAAGACCATCGAAGCCTCGTACGTGGCGCTGCAAACCCTGATCGACAACCCGCAGGCGCGCGTGACATTCCTCGTCCCCGATGCCCTGCGCCGGCAGTGGATGACCGAACTGCGCACGAAGTTCTTCACCGACGACTTCCCCAAGCGCGTAAAGATCATCTCCCACGACTCTCCCGACCTGTGGGAGCAGCACCACGGCAGCGATCTCGTCGTGGTCGACGAAGCCCACCAACTGGTCCAGGACCGCGATGACACGGACCCCAACTACGGCGCGCTGCGGGATCTCGCACACTCCGCGTCAAGGCTTCTCCTGCTGTCCGCCACGCCCGTCACCTCCAGCCACACCACGCACCTGGGGCTCCTGCACCTGCTCGATCCCGACGTCTACAAGTGGAGCGAGCGGGAGGAGTTCGCCAGGCGCTACAAACACCGGGCCGAGTTGGCGAACCACGTGCTCAGCCTCGACGCGGAATTCCACCCGCTGCTGCCGTCCACGATCGACATGATCACGGAGCTGCTGCCCCCGGAGGACTCCCGCTTCACGCACCTTGCGGCTGACGTGCTCGACCTGCTCGACATGTACGAAGGCCTCCGCGACGAGGCGAGGATGCCGGACCTCCAGGCGCGGGTGACCGCCCTGCGAGCACATATCAGCGAGACATACCGGCTGCACCGTCGGGTGATCAGGAACCGCAGGACGAACGTCTTGCGCCAAAACGACGACTCGGCAACCGTCGCCTACGAGGTCCGCGGCCGTGCCGTTCCGGAGAAGCTGACGGCCCAGACCTACTCCCCGGCCGCCGACAGCCTCCTGGCGTGGCAGACCCAACTGTGGGGCCATCTCCTCGACGAAGGCCTGGAGAGCAGGCGCACCGACTACGCGCTGGTCCTGGCTGTGCTCGCCTCCCGTCTCGGCGGCTCATCCGCCGACTATCTCGACGCCCTGCGCTGGCGGGTGCGCCGCGACGAAGGCGCCGCTGAGCGTGCCGGGCTGAGTGTCCGGGAGCGGAAGTACCTCTCTGGCGCGCCCGTGGCGCCGCACGAGGCGGCGACTTTGGAGCACCTCGAGTCAGAAAGCGCGGGAGAGGAAGCCCGGGAAGTCGAGGAGCTCATCGACGCTCTTCTTCCCGCGCTGCGCAAGGGCGGCCGCATCGCTGTCTTCTGCGGTCCCGGCTCCCTTGCCTCGACGCTCACCACGCGCCTGCGAACCCGCTTCCCCAAGGAACGCTTCTTCGAGCACACCCGCAGCGCAGGCCCCGACGGGTCTGAAACAGCCACTGTCTCGTGGCGAAAGCCCGTCGGAAGCGCTGCCGTTCTCATCGCTGACGACTCGGCAGAGGACGGCCTGAACCTCCAGGCAGCCCGGTCCGTGGTTCACGTGCGCCTGCCCTGGTCGCCCAATCAGCTGGAGCAGCGCCTGGGCCGCACCGACCGTTACGTCGAATCCAACGAGCAGCGCCAGGCACCGCGTCAGTACGTTCTCACGGACGCCGAAGCCCACAGCGACGAGTGGCTTTCGCTGCTCACCGGCGGTTACCGCATCTTCGACGAATCGGTGTCCACGCTGCAGGACGCCATCGCCGAGGGCCTCCCTGCCGTCTGGGCCCAGGCCCTCGAACGCGGGCCGGAAGGCCTGTCGGACTTCGCCGAGGCGATTCAGGAACAACTTGCCCGGGCCCGCCGTGAGATCGACAGCATGGACACCCTTGAGTCGATCTTCGACACATCGCCGCACGACATCGACTTCGCTGAACGGCTGGCCACCTTTGACGCCGACTGGGCCGCCACCCGCAACGACTTGCTCGGCTACACCGGACGGGACGGTTCGGACGGAATCAAGCTCCGTCACACCCAGCGCAGGATCAATGACGTGATGTGCGAGGTCTTCGACCTGAAGTCACGCCCCCTCATTTCCCCCCATCTCTATGACCGCGCGAACCTCACGGAGGAGATGGCCAAGGGCACGTGCAGTCGCTCGCAGGCGCTCAAGGCACCCGGGACCCGGCTGTTCCGCATCGGAAACCGGCTGGTCGACACACTCGCCAGCGTTGTCTGGTGCGACGACCGCGGTCAGGCCACGGCCTTTTGGCGCGCGGAGGCGGCACACCGTGGTGAGCCTGAGCCCTACTTCGGCTTTGACTATGTGGTCGAAGCCGACATCTCTTCGGCGCTCGCACTGACGCTGCCGCTCGTTCAGCAGCCCCGCGACGCGGAAACGGCGTTGCGGCGCCAGGCCGAGCAGCTCCTCCCACCGTTCACGCTGAAGGTGTGGGTACCGGCCGGAGCATCCGAAGCCCTGACGGACGGGGACATCCGAAGGTGGCTGCAGGACCCCTACCGCGCCACGGATCACAACTACAACTCCAAGAACATCCACGAGTTGATAGATCTGTTCGACGGGCAGGCCGGATATGCGGCATCCGCGCGGAAGGCCGAGGCAGTGGCTCGCGCAGAACTCCAGCGGGTGACGAACTTGGCCGACAGGTGTGCTGTGGCCCAGCAGCAGGGACGCCAGCGCCTGTCCGTGGCCAAGGCCCAGGCAGAAGCCCGCCAGGCAGCGGGCCGGCTGCTGGGAGAGAAGGAGAATTACCTGCTGGATGTCGCCATCACCGACGCGCTGGTGCAGGGACTGAGCAATCCGACGGTCCGCCTCGTAGCGGCGACATGCCTGGTGAAGCAGGGGCTCAGGAGGATCCCTCGCAGTGACTGACAACTGGACCGGCGCCAAGACGCTCTTCGACCACCTCTCCCAGCACCGAGGCCTCCAGCAACTCCCCGAGGTCCCCGGGGCGAGAGGAACGTTGCGCAGGCTCCGTGACGCTCTGACCGGCGAACCCGGCGGGTGGCGGGACCTGGCCTCACTCACCCGGCAGATCCTGCTCGAGGCTCAAGCGCGAGAAAACACCTCCGGCTTCACGATTCCGCTGCTCCCGTGGCTGCCCACACGCGAGCAATGGGAGGAGATGCACTGTCAGACGGCGGTACGCGATGGCGGCACCAACGTGTGGGTGAGCGCGCTGCCGTGGCACCCACCCGTGCCGGACGCCGTTTCCCGCCAGGCAGCGCAAGAAGACCTTCGGCAGATCTATCTCGGTGAGGACTCACCCCACCGCCGCAAGCTGGACTCCTGCCCGGCCGACCCGTTCTTCACCACCGCCCTCGGCGACGACCACAGCCGCTATGTCTCGGCCGGCCAGCGGCAGGCCGCCAGGGCCATCGCTCTGGCCGAGCCGGGAAGTACCACAATCATTTGCCTGCCCACCGGGCATGGAAAGACCGCCGTAGCGATGGCGCCCGTGCTCCTGGCCAGCAAGAGCAGGGGCGTATCGGTGGTCGTGGTACCCACGAGCGTTCTGGCAGCCGACCTGGAGCGGCGCGCCTTCAAGATTCTCGACGAACACGGGCCGCACAGCCCCACGCGCCGGTACGCCTACACCAGCGGATTGTCCGAAGAAGAGCGACGACTTATGCGGGAGGACATCGCCGCGGGCCGCCAACGGCTGGTGTTCACCTCGCCCGAGGCTCTGGTGAAGAGCCTGAAAGCGCCGTTGGAGAATGCGGCCGAGGCGGGGCTGCTCAACTACTTCGTGATCGACGAAGCCCACCTGGTCGAGCAGTGGGGCAACAGCTTCCGCACCGAGTTCCAGACGATGTCCACTCACCGCCGAATCTGGCTCAGCAAGGCACCCGAAGGCCGGCAGCCGGCGACCGTGGCGATGAGCGCGACGCTCACGGGTCAGCAGGTGCAGACGCTGGAGACCCTGTTTGCTTCGCCGCAGCAGGCTGAGATCGTGTGGGCCTCCCAACTCCGTCACGAGCCGAGCTACTACCTCGACATCTTCCCGAACGAGACCGACCGTCAGGCCGCCGTCCTGGAGGCCGTCTCGTACCTGCCGAAGCCAATGATTCTCTACACGACCAGGGTTATCGACGCGCAGGAGTGGGCGAGCCGGCTGCGCGGCCACGGTCTTCGCCGCGTAGCCAGCGTCACGGGTGAGTCCAGCGAACTGCAGCGGCGCGATGCCCTGGAAGGATGGACCGGCAAGACCACGGAGGGCGATGCGCCGACGCGATACGACGTCGTGGTGGGCACCTCCGCCTTCGGTCTGGGGGTGGATCTCGACGACGTCAAGACGGTGGTGCACGCCTGTCTGCCGGAAACAGTGGACCGCTATTACCAGGAAGTGGGCCGGGCCGGGCGCAATGGAAACCCTGCCCTCGCCTACTTGGCCACCACGCGCAAGGACGAGGCCATCGCCGACCGGATGAGCGACGATGCGGTCATCGGCGCTCCGCGCGCGTGGCAGCGGTGGGAGGCGATGTTCCACACCCGAGAGACCATCCAGGAGCGTCACCGGGTGAGCCTTGATTCCTACCCCCCCGACATGAACGAAGGCTTTGAACGCAACCGGCAATGGAACATCCGGATCATGAACCTCATGATGCGATCGGGGATTCTGGCCGTCCATCCTCCGCAAGCGCCCGTCATCCATGAGGGCGAGTCGGATACGTCCTGGAAGGCACGCCTTGATCTGTTCTATGCCAGCGCCGACGGCTATGCAGACGTGCAACTCCTCGACTCCGACGCAAGGAACCCCGAGCGCTTTGCCGCGCGGTTCAAGGCTGAGCGTCAAAAGCTGCTGGATGGGCGGAAGTCGGCCCTCCGCGAGTTGAAGGCCACCCTGCGACGTGATCAGTGCATCGGCGATGTACTGGGAGCGTATTACCGCATCGCACACGGCGAGGGCTATCGCCGCACCGGGGTCACCTGCCGGGGGTGCCCGCACTGTCGGGCCACCGCCGAACTCCTTCCCGCGGGGTTCTACCGGCTCGCCGGGGAGCCGCGCCCGCTGCTCCCGACCCCTGGGGCGCCCGGGCGCCTGCCCTTGCTGCCGTACTTCGGGAACAGGCATTGCCTGAGCCTGTGGTGGCAAGACGCCGGCGACCAGGCGCTGACAGCACGGCTGGTGGAAAACCTGGTCCGCCGCAGGGTCTGCGTCGTCGGAGGGCCGGGCCTGGACGGCCGCCTCAGAAGCCAACTCCAGGCAACGGCACGCACCCGCACGGTGATCTTGGACGACGACGGCGCTCTCCTCTCGGACTGGGCCGGCCCCGTCATCTGGATGGCCGATCCGGCCACAGACGACCCAAGTCCGCAGATCACCCAACGCTTCGCCTGGGATGCGCCGACCTACTTGATCCACCCCCGGGTCATGCAGCATCCAGAACGCCGCGGCACCCCCCTCGTCGATGTCCACCCGGCGAACCTGTCGATCCGCCGTGCCCTGGAGGAACTCTGATGACTCTCTTGAACGTCGACGCAGCCATCCCCTCCCAGACATGGGCACTTGTGCGCCTGCTGACCTATTGGGGCAAGAGCATTGCGGTGGAGGAGGCGCGGGCGCTGGTCAGCCCCCCGTCCCTGCGGACAGAGGACACCTCCACTAAGCCTCCCTTCGACTGTGCCGTGGCCTCCCTCCAAACCCTGAAGTTGGCGCAGGTCGATGCCGGTCAGCAAGAGCTCTCGCTGACCGGTCCGACCAGAGATCTGGCCAGCAGCGATGATCTGGAGACCTACACCCGCATCCTGCGCCGCGCCGTCCTCAACCCGGACTACAACAAGGACCTGGGCGCCGACAACGACGCGACGGGGCCCAAAGACCTGACCCGTGCGCTGGCCTGGTTCCTCATGCACGACCCCATGGAACGACCGATCCACTGGGTTGTCGCACAGCAACTCCTGGATCAAGAGGACGGCAAGGACCGCAAACTGCTGAAGGACGAGGTGCTTCCCCTCTTCCCCAACGACACCCGCTGGCCCCGGTTTGGGTACTGGGCCACCGCTCTTGGGCTGGCTGCCGCGCCTGTCTTTCGCACTGACGGCCGCGGCCCGCTCGTGCCGGACTGCACGCTGGCCGTCAGGCAGTCCGTGCTCGAACTGTGGCAGCCCGGCCAACGTGTGAAGGCCGTCGAGGCCCTGCAGATGCTGCGCGAGCAACTGCCAGTCCTGCCCGGCGGCGCACACTCGCTGGCGGTAGGGATCCCCAGCCCGGGTAACAGTGCGGCCGGCACTGCGCTCTCCTTTGCCTTGCTGCGCGGCCACGACGAGAAGTGGCTGCGGCTCGAGCAGGACGACGACGCCCGGAGAATCCTCCTGCTGCACGATCCCGAACGGCCCGGCAGCCCTCGGCCCATCAGCGACATCACGATCCTGGAGCCCACCGATGGCTGACTTCCGCGGAACGCTCTGCTGGGACCCGGCAGTGGCAGCCTCCACCATCAACACCGAGGCGGTCAGCCCTTCCAGGGCTGTCTTCCTGGCCACGCACGCCCCGCTGCGGATCAAGCGCGCCCGGATCCTGGAAGGGAAGGAGATCGCCATCGAGGGCGACCCGATCGGGGAGCGGGCCGTCCTCACAGAGTTCATGGCACTCCGGGCGGACAGCGGCGCGCTGCTCATGCCCGTAGTCGGCGACTCCGGCTCGGGCAAGTCGCATCTTGTCCGATGGGTGCGCGAAGAGCTGGCCGTGATGGAGGAGGGGGCAAACCAGCGCGAGGTCATCTACCTCGAGAAGTCCAAGACCAGCCTCAAGGCTGTCGTCAGCACGCTCATCGCCAAGGCAGACAGCACCGAACTGGCACAGCTCAAAGACGACATCAACAGATTCACTGAGGGCATCGACGAGGAGTCCCTGGCACGGCGCATCCTCAATGAGCTGAGCGAGGCACTGGAAGCCACCTCTCCCCAATCGGAATCACGCCCCCTGGCCCGCATGCTCGTCGGCCCGGGCAAGCTGGCAGCGGTGCTCCTTGACCCTCATGTCCGGGCGGAACTGCTCGCACCGGGCAACTTCGTGCCCGAACTGGCCCATCAGCTCATCCACAATCGCCGGGACGGGCAGGCGGACCGCCCCGAGGGCTTCAGCGTCAGCGACCTTCCGCTCGATATCCGCGACATCCAATCCGCCTCAGGCATGGCGCAACGCCTGCTCGGCACCATCAGCACCCGCGGTGACCTGCAAGGCATTGCCGTCGACCTGCTCAACAAGCACCTCGAAGCGGCCATCAAGAGCGCCGCGAACCTGGGAGCGGGCCGACTCCTCGATGCGATGACACAGGTGCGCGAGGAGTACCACCGCCAGGGCAAGGAGATCGTCCTTCTCATCGAGGACTTCGCTCTCATCCAAGGGGTCCAGCGAGACCTCCTGGATGCCGTCGTAGAGGCAGCCCACCGCGAGGGCAAGACCACTCTCGCGCCTATCCGCACCCTCATGGCCGTGACGACCGGCTACTTCCAGTCCTTGGACGAGACCGCCCTGACCCGTATCCAAGCCGGCACGGGCTACGTCTACCACCTGGATGTGCCCTTCAGCCCCGAGGAGACGGGGCGTACAGAGATTGCCTCGTTCGTCGGCCGGTATCTGAACGCCGGGCGGGTGGGCCGCGACGAACTCGAGCGCGCGCACAACAGCGAGGTCCCCAACAAGTGCCTGAGCTGTTCGTTTCGAAGTGAATGCCACGCAGCATTCGGGGCGACCGATGAAGGCTTCGGGTTGTACCCGTTCAACGAGTCCTCTCTCGTCAGGGCCGTCCATTCAACGGCGGACCAGCACAAACCCTGGTCCTTCAACCCCCGTGCCGTGCTGGGAAGCGTCGTGCGACCGGTCCTGGTGGAACATGCCACGGCCCTCCGGCAGGGTGAGTTCCCCGATCCCGCGTTCCGGCAACGCTTCCGGCCCACGAAACTCGACCGGCCCGTCAGCCGTGACGTGCTCGGCTACGTGGCCGAGCACGACCCCGCCTCTGCGGAGCGACGCAACCTCGCCCTCGAGTTCTGGGGAGATGCTCCTGAGCACGCCACCGACCTCCACCCCACCATCCTGGAGGCCTTCGCCCTAGAGCCCTTGGGCGGTGAGACAGGACAACGCCGTCCCCCAGCTGCTGCTCCCGGCTCAAAGCCGGCCGACGACAGTGCGCCAAGGCCCGATACGGGCGCCAGCAACCGACGCGACGCGCTTCCCGGCGAACTGCAGCGCATGCTGGAGACCGTGGATGACTGGGTAACCCTCGAAGGCGGCCTGGACACCTCCACCGCGCACCGGATCCGCACCGTCGTCTCCACCGCCGTCTTGCAGCGCTATCAGTGGAACACACCGCTGATGCGCGAGGTAGGCAGCACCGAGCTGCGTCGGGCTGTGTGGCCGACGAAGGCGACCGTCGTGTCCATCGAGGGGGCCAAGGAGAATCTCGTCGGCGTCGAGGACGCCCCCATCACCTTCTCGCGTCGCCCCAAGGACAGCTGGTTCTTCGACAGCCTGCTCAGAGCGGAACGGGGGTTCCCGGCGCGAGCCGAGGACATCCGGCGGCTGGCGTTCCTGGCAGAAGAGCACGGCCGTGATCTCACCACGCGGCTGCAGCGCCACATGGAGCTCACCGACGATCACCTCGTTGCGGCTTTCCGCGCATCGCTGCTCGGGGCGGCCCTGGCAGGCACGGCCTGGCCCGGGATGGACGCTTCTCAACTCCTAGCCGCAGCGCTCAACGAGGGGCAGGAGTGGCAGCGCAAGGACGGCGAGCTCCGCCCAAAGAAGTGGATGGACCTGCTCCAAGGGCACCTCCAGGCGCGGCCCGATCTCGTGCAGCAACTGCGCCATGCCGTCGGCATCACCCAAGGTATCGGCGGCGTGAACATGGTTGATGCCGCCCGTGTCCTGCCTCTGCTCGACAAGGCCGCCTCCGTGTGGGACTGGGATCCACAAGCGCTGGATGTTCCCAAATGGGTGCGGTCGGCGGTCACTGGGTTCGCGTCTTGGACGACCGTCGTCGAGGACCAACTGCAACGCCATACAGAGTTGCTCCACACCATCCGCAGCCATCAACCTCGGGGCACCACCGGCGTCCAGACCATGGCGGCGCTCCGAGACGCTCTCGCTGCGGCCCGCGAGGTCGGGCTGCCGCTGACAGCCGAGCAGACACGCCGATTCGACGCGCTCCTGCAGGACGCCAAGGGCGCGGACTGGAAGGCCGTCTCGGCGCTCGAAGACGACCTGGCCAGGGCCGGCGATGCCGCCTGCGACTCCGCAACGGTGCACAAGGCCGGTGTGGTTGCAGCGGTCAAGGACCGCGGCGACTCGCTCATCCTGATTCAACAACTCCTTGTAGCCAGCGACGACTGGCTGGATGCGGCGCTGGCCAGCGCACAGTCACGATCCAGCGGATCGGCAGGCGACAGTGCGGCAGAAGACGTGGGGCAAATCTGTGCGGAGTGGCAGGCGCTCAGCGCTGTCCCGTCCGCCACAGACGACGGGGAGGACCGGTGACCAACGTGTCCGTGTATGACAAGGCCGTGCAGCTGCAAAACCGTGCCCGCCAGATTGCGGCGGGCGCCGTCGGGGAAAAGGAGGCGGCCCGCGTACTGAGCCGCTCGAGGGAACTGCGGGCGGGATTGGCCGAACTCAGGACCCAGGTGGAGTTGAGCCACGCGCTGGCCGCCTTGGGCGCGGCGCACCAGCCCGACCTGTCCGGCATCGACGCTGCGCGCTCCGCCTTCGAGCGCAAGGCCCTCAACGGGCTTCCCAGTGACGCGGTCTTCAACACGGCCAGGAAAAAGGTGCAGGAAGCCGCGAACAAGCTGAAGGCGGAGAGCAGCGCGGCGTGGGCCACCTGGGCCACCGCACAGGTCGCCGCTCTTCCCCTGGCCCGCATCCCCATCCTGTCGCGCGGGGAACGCGAAGCTGCACGCGCCCGGGAAAAGGACCTCCGCCAGGCCGTCGCCACCAAGAACCTGTCCAAGGCGGACCTCACCCTCTTCACCGGCATGTACGCCCTCCTCGCGGAGTCCCTGCACGACAAGAGCGATCCCCCCGGCGAGCTGCTGGACCTCCTGGACGTGCTGGAAAAACGCCCCAGCCCCACGCTCCGCGACATCACCGACAGCGACATTGCGCTGCTCCGCCAGTTCGAGATGGACATCCACATCACCCTGCAAAGGAGCGGAGCGTGACCGAGCAACTCGACATTCGCTTCGCGAACGAACTCCTCAACCACCTCGAAAACCACGAACTGCCCCTGCTGAACTGGGGAGTCACGGAGACTGCCCTCTCCAGGGCCGAGGTGATCGAGACCATCGACACTCTCCTGCACACTCACGAAGCCGCCCCCACCGACATGTCCGCCGACGCCGTGCTGGAGGAATTCCTGCTCCGCGCCTTGCTGTTCGAGGTGCCGGTGCCCGTGACATTGCCGCCGCGGTATCGCACCCGCCTGGCGGAGACGCTCAGGCTCACCACCGGGCTCCGGCAGCTCTTTGACCGAGGCGGCTGGGCGCGGGAGGAACAGCCCGGCTGGTGGCAACACCAACGCCGCCTGGTCGCCGACTACCGGCTGCACGTAGCACCGCGATGCTACCCCCACCGGGACATCCCGGCATCCGACGCCCTCGGCGAACTGGCTCAGCTGCCCCACTGGGGGGAGGTGCAAAGCCACGTCGCGACCGCCCAGTTGCAGGGCCGCAAGCTGGCGCGCTTCCAGCTGGAAGCCACCCGCTCGGTGTTCACTTCACTCAACTCCGACCGGTCCAAAGGGATCATCGTCGGCGCCGGTACCGGTAGCGGCAAGACACTCGCGTTTTACCTGCCGGCCTTCGCGGCAATGGCCCAACACGCCCACCCGGGGGCGGCAAAGCGCGTGCACACCCTGGCGCTCTATCCGCGCAAAGAACTCTTGCGCGACCAACTGCGCGAGTCGATCCGCTCGGTGGACGACGTCGAGGCGGCGTTGCGCGAGAGCAGGCGCCGTCCCATCCGAGTCGGTGCGCTCTACGGCGACACCCCCTGGAATGCCCGGGACCGCAGACTCGAACCGGACTCCGGGATGGCCACTGCCTGGAAGCGCACTCCCCATGGTGTGGTGTGCCCGTTCCTGCCCTGCCCCACCCCGTCCTGCAGCACGGGGGAACTCCAGTGGACCGACGAGGACCGCAGGCGCGGTCGTGAGCAGCTGACCTGCACCCGGTGCGGCTACACCCTGCAGGACGGGCGCCTTGCGCTCACCCGGGAATCCCTCAAGAAGAACCCGCCGGATCTGCTGTTCACCACGACGGAGATGCTCAACCACTCCAGCGGCAACAGCTATCTGGAGTGGCTGCTCGGCTGGCGCGGCAGCCACTCGGCTCCCTCCCTTGTGCTGCTGGATGAGGTGCACACCTACAGCGGCCTGCACGGCGCGCAGGTGGCACTGCTGCTGCGCCGCTGGCGTGAGGCCGCCCGCCGCCCCATGACCTTCGTCGGCCTGTCGGCAACCCTGCGCGACGCGGACAAATTCTTTGCACAACTGGTCGGTCTGCGGCCGGGCGACGTCGACCCGATCGAACCGGCCGAAGAGGCCATGCAGTCCGAAGGCCGCGAATACGCACTGGCCCTGCGCGGCGACCCGGTATCCGGAACAAGCCTGCTGTCCACCTCGATCCAGACGGCCATGCTCCACGGCCGCATGCTTGACCTGGACACGAGGCAATACCTGTACGGCTCTACCGGCTTCCTGTTCACCGACGACCTGGACGTCACCAACCGCTTCTACAACGACCTGCGCGATGCCGAAGGCGGCCAGAACCGGGCCGGCCGACGCAACGGCCGCAAGCCCGTACTAGCGGGCCTACGCTCCTCTGAACGCAATGAGCACGCAGCACGCTACCTGGACGGCCAGTCCTGGGACATCGCCGAAAAGATCGGTCACGACCTCGACCCCACCCTGCAACTCCACCACCTGCATGTCGGCCGGACCTCCTCCCAGGACGTCGGAGTCGATCACAACGCGAACCTGACCGTCGCGACGGCGTCCCTGGAAGTCGGCTTCAACGATCCGCGCGTAGGCCTGGTGCTCCAGCACAAAGCGCCCCGCGATGCAGCCTCGTTCATCCAGCGGCGCGGCCGCGCCGGCCGAGAGCGCGGTACCCGGCCGATGACAGTGGTCACTCTCTCGGACTACGGCCGGGACCGGCTTGCCTACCAGGCCTACGAGACCCTCTTCGCGCCGCAGGTACCTGCCCGGAGCCTGCCCATCGGCAACCGCTTCGTCCTCAAGATCCAAGCCACGCAGTCCCTGCTGGACTGGGCGGGCCACAAGCTCCGTTCGAAAAAACTGTGGGCCGACCCCCGCAAGATACTCAAAGCCCCCACCGGCCATACCGTGCGCAACGAGGACCGGCCAGGTCACGACATGCTGACCTCCCTGCTGCAGGCGATCCTCGACACCCCTGACCTGCAGGACGAGCTCGCCCAGCACCTGGGAAGGGCCCTGCAGATCAGCGCAGACGAGGTACAGGCCCTGCTGTGGGAGCAGCCTCGCTCACTGCTGCTGTCGGTCGTTCCCACCGCGCTGCGCCGCCTGCGCAGTGACTGGTCGTTCCAGCGCATTGAACCGGGCGCCAAGGAAGGCTCCCTGCTTCCCGAGTTCATCACACGCTCGCTCTTCGAACCGCTGAACCTGCCCGAGGTCGAACTGCTCCTGCCCTTCACCACGAACGACACGCTGGAGCAGTTGCCCATCGCCCGAGCGCTGCGCGAGGCCGTACCAGGGCGCGTCAGCCGGCGTTTTGGACACCGCCGTGACGAACACCGCACGTGGCTGCCGGTGCCGCCCGCCGGCAGCGACACCCTGCCGCTGCCCCAGATCGTGCAGCATGCAGATCCCGAGGGAACCTGGCATCCCGAGGGGCACGCACCGGAGGGACTGCAGGTTTTTCGGCCCACCCAGTTGAACCTGGAACAGCCGGGCCCGGAAATTGCCGACCGGTCGCAGGGGTTCCCGATCTGGGGCACACAGATCGTCGTGTCCGAGGAGGCGCCGCCGGCCCCGGCGGACATTCCCACCCCCTCGCTGTGGCACGAGCGTGTGCAGGCCGTCCGCTTCGGCACGCACGCCGCCGGCAATCCCATCGAGATGCGGCGCATGACCCTCGGTGCCGACTGCCAGGTGGCGCTCGAGCGCGGCAAAGTCGAAACCCGCAAGATCTATTACGAGTTGCACGGCAAACCGGCTGCGCTCGGCTTCCGGCTGGGGGTCGACGCCGTGCAGATCCTGCTCAGGCCCCTGAATACCGCAGAACCCGCTGTCAGGCGGTACCTGTCGTCACCGCAATGGCGGTCGCTGGCGTTTTCGCAGACCTTCGCCGAGGACCCTGCCCTTGATGACATCGCGAACAAGTTCCAGCGCGCGTGGCTGGGCCAGGTCTATCTGACGGCCTTCGCGCTCGAGGGCCTCAAGCAAACGCAGACCGCGCGGGAGATCCGCGCCTCGCTCGCGAACGGAGCATGGACCGGGGAACTGCCCCGCATCCTCAGCGTCCTCTATCGCGACACCAACGACCCCGACCACGTCCTGGACAACGCGCGGCTGGTCGACGGGCTCACGGAGTTGCTGCGCGACCCACAGGTTGTCGCCGCCGTCGACCGGGCGGCCGAACACCTCGTCGACCCGGACATCGCCGCGCGCACAGAGGACCTGGCACAGCGCGCCTACCGAGACACCGTGGCCGCGGCGATCCTCGCCGCCGCGCAGCGCGCCTGCCCCGACGCCCAGGACGGGGACCTGATTGTCGACGTGGTGCCGGGGGCCGCCCCCGGTGAACCGGCTGCCGTGTGGCTCAGCGAGACCTCCATGGGGGGTCTGGGCGTCGTCGAGAGCCTGGCGCGCTTCTACGCAGGCGACCCCCGCCGCTTCTGGGCGCTTGTCACCAGCGCGTTCGCCCCCAGCGACTACGAGTACGTAGATGCCACCCTTACCCGGTTGCTGCGTCACCTGGCCGACGAGCCCCAGGGAGATGCCGCCGACGCCATGCGCGCCCTGCGCGCAGCCAACGATGCCGAGTCGGCCCAGGAGGCCCTGACCATTTTGCTGGCCTCATGGGAGCGGTTGGACGGCCGCCCCCGTCGCACGGCGGTATCAGCGTTGTCCACGCGCCTGCTTCGGCCCGGAACCGGACCCGACTCCGATGCCCAGGCCCTGGCCATGGTGGACGCGTGGAGCACACTGGAGCAACGGCTCGGAGTCGAAGTCGATGCAAACGTCATTGCCTTCGCCGTCGGCGACAAGCAACTGAACGTCGGCGGAACCAGGCAGCTGACGGCCGACCAGGCCTTCAGCATGCTCTGGCCCCGCGGACGACAAGCCCGCACACAAGATCTCCAGCACTACCAGCCCTACGCGGACGCGCCGGTTTTGGATCGCCTCCTGGTGCGCGAGGCGCACAACGACCGCCTGCCCCAGGTCGACGTCACCTCCAGCGACTGGGACCTGGCCTACCAGCAGGCGATGTCCGACAGCGGCGCCGCCGACCTCATCTGTCCCGCAGACGCCTCGCACGCCCTGGCCCAGGCTCTGGTCCGCGTGCCGGCCCTGCCGGTGCACCGGGACGTCATGGTCGTCCACGGGGAGATCCGCGGCTACGCCAGGCATCGAGACGAACTCCGTGTACGGGTGGAGTTGCGGGAGGCAACCCAGTGAAAGATCTGACCAGAACCGTGCGCACCAGCGCCCGCACAGGGCTGCGCATCGACTCGACCCTGTCCGCTGCGCTGATGGCCGAGATACTCAACCCGAGCAACGACCTGTGGCTGGTCTCGCCGTGGATCACCGACATTGAGGTCATCGACAACAGCCACGGCACCTACGACGCCTTCTTCGGCGACGTCCCGCCCAGCGGGTGGCGGCTGTCTGACACCCTCCTGCGCATCGCCGGCGCCGGCGCCCGCGTGCACGTGATCACGCGCCCGGACCCGCACAACGATGCCTTCCTGCGGCGGATCAGCGCGCCCGGCGTGGAGCGCGTGCACATCCAGCGCGACCCCGACGTCCACGAGAAGACCCTGTGCGGGCAGGAGTGGATCCTCACCGGGTCAATGAACTACACGGTGCGCGGCATGGCCAAGAATGACGAACTGGTCACCTACAAGGTGGGCGGGCCGGATGCCGGCCAGGCGCGGCTGGACCTGGCACAGCGGTGGAGGAGTGGCTCGTGACGCAGACCCAGCCTGAGCAGCAAGAGGACCTCGAAGCGTTCCTGCAACGCTTCTTCGGCGCAGGAAACGGCGTCTGGCCCGACCTCGATCCGGACTACCGCTTCAAGGACCGCACCCTGCCGTTCGTCGAGGCCCTTCGCCGCGGCGACGACGCCCCGGCCGTGCTCCCGCGCGCCTATACGGACCGTGATCGCTTCGTTGTCTATGTCATCGCACGGGAACCCAGGGAACGGGCCAAGACCGCCGAGTTGATCCGGGCCTTCGCCGGCCCCACCTACATCACCTATGACGAGCAGGTCGGCATCCAGCCCGTCTGGCTGGACCCTGCCGACCCCGTCGAGCAGGCCATCCGCGACTACGCCGGCGAGCGGACCACGTTCCGTCTGGAGACGGGGCGCACCCTCGAGCACCGCCGAAACCTGGCCCAGGCATTGGAGTTGATGCAACGGACCCAGGCACGTCGCCCTCCCCGCATGTGGCGAGTGGCCAAGCCGATCGGTCGGCTCCTCGCCGAGTTCGACGCGTCCCTGTCCGCGGGCGCCGAGGCCGCCTCGAGCGTAATCCTTGACCATCTGGCGGCAGCCGGTGGCGTCACGGCGGCCAACCTCGCCAACTTGAGGATCAAACAGCTTGATCGTCTGGGCCGCAGCGAGGAGATCCTCCAACTCCCCGAACTGGCCGATGCCATCCGGCAAGACCCTCCCCTGCCGGTCAAGGAAGCAATCTTGAACGCCGTGTACGCGGCGCTGGAGCAACCGCTGGCAGAGGGCGATCTCCCCACCGCGCAAGCGCGACTCGAAGAACGGGGCCGCTTCGTTCCTGCCCTGCTGGGTACCGCTGCGGACAAACTGGGCACACCTGCCCTCTCCGTGCTCCTGATGGCGGCCACCGTCCTTGAGGATCTGCCAGCCCTGCAACGTGTCGTGACGTTTGTGCAGAGCGACGCCCGCATCGACCAGTTGCCCCCGCTGCTGTGGGAGAGCGCTCAGCGGGTCCTGGCTGGAGGCGATGCAGCGCAAGCGCCTCCTGCCGACACAGATCGCGAAGCACAGATTGCTGAAGGCGACGCGCCGCAAACAGGGCAGGCCATCGACACGTGGCCGGCCTTCCTCGCTGCGGTAGCTGCTGGTAGCCGCGAGGGCACCTTGGCTGTGGAAGAACGCAGTTGGACCGCATGGCCCCCGCCAGCAGCTCATGATGCTGTCCTCGCCGACCTGCTGGACGGACTGGGGAATCAAGCCGCCGAAGAGGCCTGGCGGGCGGTGGGAGCCTTCATCGAAGCCGTCGGATATGCGACCCCCGCGGGCCTGACGGCCCACGCGTTCATCCGCAACGCGGTCACCTTCGACCGGTTCGGCCCAGGCGACCTCGCCGTGCTGCAAGCACTCGCGGAGATCGCACTGCGCGCCGCCCCCTCTGCACAGACCTACGCCGAAATACTCGAGGAGATCGGCGCCTATCGCAGTCGGTGGGTCTCCCCCGAACGGGCAGCAGTTGCGCTGGACTTCGTCGATCGCCTGTTCCTGGCCGCCTGCCCAGACCAGCTGGCTCGCACCAGGCTCGCCTATGACCTGCTGGAGCCGCTGTGGCGCCATCAAGGTCGGCTCAACGAAGCGGACTTGGCGTTCGCCAGGCGTCTTTCAGGAGAACTGGGCGTCCCGTTCTCTTGGCAGGACCGGGCGGTCTCCGACAGCGACCAAGAGTCGGCGCTCGCTGATAGTCCGCCCCTGAAGGTGCTGCTGTATTCCCTGGATGAAGCCGTGCTCGCACGCTGCGCCGAGGAGATCAAGCTACTCGCCCCTGCCGTGGACACCGCCAGAGCCAGCGATCACGTCGGCAGTGCCCAACTCCGGCAAAAGGCTCGCTCCGCGGACCTGGTCGTCATCGCGACGCGCTGCGCAAAGCACGCCGCCACCGGCTTCATCATGCAACACGCCCGTACCCAGCACATCCTCTATGCAGACGGCAGCGGCTCGGCATCCTTGCTGCGCGCCGCGGTGACCGGTCTGCGCTCCGCTGCAGGAGGTCGCTGACGCTCCGGTGGCCTCCCTGATCTGTTGAGGGAGGCCACCGGAGCGTCAGCACAGCAGTGTGGCTTACTGGCCGACGCGGGCCTGCAGGTGGCTGCTGAGCAGCCGCACGTCGCTGGCCGTGTTCTGGAGGCTGTTCCAGCGGCGTTCCTGGCCATCGGCGAACGTCCAGGTGCCCGACGTCCAGGCCACGTTGCCTTCCAGGCCGCGCAGGGTGGTGCGGACCTTGTCCCAGTTGACCTTGTCGTAGCGGACATCGGCCGTGAGCCGGTCCATGACGAAGCCCATGGCCTGGATGCCCACGCCGTGGGTCAGCCGCGACTCCTTGGGGGGCTTGCCCCAGGCGTCCTCGAACATGTTCGCCACCGGAGTCCAGAACGACAGCAGATGCGCCAGCATCGCCTCTTCGTCGCCGGTGCCGTCCTCGGAGTTGCGGTACTGGTACAAGGCGCCTTCGTAGATGCTGTGTTCCAGCATCTTCAGCACGCTGTTGTCCTTGATGTTGCCGGAGGGCGAGGTAGGGCTGCTGATCCTGCCGCTGAAGGGGCCCTCCCCCATGTTCAACATGACCATGATCTTCGCGGCGAGTTGGCGGCGCGCGTACGAGCGCGGCAGTTGCCCGGTGGTCTCGGGCAGCAGTTCATACACCAGGCCCTTGGGGAGCGGCTTGGTCGAGTTGACCAGGATGAACTGCGAGCGCTGCTCTTCCTGGGAGGCGATGAACCCCACCGCCGCGACGGGGAACTCCGCGAGGTCGGCATCTCTGATGGCAGCACTGCGCTGCTGGCCGTCCACCAGCCAGGCCGGCTTTTCGTGCTCGGAAAGCGACTCGTCGACAGGGATGATCAGCTCGCCCGGGACTGCGTAGTCGATGCCCTTGGTCGGGCGGCCCGGCACGAACTCCACGCGGTCATCGAAGGCAAGGACCAGGGCGTTGGGCAGCATCGCCCCGTCCGACTCAAGGTAGCGGCGGATCGCCCGGATGTGGCTGAGGGCCTCCGGCCGCTGGTATCCCTGCAGTTGCTTGTCGTCATCGCGGCGAATGCGTGAAACGGCGGTGAAGTCGTGCAGCTTCTTGCCGTCGACCGCGAAGCAGTAGATCTGCTTGTCGCCTTGATTCACTTGCAGGGCAGGGAGTCGCAACGTGTATCGGTCGGCCACATCATCTCCTAGGTGGGCAATTCGTAGACATTGGGCAGTTCAAGTGTTCACGCGAAGTCGAGTTGACTCATCTTCGCCTGAAGGATGGTCATGTTGTGAAATCCGCGGCGCTTGTTTCGTTCGGTGCCTCGGAAGATCACGATCTCAACGCCCAGGTCCTCGCAGAGGAGGCAGGAGCAGTGCTTCCAGGGCCGCGCGTCCAGGGTTTCCTCGTACTTCTCGTGGTACTTATCCCATTTTTTCTCATCTACGAGAGTCAAATACGTCTTCAATGCTGCCATGGCCTCGGCCAGCCCCACCTGCTCCTTGCCGTACGCACGGAGCGCGTGCAGACATTCCCGCTCAGCGGTGATGGCGGCCGACTGCGAGACCACTCCCGCTAGGATCTGCCTCTTGAGCGTCGGGTTCCCGTCGACCTGAGGGACCCGGACGGCCGCGTAGGAGCGTTCAGCGGTGTGGAAGTTGTTGCGCTCGTCCATGAAGGCCTGCCGGAAGGCAGAGGTGCTGTCGAAGCTGGAGACTCCGCGTTGGGAGAACTCTTCCATGCTGCCGATGCGGGTGATGCCCAGCAGGTGCAGTTTGGTGTTGTCCTTGTCGCGGATCTCTTCGATCTTGTCGAGGCAGGCAATGATCTCGTGCGTCTTGAGGGGGACCATGCCGCCCAGGGCGATGCGCTTGTACCCCATGTCCTGGAGTTGGGCCACGCTGTCGGCATAACTGGCCGGGCTCCACCCCTGCGCGGCCCCGAGGGGGATGACCTTGCTCTTGCGGGCCGTGATGCCCGCCATGAAGTCCTCGGCGAGCTTGAGCGAGATACGCCGGCGCTCAGCCCACGCCGGATCGACTTCGGCATCGGTGGCCTCTGGCTTGTAGCCGAAGATCACATGGTCGATGCTCACGCCTTCGTCGAACTGACACCCTTCATAAAAGTCGAGAACTTCTTCGACTGAATACGGCGGGATTTTCTCGTCAATATAGTTGAATGCGCCGCAGTCCCCGAGACTGTCCATCTCGTCGGGAAGCCTGAAAAAGTTGCGGACGCCGAGGCGGTAGAGCCGCTGCCGCTGGGGGGCGGTGTACTTTCCCGCACCCTTGACGGAGCCGTCGACGATGGCCTTGCTGACCAGTATGCCCTTATACGGGGCGGGAGAGACCACCTGGTGCGCGTAGCGGTCATCGCGCTGCCGGACGCGAAAGACAGAGTATTCGTCGTTGAGAAAGTCGTAACTCGGGCTGACTTGATCCTGGCTGTCCGGAAAATAGAACTTCACGACGCGCTGTTCCTCGACTGGAAGTAGATACGAATCAAAAGGTTCGAAAGGGTACTGATATGGCGCGGCGTGTTCTGCAACTCGTCCCAAGGGGTGTTGAGTTCCGGCCAGCGCCCCTTGGTCCATCGGCAGTGGGGAGCGATGAGCTCCAACTCGGCCTTGGCCCTCTCGTAGGCCTCCGGTGAGCCGGGCTCCGCGACAGCCAGCACCCGGTCCATGACTCGGTCCATGAGCCGCCCCATCGAGCGGATGCCCACACCGTGCATGAGGCGGCTTTTGGTCGGTGCCTGGCCCCAGGCGTCGGGGAAGGTGTCCCGCACCGCGCTCCAGTAGGTGATGAGGATACTGCGGATTGTCGCGGTATCGACTGTCCCATTCGACAGGTTCTTGTACGGGAACAGGGCGCCTGAGGGCTTCAGGGATTCCTCAATAGCCGAGATCAGACTGTTGTCCTTCACCACCGCGCTGGATCGCTTGTCCGTGGTGGTCGACGCCTGCTTGATCAGCCCCTTGAAGGGAGAATCGGCGTCCTGGTTAAGGGCATTCACCAAAACGGAAGGAAGCTTCTTCGCAGACAGCTTCGTGGGAAGCTTGGTGTGCACCTCGGGCAGCAGTTCCGTCACCAGGTTGCCGGGCAGCGGCGATACCGTGTTGACGCGCAGGAACTGATCCCGCTGCACCTCAATGTCCTCGGCGACAAAACCGGCCACCATGACGGGCAGTTTGGACCTTCGCGTACGCGCCAGCGCAAGGCTCCGCTGCTGTCCGTCCACGATGAACGCAGGCCGGGGCGCAGTGGGCGACTCCGGCAGGGAAATCTCCAGCGTCCCGATCGTTGACAGGCCATCCGTGCTGTTCGGTCCGCGGCTCCCGCGGAACCGCACCGAGGTGGGAAGGGCAAGAATGAGGCCGTTGGGAAACAGCACGTTCTCGCTGTCGAGGTACTCCAGGATCTGCTTTACGTGCTGCTTCTTCTCCGGCCGCTGGTAGCCAAACAGCCGGCCCGCCTCGTCCCGGGAGATCCGCGCGACATCGGCCACCCGGTCGATCTCTCCCGCCTCGAGCGCGAACACGTACAGCGGGATGCCCGGATTCTGCTCGATCCGCAGGGCCCTGCGTCTGATGACGTCTTCGGTCACCGCTCCCCCATGGTCCTCTTGTAGAGATTGGCAAACCTGCTCTGCTCGCAGGCCCGGCCGCTGTCGCGCAAAGCCCGCAGCAGCCGGGTTCGGGAAATGCCCGGCAGCTTCGTCGTCTCGTTCTTGATGAAGACGATCACGTCTTCATCCGACATGGGCTCTCGGTTGAACTGCACTGGCTTCGTGGTGGCTGCGGCCCACTCGTTCCAGGCCTTCTGCGTTGCCGGTGCGGTGAGCGTGCTGCCCATGGAGTGCTCGAGCCACGACGCAGCCATGCGCACGTTCAGGCTCGTCAAGGTGCCCCCCAGCGCCCGGCTCAGCCCGGCGTCGGAGCGCACACGGTGCACGCCGGGAATTTCACGCACGCCGCCGATGAGCAGCGACTCGCCCCCGAGTTTCCCAAGGGAGAGAAGTTCTTCTTCCATGGCGCCCGCGTAGACCTCGGACAAGACCATGAGTACCGGCCCGCGCCGGCCGAGCTCCTGCAGCGTGGCTTGACCGGTTCCCGCTTGCAGGTGTCCCCACCACTGGGCGTTTTCCGCGGTAGAGGTGGCGACCGAGTCGGCGTGCCGGGTACTGAACGTTGCCGCATAAGCAGGCGCCCTGTACGTCTGCGGCTCCACCTGCTGCAGGCCCAGCCCGGCCGACGCCACCCACAGCTGCGCCTGGTAGCCCGCAGCCGAGGCCGCCGTCACCAGTCTGCGCGACCGCGTCCAGTGATCACCACGGTAGAGATCTGCGAGCACGGGCAGGGAAGACCCGCCGCGCGCGGTCGCGCCCTGCATGCGCTTCTGCCAGTTGTCGGAGCGTTGTTTCACACTGCCTGCCGGCAGGTTTCTGGCGCACAGCGCCGCGTCCGGGCTACCGACCTTGCGGTCAGTGCACGTAACCACCAGTGATAGTTGCCCCACGCGGCTCGACTCCCGACACTCATAACTCGTACTTGATGGCGGTTACTCTACCTGTCAGTTGTCACGCTAGGCTGCACACGTACACAACGGTCTAACTAGGGAGTAAGGCATGGGACGTCCTGCGATCGTTCTGCTGAGTGGCGGTCTGGACTCGACCACGGTTCTGGCCATCGCGAAGGACCAGGGCTACACGCCATACGCCCTCAGCTTCCGCTACGGCCAGCGCCACAGCGTGGAACTCGAGGCCGCCAAGCGCGTCGTCGAGGCCCAGGGCGCTGCCCGGCACGTCATTGCAGACATTGACCTGCGAGTTTTCGGCGGATCCGCGCTGACCTCCGACATCGATGTGCCCAAGCACGACTCCCTGGACCACACCGAGGAAGGCGGCGTGCCGATCACTTACGTACCGGCACGCAACACGATCTTCCTCTCGTTCGCCCTGGCGTACGCCGAAACCGTCAACGCCAGTGACATCTTCACCGGCGTGACTGCCGTCGACTACAGCGGCTACCCGGACTGCCGCCCCGAGTACATCGACGCCTACGCGAAGATGGCCAACCTGGCGACCCGCGCCGGCGTCGAGGGAACTCAGCAGCTCAAGATCCACTCGCCGCTCATGGAAATGTCGAAGGCAGACATCGTGCGCGAGGGCCTGCGCCTGGGAGTGGATTACTCCCTCACCTCCAGCTGCTACGACCCCGACGAACAGGGACGTGCCTGCGGTCACTGCGAGACCTGCCTGCTGCGCCTGAAGGGCTTCGCCGAGGCAGGTTCCACCGACCCCGTGCAGTACCAGGACGCCTGAAAATGACCTATCTGGTCAAGGAAATCTTCTACACCCTCCAAGGCGAAGGCAGCCATGCAGGCCGCCCGGCCGTCTTCTGCCGCTTCTCACGCTGCAACTTGTGGACGGGGCTGGAGAAAGACCGCCACCGCGCCATCTGCCAGTTCTGCGACACCGACTTCGTAGGCACCGACGGCGAAGGCGGCGGCCGATTCGCCACGCCCGAGGATCTCGCTGAAGCCGTTGAAAAGGCCTGGCCTTCGGAGTCCACCGAGTATCGCTTCGTCGTGTGCACGGGAGGCGAGCCGCTCCTTCAGCTGGACGAAGCGGCCATCGAGGCCCTCCATGCCAGGGGCTTTGAGGTTGCTGTCGAGACGAACGGCACACGCGTACCACCGTCGGGAATCGACTGGCTGTGCGTAAGCCCTAAGATCGGCTCCGAACTCGTGGTCACCAAGGGCGACGAGTTGAAGCTGGTCTACCCCCAACCGGGCGGAGACCCTGCCCAGTTCGAGGGGTTGGACTTCAGTTTCTTCCGCCTTCAAGCAATGGACGGCCCCGACTTGGAGGCCAACACCCGTGCAGTTGTCGACTACTGCATGAAGAACCCGCGCTGGATCCTCTCTCTCCAGACGCACAAGTATCTGGGAATTCAGTAAATGGAAATCTTTCGCGAGTTCACGTTCGAAGCGGCACACCGTCTGCCCAACGTCCCGGAGGGCCACAAGTGCTCCCGGCTGCACGGCCACTCCTACAAGGTGATCGTGCACGTCGAGGCGCCAGTTGCCCCCGAGGCTGGCTGGGTCATGGACTTCGGCGACCTCAAGCGGACGTTCAAGCCGATCGAGGCACAGCTTGACCACTACTACCTGAACGACATCGAGGGCCTGGAGAACCCGACCAGCGAAATCCTGGCCCGCTGGATCTGGGAGCGCCTCCAGCCCAACTTGCCGGGGCTCTCGGCTCTGACGGTTCGCGAAACGTGCACGTCGGGCTGCACGTACCGGGGCCAGTGAGCATGCACGACATCCAAAACGAGACCGACACTCGAGGTATCGAACTCGACAGGGTCGGTATCGACGGTGTCCGCTACCCCGTGAGCTTTGAAGATGGCGACCTCCGCCAGGAGGGCATCGCGGACTTCGAGGTGACGGTGCGCCTGCAGCACGACCGGCGTGGCACGCACATGAGCCGCATGGTTGCTCTTGTGCACGAGCACTTGCAGAGGTTCGACCCTCGGCAGTTGCCGAGTGTCCTAAAGACTGGTGCGGATCTTTTGGATGCGCCCGCCATCACCGTAGGGATGGCGATGCCCGTCAGCACAACTGTGGTTGCCCCAGCGAGCGGTCGTGAATCGAAGCAGGTCCACGACATCCGCGTCGAAGGACGGTGGGACAATGGCGACGTGACGGTTAAGACATCCGTCACCGCGGAGGTGACAAGCCTCTGCCCGTGCTCGAAGGCCATCTCCGACTATGGTGCGCACAATCAGCGCAGCCAGGTCACCCTCACGGTGACCGGCCAAGGCGACACTCCGTACCCTCTGTCGGTTCAAAGCGCCGTGCGGTTGCTGTCGTCCTCCGCTTCAGCGCCGGTCGTGCCGTTGGTGAAGCGCGCCGATGAACGTGTCCTGACCATGCAGGCGTACGACAACCCCGTGTTCGTCGAGGACATGGCCCGTACGGTCAGCGTCGCCTGTCGCGATCGGGGCCTTCGGCATGCCGTGCATATCCGCAACCTGGAGAGCATCCACAGTCACGACGCCATCGCCTACATCGCTGGCTAGTCTCCGCGGCTAGCGGAAAAACGATCCCCTTGGCACTCTGGCCCGTCCTCTGCGCATCACGCGGAGGACGGGCCAGTTTCGTGCGCGCCTACGTTCACGAACTACCGGTACAAGGGACTGTCCATCCGCAGTGCAACTCCCAAATGTGCCGCGGAGTTGTCGCCCGAAGGTGGCCAACTCGAAGGATCGAACCGCCAGCGCATGATCGCCGATGATGGGTCCTGCCGCTCGGCTCGCTCTTTGCATGGGGAACGTAGGCAACCAGAACGTCGATGTCGAAGTTGCGGTGCCCGGCGAATGCAACCGCCTCGGGGATACAGCGGGACCGTCTCGCCTGGGGTGATATGACGGCGCACGACGGTCTTGGTCCTCTCGGAGAGCATCGCGTGGGATGTACGAAAGTGCTGCTCCTCGGGACGCAGAGGTCCCGGGGAGCAGCATGGTGAGCGGGGTCGGATCCGTGCCGTGCGGGGGATGACCGGCACGGATCTGCTGGTTACCTGCTCACCGCGCCGAGAGGACGGGGTCCTCTGCGGCGGTCTGGGTGGGGGTGGCGGTCTTGCGTGGCAGGCTCAGTGTGATGAGGAGGCCCAGGAGCATGCCCGCCGCGGTGAGCAGGACGACGAGGAACTCTCCGTCCGCGGTGGCTTCCTTCAGGGCTTCGCCTGCCTTGCCGCCGGTGCCGGCGTCGGCGATGACGGTCAGGATGGCCAGGCCGATGGCGTTGCCGATGTTGAGGGTGGTGGAGGCCATGCCGTTGGCGATGCCCTGCTCGTTGGGGGCGACGCCGGTGGAGGCGGCGATCCACATGCCGGTCCAGACGATGCCTTGGCCTACTCCGGAGAGGATCAGGCCCGGCAGTGCCGTGAGGTAGGTGGCATCGGAGTCGAAGCCCAGAGCCAGGATGGCGGTGCCGACGGCGCCGAGGATGAAGCCCGCGATCAGGGTGGTGCGGGTGCCCAGGCGGGTGGTCAGACGCTCACCGAGTTGGGTGCCGGTGGCGATGGCGACCGAGGGGACGAGGAACGCCAGACCGGTCTGCAGGGCGCTGTAGCCGTGCACGTTCTGCATCAGGACTGTCAGGAAGTACGGCAGGGTGCCGAAGGTGGCCATGTAGAGGAAGGTCACCGTCATGCCGACGCTCAGGTTGCGGTTCCGGAAGAGGCGGAAGGGCATGAGCGGGTCCTTGCTGCGCGCCTCGATGCCCGCGAAGGCGACCAGGAGAACCACGGCGGCAGCGAAGGCGGCGATCACCGTCGCCGAGGTCCATCCCATCTCGGGGCCCTCGACCAGGGCGAAGACCAGGAGAGTGGATCCGCCGGTGGCGGTCAGCGCGCCGGGCAGGTCGAACTTGCGCTTCTCGGTGCGCTGCGCGTCGCGCGGGATGACGACGAGCGCGGCCAGGGCTACGGCGCCGGCCAGCGGCACGTTCACGTAGAAGACGGCCGGCCAGCCGAAGCTCTCGGTGAGGATGCCGCCGAGGAGCGCGCCGACGGTCAAGCCGCTGGCTCCGGCACCGCCCCAGACCGCGAGTGCCTTGTTGCGCTTGGGGCCCTCCTCGAACAGTGTGTTGATCAGGGAGAGGGTCGAGGGCAGCAGCAGCGCACCGCCGATGCCCTGAACGGCGCGCGCGGCGATGATGACGGCCGGGCTCTCCGCCAGTCCGCCGGCCAGGGACGAGACGGCGTAGATGGTCAGGGCGAGGATGAAGACCCGACGGCGGCCGAAGAGGTCTGCTGCGCGCCCGCCCAGCAGCAGGAAGCCGCCCGCGAGAACGACGTAGGCGCTGACCACCAGCTGCTGGGTCTGTCCCGGGAACCCGAGGTCCGCGCCGATGTCGGGCAGCGCGACGAAGACGATGTTCAGGTCGAGGGAGAAGATCAGCTGCGCCAGGGCCAGTAGCGCCAGACTCCAGCCCAGACGTTGCGGCCCCGAGGCGGGTGCGCCTGTCGGCAGTGTGGGTGAAGCGGACATGAAAGGTCAGCCCCTCTTCGGTCATGGGCGGGCAGCCCGGCGAGTACGATTGTTCGTATCCTTACGTACAGTCGGAGTGTTTGCAACGAGGCCACTGCCTCCCGACGCGACTTTGCCAAGTCGCGGGAACTTCCCCTACACACCGGCTACTTGGGGCGATGCAGTGGCCCAAAGAGTCAGATTCAACGATTGTCGCGGTACAGTTGGACAATGATCTCCCGTCACCCCGATCGCGATCAGATCCGGATTGAGGCCGTCCTCTCCGCACTGGGTCACCCCATGCGGCTGACCGTTGTCCGCGTCCTGAACGACGGGGGGGAACACAACTGCGGCAGCATCCTGGACGGCGTATCGAAGTCGACCATGACCCACCACTGGCGCGTCCTGCGCGACAGCGGCGTCATCTGGCAGCGCCCCTCGGGCAGAGAGAACCTGCTGTCCCTGCGACGCGAGGACCTCGACACCCGCTATCCGGGCCTGCTCGACGCCATCCTCGAAGGCGCCCGGCTCGACGCCGAATCCGACCAAGGCACCAAGCTCCCGTAGCCGTGGACGTGGAGACTGGCCAGGCAGTACCCCAACAGCACCCCGGACTTCCATGGCAGGCCCTCTCGACACTTCACGGGCAGCTCGAGGCAGGGGTGCGGTCGGTCCTGCAGGAACGGAGCGACCTGAGCGTCCGGGAGTTCAGCCTCCTCCTCGCGCTCGAACGCAAGGAGCACGAGAGCGGCCCCGAGATGCACCGGCTCACCGCGGCCATGGGCCTCAGCCCCAGTGCCGTAACCCGGCTCGCAAGCCGACTGGAGAAGCGGGAACTGGTGACACGCACCTACTCCGCAACCAACCGCCGTTGCATTTGCCCCGTGCTCACTTCCGCCGGCCGCACTCTGGTCGAGCGGCTGCGACCACCGGCCTCCCAAGCCCGTGCGGGAGGGGCTGGACAAGGCCAAGAACCAGCCCGCCCTCGCCCGGCTGGCAAGGGCGCTGTGGCACACGGAGTCCTCGCCCGGCACGCCGAGCAGATGACGCCCAGAGGACCCTGCCCTCCTCGGCGTACGCGCTGTGCGACAAACCGCCGCACGCGAATGGCCCGACCCAGAAGCCACGTCGAGATCCGGCCCCGCGCCGTCCGGGCTCCGGCCCTTACCGGGCCTCTTGTAGAAAGCTCCGGCGTTCACGCCGGGGATGAATGCATCTCAAGACGCTCGGCCTGCTGGATCAAGGACGGCCCCAAGCCCCTCAACGTCCGGGAATGCACGTTGAGGGGAGTGCGGGACCGTCCACGACCGCGACGTGAACGCAGCGCGCAACATCCTGGCGGCGGGACGCGCCGACAGGCTAAACGCCTCGTGGAGCGCAGGTGAGACCGGGAAGATCCCGGCACAGCGCGTTGAAGCAGGAACACACCGAGACGGTCGGACGACCGTGGCAGGAATCCAGACCCTTCAGGGCCTGGAGACGTCAAGCCGATCGACCTGCGGCCAGCTTCACAGCGTCGAGGATTCGCGCTGCGCCCTCGATGTCCGCGGGTGTGGGAGCCTCCCACCGGCTCTGCCCTCTCAGGTCGCCGAGAAAGGCTTCGAGTGCCGCCCCTGCACGGATCGGGGGATGCCTCTCGCGGCGGCTGCTTTCAGAGCCCTTCGTCGTCGCCGTCAGCTCGGTCCCGCCCGCGCCTACCTCCACCGATCCGTGCTCACCCTCAACTCGCAACAGGAAACCACCTGGGCGGGAGGTCCACCCGGCATGGAGAGACACAGGCGTAGCCCCCCAGGTCAAGAGCGCCAGCCCGCCGACGTCGACCGCGCAAGCAGGACGGCGGGTGAGCTCGGCCCCCCGCACACGGAGCTCCTTGCCAGGAGCCAGCCAGCTCAGCAGATCGACGAGGTGAATACCCAGGTCGGCGAAGCCGCCTGTACCACCGTGCTCCTCGGTCAGCATCCATGAGGCGGCATCACCGAATACGCCGTCGAGGAAGCCTGGATGGGTGAAGCGGGCATGCGCGTGCGCCACTGGGCCCAGTTCGCCCCGGGCCAGGAGAGCACGCAGCCGGCGGAGTGCCGGGGCGCAGCGCAGGAACATGGCCGTGGTGGAGGGGGTGGGAGCGGTGGCCAGCAGGGGCGTGAGGCGTCGGGTGGCCGCCGCGGTGGTGTCGAGCGGCTTCTCCACGAGAGCGGGCACACCGGCTGCCGTTGCCTGTTCCAGAAGACGTTCGTGTTCTGCGGTGGTGGACGCGATGACCACTGCGTCTGCGCGGTCCAGCGCCTGCACAACGGTGGGCACCAGTGGCATCCCTTCGAGGGACGCCCTGCTTGCGCCAGGTATCCGCTCGTGGAGCGCAACGAGCTCCGTCTCCGGGTCGCGTTCGATGACCGCGAGGTGGTCGCGCAGATGAACATGGTTCGTGCCGAGGACCGCGAGGCGGATTTTCTTCATGCGTCAGCTACACGCTCTTCGCGAAGCGGGCCGTCAGCGGCGCGTTCACACAACCGGGATCAGTGGACGCCTGCCATCTGGACATCGGCGACCGGGCGGGCGAAGGCACGGTCGCGGTACACCAATGGGACACGCTCTCCATCCGCATACGTCGCTTCCGCACGGCCCACAAGAATGCTGTGGTCTCCCCCGTCCAGGACGGCGTGCATCGAGCAGGCCACGCGTGCTGCCGCGTCCTTGAGCCCGGGAAGCCCGAACTCGCAGGGCACCATGTCACCCGCGTTGAACCGGTCGACGCCGGACCGGGCGAACCGCATGGCGACGTCGGACTGCTCCAGCGCGAGGACATTGATGAGGAAGCGATCGGCGGTGGTGAACGCCTCGTGGGTGCTGGCCTTCTTGTCGAGGCATATGAGCACCAGAGGCGGGTTCAGGGAGAGTGAGCTGAAGGAACTGCCGGTGAATCCCCAGTGTTCGCCGGCCGGGTCGACGGTGGTGGCGACGGTGACGGGTCCGGGCACCCGGGACATGGCCTGAGTGAAGGCGGTGGAGTCGACGGACATGGCTGTCCTTCCGTTCTCAAGGTTGTGTGATTCGTCGGTTCGGTAGCCGCGTTTCGGGAGCTCCGGGGAGCTTGGGCCGGGCGCGTTATGCGATGCCCGACGGCACCGTTTCGGCGACATGGCGGACGAGCCAGTTGCGGAACTCCGGTCCGAGGTCTTCGCGTTCGCAGGCGAGTTGCACGATGGCGCGAAGGTAGTCGACCCTGTCACCGGTGTCATAGCGGCGGCCCTTGAAGACAACTCCATGCACCGGGCCGCCGGTCTTTTCGTCGGCGGCGAGCTTCTGCAGGGCGTCGGTCAGTTGAATCTCGCCGCCTCGCCCAGGCGCGGTCTCCCGCAGCACCTCGAAGACGGCGGGGTCCAGGACGTAGCGGCCGATGATCGCGTAGTTGCTCGGCGCCTCGGCCGGGTCCGGCTTCTCGACCAGGCCTGTCACTTTCACCACGTCGGGATCCGCGGTGTTCTGCACCGCCGCGCATCCGTAGAGGTGGATCTGTGACGGCTCGGTTTCCATCAGCGCTACGACACTGCCGCCCTCATGCTCGTGGACATCCAACATTCGTGACAGCAGCGGATCACGTGGGTCGATGAGGTCGTCGCCGAGCAGTACGGCGAAGGGCTGGGCCCCCACATGAGGCGCGGCGCACAGCACCGCGTGGCCGAGCCCGCGTGGATCGCCCTGACGCACGTAGTGCATGGTTGTCAGGTCGTTGGACGCGCGGACCTTGGCGAGCCGTTGCTTGTCGCCCTTCTTGATGAGGGCTTGCTCCAGCTCGAAGTTGCGGTCGAAGTGGTCCTCAAGGGCACGCTTGTTGCGCCCTGTGATCATCAGTACGTCGGTGAGACCTGCGGTTGCCGTCTCCTCGACCACGTACTGAATGGCGGGCTTGTCGACGACAGGAAGCATCTCTTTCGGAGTGGCCTTCGTAGCGGGCAGGAACCGGGTGCCAAGGCCCGCCGCGGGGATGACTGCCTTGGTCACCGCTCGGGTGGGAGGGAGCGTGTGCTTCATGTCAGGGCCCAATCGGTACGCAGCGCCGGCTCGTCCGAGTCCGAGGTGGTGTGCTCAGCGGACGGCGGTCTGTTGGAAATGTGGGTGAGAGCGGGTTCGACACCCAGTGCGGTCAGGAAGGAGCGGGCCCAGTGGTCGACGTCGTGTGTGAGGACCTGCTTGCGCAGTGCGGCCATCCGTCGCCGGCCTTCGTCGGCCGGGACGTTCAGCGCCCGGTGCAAGGTCGTCTTCACCTCGTCCAGGTGGTGGGGGTTCACTAGGAAGGCACTCGTCAGTTCGGCCGCTGCGCCGGCGAACTCGCTCAGCACAAGTGCTCCGCTGAGGTCGTGGCGGCAGGCAACGTACTCCTTGCAGACCAGGTTCATGCCGTCGCGGAGGGGGGTGACGAACATGACATCGGCCGCGCTGTAGAAGGCGGCGAGTTCCTCACGGCCCACTGAGGTGTGCAGATAGTGCACGACGGGGGCGCCGACGCGACCGAACTCGCCGTTGATCCGGCCGACAGTGCGCTCGATGTCCTCGCGCATGCGTATGTAGTGCTCGACCCGCTCGCGGCTGGGTGTGGCGATCTGCACCATGGCGACCTCGCGGGGATCGATGGACCCCTGTGTCAACATCTCGTGCAGGGCTCGGAGTCGGACGTCGATGCCCTTGGTGTAGTCGAGCCGGTCGACCCCAAGGATGATTCTTTTCGGATGGCCGAGATCCGCCCGGATCTGCTCGGCCCGCCGCCGGATGTCGTCTCGCCGGGCCAGCCGGTCCAGCTCCCCGGAGTCGATGGAGATCGGGAAGGCGCCCGTCTTCACGGCCCGGTCGCCGACCCGTATTTCACCGGGTGTGCCCCCCGTTTCGTTCACCGTGCGGATGCTCTCCAGTCCGGCGAGGCGGCCGGCGAGCCACTGGAAGTTCTGAGCGCCGCCCGGCCGGTGGAACCCGATGAGGTCGGCGCCCAGCAGGCCTTCGACGATCTCGGTGCGCCAGGGCAGCTGCATGAACAGTTCGATCGGAGGAAAGGGGATGTGCAGGAAGAACCCGATCCGTAGGTCAGGGCGCAGTTTCCGCAGCATTGCTGGTACAAGCTGGAGCTGGTAGTCCTGGATCCAGACCGTTGCGCCGGGGGAGCTGACCTCGGCGGTGGCCTGCGCGAACTTCCGGTTGACGCGTACGTATGCCTCCCACCAGCCGCGGTGGTATTCAGGAGGCATGACGACGTCGTGGTAAAGCGGCCAGAGCGTGCCGTTGGAGAAGCCCTCGTAGAAACCGGCGACCTCGTCGGTGGTCAGGGCGACAGGGTGGAGGAGCAGATCCTCGTCCTCCGGGGGCGGCACGTCCTGCCCTGCGGCACCGGGCCATCCGACCCAGGCTCCCCGTTGGGCGCGCAGGAAAGGTTCCAGCGCGTTGACCAGACCGCCGGGGCTGTGGCGCCAGTGCCGGGTCCCGTCGGAGGTGCTCTCCAGGCTCACGGGCAGCCGGTTGGCCACCACGACGAGCCCTGCCCCGCTCGTCGGTGTGGTGTGCACGTCGTTCTCTTCCATCCGAGGGCCTCTTTCAGGAGAGTGCTTCAGCCGCCGCGCACGGCGGGACGCCGCCCGGTCGCGAGTGAGGGCAGGTATGGAGCCGACGTGGGCTGTCCGTCCTCCGGGGGTGGTCGGCGGACGGACAGTGGACGGGTCCTGGTGCCCTGGGTCGTGTCCACCCCCGCGGGCGGACGGCGCTACTTCGCGAGCGCGTCCGTGCGGCGGAAGTCGACGATCGTCTTGAGGTCGGTCGTGAACCGGTAGTTCTCGAATACGTCGACCAGGCCGTCGTAGTCGTCGAACTCGTGAACGGTGGAGAGCAAGGCCTTGCCGTCGACGATTCCCGTGAGCAGCATCTGCATCGCCGAGGCGATGACGTTCGCGCTCTTGTGCATCGGGAAGTGGGTGACGTCAAAGGGCGCCGAGATGATGTTGATGCCCTTGGCGAGCATCAGCCAGGTGTCGAACTTCTGCATCTCCTGTGAGGCGCCGTACAGGACGTAGCGGCCGCCGGCCTTCAGCTTGCGCATGGCCACTCGGCGCGGGTCCTTGTTCTCGTCGGCGACCTGCACCGTGGGCAAGGCGTCGAAGACGTAGTCGAAGGTGCCCTCATCGACGGTCTCGATCAGTTCGTCGGGGAGGTAGGCCTTGTTGGAGAACTGCTGCTGTGCGAACTCGTTGCGCGCCGGATTGGTGTCTACGGACACCACCATGTTCGGGGCGAGCAGGCGCTTGATGATGCTGCCGGCGATGACGCCGATAGGGCCGGTACCCAGAATCAGGACCTTGTCACCGACCTTCGGCGGGTTGGAGAGCACCGACCGCAGCGCTCCGGTGACCGGCTCGATGAACGACGCCTCCAGGTCACTCAGTTCGTCGGGTATCTTCACCGCTGCTGCGCGTTTGTCGTCGTAGAAGTTGCGGTCCGCCGCGAAGACGTCTTCCTTGATCTGGCCGGAGAAGATGGGGCGCACGGTGCGGTACTCGGCGAAGCCGCCGAAGTCTGTCTGGCCCCAGTAGACGACACGGTCGCCGACCTTGAGATCGACGCCAGAGGTATCGAACTCCGGGCCGATGTCGACGACTTCGCCCAGGTACTCGTGGCCCAGGACGACCGGGTACTCGGAGGGGAAGAGGTGTCCTTCGTAGAAGGAGATGTCGGTGGAACAGATCGATACGCAACGCGTCTTCATGAGCAGACCGTCGGCCGGCGTCTCGGGAATGGGCACATCCGACAAGACCGTCTTGCGCGGGGCCAGGAGCTGTACGGCCTTCATCGTTTCCATGATTGCCTCGTCTCTGTTTTTGCGAATGGGTACGTGGGTGGCGGGGTTTCTCACCGCCGCATCTGGAGGTCTCCACCGAGGAGGTATTGTCCGACCATTTCGAAGTGTGTCGTCGACAGCGTGATGTGCTTGACCGCGGAGTGAACGTCCCGGAAACAACGCTCGAGTCGGCTAGTCGCGTAGACGGAGCTGGCTCCGGCGAGGTTGTATGCGGTGTCGACCGTGGCGGCGGCCTTTTCTGCGACCGCCGCGGCGGTGAGGCGAACGAGTGAAGTCAGCGAATCGCCGCCTGTTTCCCCGAGTTCCGTGACCTGCCGCGCGGTGTCGTTGAGGAGTAGGCGTGCGGTGTGGAGCTCGATTTCAGCGCGGGCCAGCTTCTCCTGAACGACGTGGCTTTTGGCGAGAGTTCCCGTCGCGCCGGTCGGGGTCTTCTTCGCGGCAAGGCTCTTGAAGGAATCAACGGCGTCTTGCGCGATACCGAGAGCCGTCGACGCGGAAGTGAAGGGGCCGAAGTCGTAGTAGCCGATCGGGTAGGCGCGTGAGTTCCGTGCAGCCGGGGGTCGCAGCATTTCCGTGCCGCTGACGGTAAATTCGTTGCGCACGTATACGTCGTTCACGGTGAAATGATTGCTGCCGGTGCCGCGCAGTCCGACGGTGTACCAGGTATCGCGGATCTCGACGTCTGCACGCGGCACGAAGAGCATGCGTGTCTCTGGCCCCTGAGGGGTCCGGCGCACTTCGCCATGCTCGGTGACGAAGGCGGCGCAGACCAGCCAGTCCGCGTGGGCGGACCCGCTGGCAAAGGCCCATTCGCCGCTGAGTTGGTAGCCGCCCGTCACCTGCTCGGCGTGGCCGGAAGGGTTCACCCCGCCGACCACAAGCCCGTCATGGTCACGGAACAGCTGAGCGGAGGTGGCCTCGGGAAGGTAGTCCGAGAGGCGGCCAATGGCGCCCTGCACGCCCATCTGCCAGGCCACGGACGCGTCCAGGGCGGCCAGAGCCTGGATGACAGCGGAGCCCGTTGCGATGCTTGCCTGCTCCCCGCCGAACTCCTTGGAGACCCACATCCGCGAGATACCGGCGTCGCGCAGCGCCTCGAAGACGGCGCGGGAGGTCACGCGGTCGTGGTCGGCCTGCTCCCGAGCCTCCTCGATGACCGGAGCGATCTTCTCGACCCTGGTCAGCCACTCCTCTGTCTCAGCCGTCAGGGAAGGAGTCGGAAGCCCACCCGGGGCGCTGATTGCAGTCACGTCACTCACTCCACATTCACAAAGGTCGAACCATCGGTCGGGCAATTCGCAGGCACGAAAGAGACATTGGATCGGGCACGCCTGCGGGTGTGGCCACCAGGACGGAAGGCGCATCGTCATTGACGCACAGAAACGGGCGGGATTCCCCGGCGCGCTGATGTCCGCTAAATCACCTCAGGACTTTGAGCACCCGTGCGGCGGGCCCGGCAGTTGCACTGGGGCCAGGCGAAAGGCACTCGCCCGACGAAGCGGACGCCACCTTTCGGCCGTCTGCTTGATATCCATCCTGACGAAGGAATCGAAGCACGGCAAGTACAACCTGGCTAAATAGAAAGGGACTTGCACACCAGCCTTCACCAAGGCGACAACGAAAGAGCCTGGAGCCCCGAAGGGCCCCAGGCTCTTAATTCAGCCCGAGCAAAGGGCTGAAGGTGCTCAGTGGTTGCCGGTCAGACTGAAAGTGGGGGTGATCGAGAAGCCCGGAGTCTTCGCGGTCGAGGAGCTCTCCATAGCCGCCGCGAGCTCATCCACGTCGGTGTAGGTGTCGAAACCGGCAACCAGCTCGCTGAGGTCCTTCTCCATGGCACAAGCCTTTCTCTAGAAAGTATTTTTCGAGGTCGTGCGACTCCTGCTGGAGCATGAATATTTATAACAAGAACCAAGTCGGCGGGCCAGCACCGCAGTTCGAACTTACACACTTGCATCTGAATTCAGCGTCGAATGCGCGCCAAAGACTGCCTCGTCGGAAGGGGGGACGGAACGGATTTCAGTTGAGGTTGTCAGCAGGCGAGCGTGGGTCGACGCGGGCCTCGGTGAACCGCTGGGCAACCAACTCGTGCCGCTTCAGCCCCGTGTCGGGCCCCGTGGCGTCCTCGATGAGGGCGCCGGCGACCACGTTGGCTCGGTGCTCCCCGAAACTCATGCCCCTCATGCCAGGGCGTGTGTCGGCAGGCTCCGAGGCGGTGGCCATGCCCGGCGCCTGGCGTCGGGCGAAGACCGATGTGTCCTGAAGCAGGGCGGGATGGTCCCCAAGTGCCCCGACCAGGTGGCCGACAGCTGCATCGGCCTCGGGGCCGAGGTAGACCACCATGGCGTCCTGCCGAGGGTAGTGGTGGGGTACGGAGCCCGCCTTGGCCCGGTAAGGGATGCCTGCCGCCTCCAGGCAGACCAGGGTGTCCCGGAGCAGTCCTGGAGCAAGTCCGGGATCTCCTACATGGAGGTAGAGACGTACGAGTGATCGTCCCCGCGGCGCGCCGCGCGAGCCGGTGACGAAGAAGTACCCCGGTGAGACGGCCGGGTTGACGGCGGGCCAGGTGAGTGGGACGGGCCGTCCCTCCCGCACCGGGCCGGCCGCGGGGTCGACCATCGTTCTGGGGACCTCGACCCGTACGCCGCTGATCTCCACCACGATTTCCGGCGAGTCCCCGGCGTGGATGACCGGGACGGTCAGTGGGGTGTGCCGGTGGGGGACGGCGTCGGTGAACGCGGCCTCCAGGGCGGCGTCCCTCAGCGTCCGGGCAGCCTTGGGTGAGACTGGGAACCCGGCGTGAAAGCATTCGTAGATCGCCGAGGCGAGCTGCGCGCGCATGTCGCGCGGGGTTCGTGCGGTGAGTTCCCGGCCGGGCAGTCTGGCATGCGACGCGCCGCCGGCGACCTCGATGGTCTCGATGACGTCCCTGACGCGCGGGTCGAGTGCCCCGGCGGCCTTTTTCGCTGTGGTCATCGAATCTCCCCCAGTCCGACCGCTGCGGTGAAGCGCTCGGCTGAGAGCACGATGTTGCGGCCGATCCCCGCCGCCGCACGGCTGAAGGCGCCCAGCCGCGGAATCTGCGAGGCTCCGGCGAGAAGCCGGTCGTAGAGGTGCCAGCCTGCGTAGGCGGTGGCCCGTACTTCGAGACCGGCTGCAGGTGTCTGGTCCAACGCCTCGCGGTAGCCGTGCCAGAAGGCGCTGATCCGTGGACGGATCCGCTCGATCTCAGCCGTCATCCGGGCCACGGCCCCAGTGCGGGTCAATCCGGCGCCTGCGTCATCTGGTGTCGCGGCAAGGACAGCGCGGTGGAGCCATTCCCCGGTGAAGCTGCCGATGTCCCTCGCCGGGTCGGCCAGGCGGAACTCCTCCCAGTCCGAGAGATACAAATGCCCCTGAGAAATCAGGAATTGGTCAAGTCTCAGGTCCGCGTGCACGGGCCGTCGACGGACGTGGACGGAGGCGGTGTGCAGCCGGTTCAGGGCCTCGATGACCTCGTCGTCCCGCTGGATCAGTGCCCAGGCCTCGAGCTCGGCCCGGCTGGAGTTGGAGAAGGTGTGGAGCGGGAGGGCCTGGAAGTGTCCCAAGGGGAAGAAGGCCGCCGAGGTGGTCTGTGTCCGTTCGGATAGCTGCAGCGGGAGCTGGTGGGTGGCGGCGATCATCCGCCCGGCCCGGCGGCACCAGTCGGCGCCGAACCCGTCGTCGTGTCCGGCCCGGTCGCTGCCGGACTCGGCCTCTTCGAGGAGTTCGAAGGCCATGAGGCACGTGGACTCGTCCCAGCCGAGGCAGGGCGGGCTCAGCGGTCCCGTGTCGACGCGGCCGGCCCGGACTTGCTCGAACGATACGGCCCGCTCCAGCCTTGCCCGCCCCTCGCGGTCGCGGCCGTCCAGTTGCTTGACAAATACCCTCCGGCCGCTGCTGGTGACACCGGCCCAGTTCTTGTTGCGGCCGGGGTAGGAGACGACGCCCCCGGAATCGAGATGCCCCAGCCCGAGAGCGGACAGCAGGGCGTTGACCTGCGGTGTCTGCGAGAGGTCCGCCGGTAGAAACTCCTTCCGGGCAGGGATGTCCAGACTTTTCGTGGTGTGCATGAGCAAGTGCGTCCTTCACATGTAGCGGTCAAGTCGCTTGCTGAACTCCACCCAGAGTTGAGCGCACTCACGGGCAGCGGCGGCAACGTTGCCGAGGCTGTGCGAGGGGAGACCGGCGATGAGTTCGTCCCCGTGCGCCCCGGACAGGGGCCGGTTGTCGAGCAGGCGCAGCAGCAGTCGCCCAGCTTCGCTGTGCCGAAGTGAGGGGTCTCGCCGCAGCGCGGAAAGGGGCGTGCCGGCCTGGGCTGGTTCGCGGGGCGCCAGGTGGCCGTAGGACTGTTCCTTGCCGCCGGTTCGCTCGGCGGCAGTCTTGCCAACGACCGACCCCCCGGCCGCCCGGGTGGTGGGGGAGGCTGCCGCGGCTGCCGCCCTGGCCGTGATGGTCCTACGCTGCCCGGCCGGCACAGGGTCCTCGTGCTGCCGCAGCCTCCTGCGGACGTCCCGGACCGTGCCCGGCGACAGCCCGGAAGCCGCAGCGACCTCCCTCAGCGACGCCTGCGGGTGAGCGTTGATGTACTCGGCGGCCCGCAGCCGGCCGTCAGCGCTGCTGAGGGGGCGCACCCGGCCGTCGAGACCGATCCGGCCGTGCAACTGTTCGCCTTCGACGGTTGCACGCCTGCGTATTCTGCCGATCGTGTCCACCGCGAGGCCCGTCACGGAGGCGATGGCCCGGTCGGACCACTGCGGGTGGGAAGCGATGACGCGCTCGGCGGCGTCGGTACGCTCCTTGCGCGTCAAGGGGAGGCCGTGCTGGACGTTGGCCACGACGCCCAGAGCGAAGGCATCGCGGTCAGAACCGTCGAAGAACCGGGCAGCTATCTCGGTCTCGCCCCGAATGAGGGCTGCCCGCACTCGGTGGGCACCGTCGATGACACGCATGGTGGATGCGTGGACGATCACCGGCGGGAGTTCAGCCCCCGACTCCGCCAGCACACGTGCGTGCTCAGGGCTCTCGCTCTCGCTGCGCGGTGAGTCGGCAGCGACCAGGTCGCTGATCCTCACCATGCGGACGGTCGCGTCGGGTCTTCGTAAGGGCCTCTTCCCCCAGTCGCCCTCGACGGCGCCCGTCAGATCTTCGTGCTCGGTGTGGTTGTCCGCCACGTACTCCCCCCTCCCCCGTTCACTCTCTCCTGGCAGACCACTTGGTCAGGAGATCAGCCTCATCGGCTGGAAGTGCCGCTCTGGGGCGCGCGGAACGGGGAGGTCCTGTCCGCTCCCTTCCGGGTACAACCGGCTGTAGGCGTAGGCGACCGAAGCCATGGTCATGTGGTGGTGCCAGCCGGGGAAGGAACGCCCTTCAAAGTCGAGAATGCCGAAATCCGACTCCAGTTCGGAAACAGCCGAATCGGTGGTCCGGACGCTCTGCACGAGGGAAAGGATCTCGTCGACGCGACGGTCAACCAGATTGGTGATCCAGTACCTTGCGGTCTTGTGCGCCCGTGAGGCGGGACGCACGACAAGCCGGTGCACGGGGAGCGCGGCGGCGCCCTTGATGCCGCCCTCGCTCGGGATTCGTACCAACCCTGAGTGCAGCAGCAGACGCTCCATGCGTCCGGTGGGTCTCTGTGCCGCCACCAGATGCTCCTGCCTCGCCTGCCCTGCTGCCACGAACTCAGCCGCGGTGAACATGCGCAGTCCGGCCCGGGCTGCCATGACAGGGTGCCCCGGGCTCACTTCGCACACGAAATCCCGGTGATGGTGTGTCAGCTCGCGTGTCAGGCGCGTGGTGTTCGTGGTCCGGCGCAGGTCCAGCACCCAGGGAATCTGTCTCAGGCGTGGATGGGTGGACGCGTTCGCCGCGAAGTGCAGCACATGGGCCCAGTCCGGTGCGGCGGTGACCGAGGCAGGTATACGGGCGCGACGTCGGCGGACCTCATCGCCGCACCAGGTCTCGTCCAGGAGGATGCGCCAGTCCACTGGCGCGCTGTAGGTGTCCGTGGCCATGAAAAGGGCCAGGCCTTGCTGGCAGTTGATGACCCGGCCGGCGTCCTGGTCGAACCGCCGACGGACTCCCACCGAGTGTTCACCTCGCTTGGGAATGGTCACCTCGGCGACACTCCAGGCCCTTGGCCGGGCATGCGCCGCCAGCGTGCCCGCCAGTGCCTGCCGGACGGCTGACCAGTCCCACGGACTCGAGTTGATGAATTGCTGCAGTCCGTGCGCGGAAGCCGCGGAGTGCGCCCCTGCCCTGGCGAGGCTCTGCAGCGTCTTCCTGCCCCGCACGTTCAGCAACCCGTTGAGATAAGCCTGCGCCCAACGGCGCTGGTCCACGCGCTGCAGCGAGGCGAAGACCTCATCCACGAACGCCGGAACGGCCTTCGGACGTGCTGTCGCCGCCCGTTGCGTGTGGCTTGTCAGCATGCGAGTCACTCCCCCTTGCGACGCTCGCACCCGCTGGTGCGATCCCCCTGCGAACAACCGCCGATAAAAATACCTTCTCAAAGGTCAGTTTTGGCCAGGGTGCACACTACTTTCCAAATTCCCTGTCTGACCAGCAGGTTTCGCTCCCCACCGAGGGTTGTGCCGACGCGCCCATGGGCCGCTCAGCCCTCCGGCGGGAGGCGAGAACCAGCCCGGAGCCAGCGGACGGACGTGGAACGATCAGGCGCGAGGTGGACAGGATCCGCCGGCAGTCTCCCCGTCCCCGTACGCACCGATGATGGCGTCCAGATCACTCAGAGCGGCACGGGCGCCCTCCGTCAGCAGGACGCCCGACACATTGACGATGATCTCGTCGACCCCATGCTCCCGGTACCGCCGCAGCTGGTCGGCGATTTCGTCCGGGGTACCGGAGACAAAGGCGTCACTGTCCACGAGGGCGGCTGCTCCCCGCTCTGGATCCGCCGGGTCGACGGCGACTCCGGCCCGCCGCAGCATGTCGGAGTAGTGGAGCGAGCGAAGGTGCGGCCCGACGGCGGCCAGCGCCGCCTCGGCCACCCGGCGGCCGGGCTTTCGCACGGCGGCGTGCACGACGCTCGCAATACGCGGCGCCTGCCTGCCTTTCTCGGTCGCGCCACGTTGCAGGGCGGGCATCAGCGTCTGCCCTATGTACCGGTATGGCGCCAGCCAGGTGATCGCGACATCAGCAACCTGGCCGGCCGTCCGGGCCATGCCCGGACGGAGCACACCGAGGCCCACTTCCACTTTCGGGGCACCAGGCATCGACGGGAGCTCGTAGCGGGTGGTGTGGTACTCCCCCCGGTGCTCGACGGCCTCCCCGTCCAGAAGCCGCCGCATCACGGATACGTAGTCCCCCATGGCACGCAGAGGGTGGTCATACGGTGCTGCCAACAACCGCTGTTGGAGGTCCAGTGCACCCGGACCGTAGCCCGCCACGTACGGCACACCCGACATCACGCCGAGACTGCGGGCCTCGACCGCCGCCTGGTAGGGGTGACGCAGGGGCGCCAGGGCGACGGCCGTTCCCAGCGGCAGCCCTGGAAGCCGGGCTGCGAGTCCGGCCAAAGCCAGCTGCGACTCAACATGCAGGGACTGCCCGATCCACAGCCGCCGTACGCCGCGCCGCCGAGCGAACGTGCCGAAGGCCGTCATCGCCTCGAGCGAGTGGGGAGGGGCGGGGTGGAAGACCGAGAGCGCACGCAGCTCTGCCGGCATGGGGGCTATACCTCCTGGAATGTGGCCCGCGCACCAAGGGGGTGCCGCCGGGACGTCTCGTGATGCCGTCAACAACCGTGTCGTTGCCTGCCGGGTGCTGCTGGACCGGGACGGCTGCTGTGCTTGCCGACCGTCATGGACCGACGCGGGCCTCCTCCAGCGCACCCGCGAGCTCGGTGAGCAAGGACGTCACCCCCGCCGGCCCGGGTACCGACAGATCGCAGAAGTCCGCGAGCTCCGCAATACGCTCGGCTGCGTCAGACGGAGCACTGTGCACGAGGACGACGGTGGCCTCGCCGCGGCGGTGGCGCTCGGCGAGCATCCGGAAGGCGGCCACGTCGCCACGATCGTCACCCGCGTACAGCACGACCGGCCCTCCACCCGCCTTGGCTTGCCGATCCGGCTCCTCGGGCCGCTCCCGCTGCTCCAGCTCGTCGAGGTAGGCCGCGAGCGCTCGCCCCTTGTCGGTTCCGCCAGGACGAAGCTCGGTCACCAGCCGCCCGACCTCCACGGTGAGCCCGTGGCGTGCGGCCATGTCAGTCAGAGGAGCAAGCAGTCGGCCGTGCGCCCCTTGCGGATTGCGGGCTTGGCGGGTGTGTACCGCCACGGAGTCGCCCTTGTCCTCGATGTGTACACCGCAGGGCATCCGGCCATCGGCCAGATCCCTCGTCAACTCGGCGCGGACAGCCGGCACTCCGGGGTGACCTGGGGGGCGCGTGAGCCGCCCGGTGCCCGTGTCGAAGCGCTCGGCACCGTAGTGGCCAAGGACAGTCAGGGGCACATCCATGCGGTCGAACCTGCCGAGCTCCACGGCGAGCAGGGCCGGCCGGCCGGTGACGATCACCAGAGTGACTTGATGACGTCCGAGCGTAGCCAGCGCCGCCTCCACGCCCGGGCGGGGCGCTGCCCGCATGGGATCCGGGACGATGTCGGCCAGCGTTCCGTCGAAGTCCAGGGCGATCACCGATCGCTGCGGCCTGTCGACCAGGGCGCGCAGACCTGCCGGCGCCCCACCACTTCCGGCGGACCGGGCAATCGGTGTGGGTGTCCGCTCGGCCAGCACGGGCCTGGGGGCAGGCGGCTCCGAGGGGCCTGCGGCGCGCGGGTCCGTGCGGGACCCGCTCGCCAGGGCGTGGGACCGCGATGGCGGGGTGGGCATGGCGGAAGGTTCCTCTCATACTAGGGATGCGCCCCGAGAACGGCGTCCGTGGGCCCTGTGTCTGCAGTGACCACGCCCGCTCCAAGGGTGCGGACACCGTGTGGACCCGATCTCCAATGCGCGTGCGGGCTGGTGAGTGCCAGGAGTACGCGGGCATGAACAGCGCGCCTGGTGGCGAACGTCGATTGCAACGTCGGCGCAAGGGACGGTATCGGGCCAGGTCCCGGCACAACGGCGGCCCGGCGTTTCGCAGTACGACTTTGCGACATTGAAGCTGAGCCCCTCTCCAGCCCGGCACGCGGGGAAAGTGACCGAGGTGGAGTTATAGGCCACTCTCCTCCGGCTCGCTTGTGACTCAGCGCACCACGGGAAAAGATTCCCCGACGACGGTTATTGACCGACCAAAGACCTCGAAGGGACCTCGTGGTCAAGCAAGACAGAGCACGCAGAACACACGAGTTGCTGCTGAACGCGGCAGCGGAGGAGTTCGTGCGACACGGGTACACGGGCGCCAATCTCCAACGGGTCGCGGCCCAGGCCAACATGACCAAAGGGGCTCTCTACGCCCACTTCCCCTCCAAGGAAGCGCTGGCGACCGCCTTGACGGCACCCTTCGAGCGGACCTGGCGCGAGCTGCTCCGGCGCGCGGAAGAAGCAGCTCCGGTGGCGGAGGGAGCGGCGCTGCGACTGGAGAAAGTCCTCTTTGGCCTCGCCCTTGACCTCGTGAGCCGCCTGAGAGCAGACCTGCGCTTCAGGGCAGGCTTCCACCTGACGGCGGAGTATGCGCGTGCCGAGCGCCGGCTCCCGCCGATCGTCGAAGGCTTGAACCGGGTGCTGCCAGACCTGATCCGTAGGGCGCAGGCATGTGGTGACCTAAGCCGCTCCCGCGACCCGGAAACCCTCGGTCAGCTGCTGCTCGCCCTGATCTGTGGGGTCTACTACACAAGTCCAGAGTGCCGAGCGGGCAACCACCCCGACGAGGTGTCGGCCCTCTGGCAGTTGGTGGTGGGCCCCGACGCGACTGCCTGCTGTGACAGGGCAGGGTTCGATACGCCGGTTTCGGACGGCACTGCGCGAGGCGGATGCGCGAAGGACCCCGCTCATTGCGCAGAGATGGTCCGCGCCCCGGCCAAAGCCGCGAGGAGCTGCGGATCACCTCCCACAACCGTGGAGTGTCCCACTTCCGCCATCATCGGCAGGTCGGACAGGTGGTCGCCATAGGCATGGCAGTCGCCCGGACTGACGTGCGGATAGCGGCGCAGAAGGCCCCGAACGGCCTCCCGTTTCCCCTCCGCGATGACAGGATCGCCGACGATCCGGCCGCTGAAAACGCCGTCACGCACCTCGGGACGGGTGCACAGGAGGTGCCGCGCGCCGATGTCCGCGGCGATCGGGGCGAGCACGGCGGGAAACGATCCCGAGACCAGTACGATGACGGCGCCGTCGGCGCGATGTCGCATGAGCTCAGCCCGGGTCCGCTCGACGTAGAAGCCCTCCTGCTGCTGCCTGACAGCCAGCCAGCGGGCGCCCCACTCCGCCACTTCGGCGGCCCGCTGGCCCTTCCACGCCTCGTAGTAGGCGCGGTTGGCCTCCGCCCTCGATACACCGGACGAGAGCATCCCGTTCAGATGCCGACGCGTACGCTCGGCGTGCCGGGTGCCTTTCGCCCCATGCCGACGCGTGAAGTAGAAGCCCAGGAAGTCGAACATGCTCTTTCCGGTGATCAGCGTCTCGTCGACATCGCTGAACACCAACCTGCTCACAGCTCCACCTTTCGCGCCGGGCCTGTACCGGCCGTGGGGTGCCCGGCAATACACTGCGCGTACGCGGCAGCAGCAGGCTCCCGTCGCAGGGCACCGTGGGAAGCGATCGTCAGGACGTCCCGCCAGCGGCGCTGTACGTCACCGTCCAGCCCGCGCATGTGCGCTCCGCCGAACCCGAAGAGGCGGTCGACAGCGTCGGCCAGTCGCTCCACACCGAGGGCGGCATCGCGCCGATTGAGGGCCACGAGGCCCTGGTCTATGTCCGCCGTATCGGCACGCTCTGCCGCCCTTGCCAAAAGCAGTTCCACCGAGTCGACGTCGACGGACGTTCGAGCAAACCGTTCCTGCGCATCGGCATCGCCCAACAGCCTCAGCGCGCCCCTGCCACTGCTTCCGGCAGCCCGCGTCGTCCAGGCGTTGAGCGCGGCGCGCGCAGCACCAAGCGCTGGCGCGGCGAACATGAGCCCGCCGGCCAAGTGAGCGGGCGCCGCATGGCATCGGGCGCGGCACTCGGGGCCGTCCCCGGCCAGCACGGCGTCGAGTGCCACGCTTCTGTGCTGAGGCACGAACGTGGGAGCAAGCAACGCGGTGTTGGTCCCCGTACCGCGCAGGCCCGTGCTGTTCCAAGTGTCCCGTACCGTCACTGCCGCACGGGGAACTGCGAACAGCCCGACCCAAGGGGTGAGTTCACCGGCGCGGGCCTGATCCGTCGGCGCAGCCAACAGGACCCAGTGAGCGTCGTCCACAGCACTGACCATCGGCCACGTCCCCTCCAGCGACCACCCGCCCGCGACCGCCCGTGCGCGGCCCGCTGCCGGCGCGATGGCGGCGGCGATGCGTACGTCAGGCGAGGAGCCCCAGATCTCCTCCTGTGCCGCACGGGGCAGGAATGAAGCGAATCTTCCGTGTGCCGCCCACAGAACGGCGCACCACGCCGCCGATGTACAGCCCTCCCCGACGGTGGCCGCCGCAGCAACGACGTCGCTGAACGTACCCTCTCGACCGCGCCAGCGCCGGGGGACGAAATGACGCGCGAAGCCGACGTCGTCAAGCGCAGCCAGCGACTCAGCAGGCAGCCTGCGTTCCCTGTCAGCCTCGCGTGCGGCACGGCCTGCGACGGCGGCCGCACGGAGCAACTCCTCTCGCACGAATCCGGGCGCCGACCGTATCGGCGCGCAAGGGGCGACGCCGGACAGAACTGTGGGGCTTGGCACCAAGGGGTGCTCCTTCGAGTGGCAGCGGTGCGTGATCGGCGGACAACAGGGGCGGAAAAACTGTCGGACAAGGCACGTGAGACGTTGCTATGCGGGCAGACGCAAGTCGCAGTCGCCCCAAGTGGGTGGCGCGTTGTACGCGCGCGCCAGCCTTCGGGGCCAAGTCAGCTAGCGGCAGGCGCTTGAGAAGAAGTGAGAGAGCGTTGCTTAAATACCTTCTCCCAGGTATTAATACTGCTCACACTGTCGAAGCTTCCATGGAATCCGTGGACAAGGGGGTCCATGTACCGCGACCGACTGCCCTCCCAAGGGAGGCAAGGTCACAGCCGTCAGCCGTGGTCGGCCGACTGCTCGCTGGAGCGGGGCGACTCGACCTCCCGCACACCCCAGACACTCTGGACGACAGCGACCGGCCTGCCGCCCTGCACGGCCTCGATGCGCAGGCGGCGCCCACGCGAGCCGTCCATCAGGCGCGCCGGCGTTGTCATCCTTCCGGTGTTCTCCGCCTCCGTCACCTCTTCCTCCTGGACGACCAGGTGAACCGGCTCGTCGAGTTCGGCAAAGGCCAGACAGTCGATAGCCACAGACACCAAGACCGGCGAAACCCACCGGTCACCGCGCGAGTTGCCATGACCGCTGACCAGAGCATGACCCAACTGACGGGCGCCCTCGAGTATCACCATCAACGGCACGTGGTCCGTCGGGTGATCGAACAGGATCGCGTGGTCGAGGTCCAGCTTCAACCGCCACTGCCCCGGCGAGCTTCCGGGGACGACGACGCTGTCCTTAGTGCGCAACCGGCCGACCAAAGACGGGTCCAGACTCTCCGGCACCTGGGCCAGCGACCCGGCGGACGAGGGGACGGCGGCCCCGGACGAGGCGTTAGCACGCCCGCGCAACAGTTCATACCTTCTGTCGTCGACGGCCATCACCTGCAGGCTGCCCCGACCACACTCCCTGCCCCCGACGCTCAGCCCCACGTCCAGCCGCATCCCGTACCGCTGCGGCGGCCTGTTGTCCACCCAGACCCAACGCGCATCCAGGACCACAGGGAGTGGCTGCGTGCCGATGCGCAGCGCATCGGAGTCCGTAATCTCAAAGTCCATGTCACGGCCTACGAAACGGTGGGCCAGCGGCACTCCATAGTGCCAGTGCGCCAGGTACACGAGTGCCTGACGGATGGTCTCAGCCACCAGCAGGGGGTCACTGCGCCCCTCTGCGTCCGGGTGGTAGAGCGCATGGTCGCGAGGCCACTGCGCGCCAACCAGGAAGCGGTCACCGCCAAGAAACACCGCGTCGGTAACGAAGACCTCCGCCACGGCCGCACGGTGAACCATGTACCGCGGAATAGCCTGCTGGAAGGTCAAGCCGTGCTGCTCCCGTACAGCAACACTGCGTCCCTTTTGTTCCATTAGTTCGACTTTTTCCCGGAACTGCTGCATGCGCCATCTCCCCCGTGCAAGCATCCAGTCGACCCATTCGGGTCGGCCGCTCATAAATCTACCTTCGAGAAGGTTTATTCTGTGAGCAACCCCTTCTGTGTGCGACGAAGATCACTAACCAGTCTGGAGCCCCTCGATGAGCGCTGCCTCGAGTGACCCGAGCGGCATGGCAACTGCCGCCGACGGCAAAGAACTCAAGCAGGAGCGTGCCGTCCGGACGCGGGAGACCATCCTTCACGCCGCCGCCCAGCTGTTCGCCGACAAGGGGTACCCGTCCGTCACGATTTTGGACGTGGCGCAGCTGGCGGGCATGACGAAAGGCGCGGTGTACTTCCACTACGCCAACAAGGAGGCTCTCGCACTCGCCGTCACCTCGGAGTTCTACCGACGGCTGCCCGCCATCGCGGAGAGCGTGGAGGAACTCGGGCTCTCCCCTATCGCCTCCGTGGCCGAGCTGCTGATGCGCACGGCACTAGCGCTGCGGGACAACACGATGATGCAGGCGGGCGCCAGGCTACAGATCGAGAGCGCGCTGATCGGCATCGACCTCCCAGTGCCCTTCCAGGACTACACAGGTCTGGTGCGGACCTGGCTGGAGAGGGCTGTAGCGCTGGGCGAGCTACAGCACTCCACTCCGCCGCACGCTCTCGCGCGGGTGATCGTCTCCGCCTTCTTTGGAACTCAGCACATTTCCTGGGTCCTGCACGACCGCCAGGACATCGCCGAGCGAGTTCTGGAAGTGGCGGAGACAGTCCTGCCGTCCTGCCACGACGCGTTGCGGACCTGCCCCTCGGTACAGGGGTGCCGAAAGACTTGAGGATGATCTTTCGGAGCGGGGTCCTCAACTGCTGCTATTCAAAGTCGGGTGAGTGAGCGTAACCATGCATGAGCGAGTGTCGTTGTCAGGGCATGAACCTCACGGAATGGGCGAAGACGCAGGGAGTGCATCCGCAGACCGCGTATCGCTGGTTCCGCGAGGGGACACTGCCGGTACCGGCTCAGCGGGTCGGCCCGCGCACGATCCTGGTGAACGTGGGGGTCAACGCCGCACCTGAGGCGATCGGCGGGCTGGGCCTGTATGCCCGTGTCTCTTCCCATGACCACAAGACCGACCTGGAACGGCAGGTCGCCCGGCTTTCCCGGTGGGCGGCGCAGGCTGGCCACCGGGTGGTGCGCGTGGAGGTGGAGATCGCATCCGGTATGAACGGTGCCCGCCCCAAAGCCAGGCGGCTGCTGGCCGATCCGGACGTGACCACGGTGGTGGTCGAGCACAAGGACCGGATGGGCCGGATGAACACCGAGCTCGTCGAAGCCGCCCTGTCCGCACATGGGCGCCGCCTGGTGGTCCTTGATGACGGCGAGGTCGAAGACGACCTGGTGCGCGACATGGTGGAGGTGCTGACCTCATTCTGTGCTCGCCTGTACGGTCGCCGGTCGGCGAAGGACCGCGCCCGCAAGGCTCTGGAGGCCGCCGGGCATGGCTGACTCCACACTGCGCACGATCGGGACGCCGTTCGTTGCGCTAGGCCCGTCCGGGGTGGCGATCCGCACCGGCATCAAGGGCATGTCCCAGCGGGACCGTGAGGTGCTGCCCCTGGTGGGCGCACACCTGGGTTCGCTGGCTTGTGCCGACCTCAAGGCACGTTGCCGGGCGGGTACCGATCACGACAGCGGCCAGTGGGCCAAGCGCAAGCGGGCCCTGAGCGAGGAGTCGTCCTCCGCTGGGCCGGGAGTATCACGAAGGCCACCCACGACCAGTGGGGCCTTGCGCGCCGCGCCCAACTGGCCCACATCGGCAACCTCGAGGCCGGGGTGCGCACGATCGCGCACCGCCTGTCCCAGCCGGTCGGGCAGAAGGGCACGAAGCGGGCGCCCGGCGGCTACCGCACGAAGCAGGAGTGGTTCCAAAAGACCCGGCGCCTGCGCGTGCTGGAAGACCGGCTGGAACGTGAGCGGACCGACCGTGAGGCCGGTGTCGTGCACGTGGTGCGGGGCGGGAAGCGACTGGCTCGAGGCCGCCACAATCTCGAAGCTGCCCAGCTCACCGAGGACGAGTGGCGCAGGCGCTGGGATACCGGTCGCTGGTTCCTCCAGGCAGATGGGGAGTCGGGGAAGCGTTTGGGGAACGAGACCATCCGCGTCAGCTTGGACGGCGAGATCGACATCAAGCTCCCGGCTCCGCTGGCGCACCTGGCCAACGCGTGCTCGACGGCCGGATCAACTTCCGGCACCGCGGCGATGTGTGAGCCGACCGCGTGTCGGCGAACCGTGCTGTCGCCTACCGCATCCACCTGGACGTGGACCGGGACCGCTGGTACCTCACCGCGTCGTGGACGATCCCCCCGGTCCAGACCGTTCCCCTGGCCGTGGCCAGGGCGAACGGGCTCATCGGTGTGGACACCAACGCCGACCACTTCGCAGCGTGGCGTCTGGATGAGCACGGCAACCCGATGGGCGAGCCCCGCCGATTCCTCTACAGCCTCGACGGGCCGGCCACCTGCCGGGACGCCCAGGTGAGGCACGCCCTCACCCGCCTCCTTCACTGGGCACGGCGCGAAGACGTCTCCATCGCGATCGAGGACCTGGACTTCAGCGCGGACAAGACACGGGAGAAGCACGGCCGCAGGAAGCGGTTCCGCACACTGATCTCCGGCATGCCCGTCGCCAAACTGCGGGCACGGCTCGTGTCCATGGCCACCGAACTCGGCATCAGCATCGTCGTCGTCGACCCCGCCTACACCTCCCGCTGGGGCGCCGAGCACTGGCAAAAGCCCCTCAGCAGCAAGAACCGTAAGACCACCCGCCACGACGCCGCTGGCGTCGCGATCGGGCGACGCGCTCTCGGACACCGTGTCCGGCGACGGACGGCACCGCCCCCACACGACCAGAGCGATCGTGTGGGTCATCGGACCGCCCAGGCCGGACACGGCACCCGCGGGCATGAGGAAACCCGCCCCCGCATCCCCGGACCACGGACACGATCCGTGTCGCCGGACGCGGCGAGAACGCGGGTGACCAGTGCATCCACAACCGTTCGGGATGCGCCAGTCGACCAGGATTGGGTCCAGGACTCACTCCTGCTCACTGATTAGGAACGGTGCCCCACTGCGCCGTGGCCCGCGGCTCCTTCTCGTCGACGACCTCCCCCCACACCAATGCGCCGGAGCACTGCAACGCCATCGCATCGGTGAACCAGGCAAACTCCAGGGCCGCCAGGGCTCGGTCTCGACGTCGGTGGTCGGGCGGGCGCACCAGATCCGCAGCACGGCCGAGAGAACCTGCCAGCGTCAAGCACGTTGCAAAGGGGCATGAGCGTACTGCTAGACCCGTGCGGCGAGAGCAATCCATGTGGCCAGGACAAGGCTCACCCCGGCCGCTGCGAACCACTGCCCGGGACCGATCAGGACGCCGAGAACGAGAATCGCAAGGGACGTAGCGACCAGTATCAGCGCCCTTCCCCGACGGCTGTCCTGCAACGACCTGAGCTGCCGGGACATGCCGATGGTTCAACCCTTCCGGGACGTCCAACGGTAGGTGACCCCAATGCCGGTCGGTGTGCTTGCGTCCTGCTTCAGCTCCGTTCCTCGATTGCGGCAGAGCGGCCTGGAGGCGATTGCCGATGGACACGCCGATTCCGGACACCGCTCCCGTGGCGCCACCAATGAAGCCGCCGGCGGTACCCCCAGTCACGCAGCCGGGCGGGCCCAGGACCCAACCCACCCCGCAGCCGATACCCGAGGCGAGACCGGCACCAATACCTCGCGCTCGTTGACGCGGCGGATCCAGGCCTGACTACCTGCCCCGTCGCGGCCCTGCTCCGTCACAGCTACCAGCAGCAGAACCCGCGGGGCGCAGGGGCATTGGGGGTCAGCGCAGGACGAGCAGGACTGCCAGCGCTATGAGCAGCGAGTCGATTCGGTCCAGCAGGCCGCCGGAGCCTGGTAGCCAGTTGCCTGTGTCCTTGGCTTCCGTACCTCTTTTGATCATGGATTCGAGAAGGTCGCCGGCCGGGCCGCCGACCGCGACCGCCACCGCCATCGGCCAGCTCAGGGCGGACAGTACGGCGAGCACGCCGAGGCCGGCTGCGGATCCGGCCAGGGTTCCGCTCCATCGCTTGGCCGGGGACAGTGGTGACAGCCGTGGCCCTCCCAGCCGTTGGCCGGCGAAGTACGCCACGATGTCGGTGATCGAGACCGCTACGAACACCGCGAGTGCGCTCGCGCCGAGCGGCACCAGCGCGGCCAGCACACTCAGCCAGGCCAGCCCCAGCAGGGAAGCGCCGAGCCGGCGCAGACCGTGGTCGGCGTCGCCGGCCAGGAGCGGCACCGCGGCCACCGCGAGTGCCCCGATCGCGACCGCCCGGAGTTCCTGGCCGGGCGCCAGCCAGGCGGCCAGCACCACGCCCGTCACTGCCGCGGCCAGCACCACCCGGTCAACCCGGCCCAGCCGCATCAGTCCACCGAACTCCATCACCGCGATCACTCCGGCCAAGATGGCCAGGGCCGCGGTGCCCGGGGGGCCGAGCCAGAACGCACCGGTGACCAATGGCACCCCGACCGCCCAGGCGCACCATCGGACCAGCAGTTCCCTGCGCCGGGATGCCGCCGCCGCGATGCCGCCCAGTGCCAGCGCCCCACCGAGGTAGGGCGCCAGGGAGGCCACGGTGGTCACCGAGCGGATCCGGCGGCGGGGGCGCTCTCGCCCGTCGAAACGAGCGAGGCCGGACGCGGCCGCAGTGTGTCCAGGGCAGCGCGGCAGGCGGCCACGATGCGCGCGTTCTCGGTGGTGTCCTTGACCGCTATGCGCACGGTGCGCCCCTGGTACTGCGACGACAACGGCGACAGGTCGCGCAGGTAGACGTCGTGGCGGCGGCACTCGTTCACCAGTTGCGCGGCACTGGGCCCGCCGGCCGGCAAGGTCACGGTGAGGAAGTTCGCCACGGCCTCCTCGACCACCACGGTCTCGTCGAGACCGGCCAGGTCGGCGGCCAGCTGCCCGCGCAGCGCGTGGGTGCGAAGCCAGCAGTCGCTGTAGTACGCCGGGTCGCGCAGCGCTGCCACCGCGGCCAGCTGTGCGGGAAGGCTGACCGGCCAGGGAGGCGTCCACCGGCGTAGCTGCGCTGCGGTGGTCGGCTCGGCCACCATGTACGCGGCCCGCAGGCCGGACAGCCCGTACATCTTGGACAGTGAGGTGCAGACCGCTACGCGGGGATCCGTCGCGGCGAGGTCGGCGAGTGACTCGGTCAGATCGACATAGCCCAGGTATGCCTCGTCGATCCACCAGCGGGTTCGCGCCGGGGCGGCGGCGATCACCGAGCGCAACTCGGCGGCCGGCATGTGGCGTCCGGTCGGGTTGTTCGGGTTGACCACCACCACGAGGTCGTAGCGGCCGTGTTCGACGGCAGCGGACAGCCGGGCCGGGTCGATCCGCCAGCCGTCGTCACGGCGCAACCGGAACCGGTCCACCCGGCATCCGATCACTCTCTCCGTGACATGCGCGTACTCGCCGTAGCCCGGGTCTGCCAGGAGCACCCTGCTCTGCGGGGTCAGCCACTGGCCGAACGCCCTGAAGATCAAGTCGGATGAACCGGCGCCGACTGCGAGCGTCTTTGCCGGCAGTGCCCGGGCCGTGGCGATTTCCGCCAGCAGGCCCTCCGCGCCGGTCGGCGGCGAGGTCCGGGCGGCCCAGGCCGGGTCTTCCGTGAGCGCTGCCCGTACCCCGGGGGCCGGCGGGAACCAGGCGTCCAGCACGTCGGCGGCGACTACCTGTTGGCGGCGGTGCAGGCTGCGGAAGTCCGCGCCGATGGCGCTGAACGAGGCGCCGCCGTGTTCGCAGCCGTCCGGCCGGGGTGCGAACGCCGCGTCCAGCCGCCAGTCCACTTCGGACCCCAGACGTGCCAGCGTGGTGCGGTAACGGTCCATCGTGACCTTCGTCAGCTCGCTCACGTCGGCGCTCAGCACCTCGAACGTCAATGCGCCGCTGCGGACGGTATGGCCGACCGGGCGCAGGCCGACGGCGAGATACATGTCGAGCAACTCGGTGCGCCCCATCGCTGCCACCCGGCGGCCGCCCCGGGCGGCGATCCAGCGCAGCGCCGCGTACATCAGCAGCGGTGCCGCCGCGGTGGACCGCCAGCGCGGTTCGACCGTGAGGATGCGTATCTCGAACAGATCGTCCTCGGTCAGCAGGGGCAGCTCGTCGCGGGTGAGGTATTTCTCCAGCGCGTACCGTCCCACCCACGGCGGAGTCAGGCTGACAAAGCCGATTCGGGCCGTTCCTCGCGCCGCGACCAGGTAGACGTTCTCGCCGTCCAGGCCGTCGCGAAGCGAGCCGGTCGGGTCCGGCGCGTGCTGTCCCAACTCCTGTGCGTACACCCGGTGACGCAGTTCGTGGATCCATTCGAGATCCTCCGGAGTGGCAGCACGCAGCTCCAGGTCACGGCCCATGAGTACCTCTTTCGACGCGGGTTGGACCGTTGCATCATGAGGAACGCGGATCGGCCGCGACAGGGCCGAGCAACCCAGTCCGCCTGAGTACGCGTACTCATGACCGTCTCTGGACATTGCCGATCCAGGTCCCGTATCGCCCGGACGCTCAATGTGGCGAAGTGCGCGCGCTGTTGCTGGGTCAGGCCGGACCGGTCACGGTGGCGCCGCAGGAGTTCGGTGAACGGAACCGTCTGGCCGGCCGCGCTTTGGGTGCCCCGCGGCCGCCGTGGATGCCGCAGTGTCCGGGCCCGGGCCCCGGACCGCCGACCCCGGCGTCCCTTGTCCGAGGTGGATCATGCCTGCTCCCCAGCGCGTCACGCTGCCCCTGGCCGCTGCCCAGAGCGCCGTCTGGTTCGCTCACCAACTCGGCCCGGCCCCCCGTCTGCCACGCAACGGAACGTCTTACTTCGGTAGGTACGCGCGGGGCAGGCGCCGCAACGGCGCGGCAGCGCTGTGGCCGGGCGGCCGGATCACAAGGTCCAGTGGGCAGGTCCTCACCGCAGGTGATCAAAGTTCGATGTTGAGCTGTTCCACGTCGGTGAACTCCACCCCGAGGCCGTGCGCGCGGCTGTTGTTGGCGCGGAAGTACATCTGGGCGAGGCCGTCGGCTGCGATCTGTTGGAGCTGCTGTTCGCCTGTGCCCTGTTCGTGGGCGGTGAACAGGCGGTCGGCCCACTCGGGGGGCAGGGCCTGGGTGATGTCGCGGATCCGGGCGTCGTCGGTCGTGCCCGCGGCGGCGGTGAACCCGAAGCGGGCGCGGGTGGAGACGACCAGGCCGTCCGTGGACGCCGCCTTCTTCCGCGCCTTCGCTCGGACCTGCGGCTGCCACCGCTTTTTCACCTCGCGCTCCAGGCGGCCACGGAGGTCCTTGCGGGGCCGCTTGAGCTTGCCCACCACGTAGCGCTCCACGGTGCGCTGGGAGATCCCGAGCGCCTGGGCGGCGGCCTTGGTGCCCTTGAGCTGCTTGACCAGGTACTTCATCTGCGCCTGTGCGCTCTGCGGGATGCGGCGGGTGAACGCCCCTTCCAGCGCACGGTCCAGGCCCTCCCCGAGTGAGTCGGGCATCGGTTACTCCCCTTCTCCGGCGCTCTGGTCGGTCTTGATCAGGTTGGAGATGTTGAAGACGCCGCCGCGCTCCTCGAACTGCTCTTCCGCCCACAGCACGGTCTGGGTGCCCTGGTGCTTGACCATCCCCGGCGAGATGCCGAGCCGGAACGTGCCCGGCACCGGCTTGCCCTCGGGCGTGTGCGGCAGGACGTCCAGCGGGGACGGGCCGGGCGAGGGGTAGACGATCGCGTCGGTGCCGATGGCGACGGGGTACAGGTCGGCGGCGGCCGCCGTCTTCATCAGCTTGCGGTGCAGGCCGATCCGCTGGTTGGCCAGCACGGCGGCCCGGATGTCGGGGCGCCACGTCTCCCGGTTGAGCGCCGGGTAGGGCTCGTAGTACGGCACCTGGCCCCGGCTGCGCTGCCGCAGCTTGCCGATGCCGCCCTTCGCCGTCGCCTTGATCGCGGTCGCCAGCAGCGCCATCGTCGGGTCGACGCTCTTGGAGCGGGCCATCGCGTCCAGGAACTCCTGGCCCCCGAGGTCGGTGGTGACCCCGAGGTCGGCCATCGTCTCGATGTACGCGTCGCGCAGCCGCTTGTACCAGGCGTCCAAGTAGCGGGCGGTCTGCGTACGGACGTGCGCCTCGAGCGGGGCGACGTCGAAGCCGAGTTCCACCGCGTACTGCACGGTGGGCGTGGCATACCAGGCCGGGCCCTCGGGGCTCTCGCCCTTCGGCGTGAACGGCGAGGGCAGCCGGTCGCCGTCGACCGTGCGGCCGTTGATCTGCACCCGGGACAGGTCCACGTGCGAGAGGTCGACCAGCCACGAGCCGGGCAGCGACGCGTCGAACTTCGGGTTGCCGGTCAGGTGGGTCGGCCCGTTCAACCCGACGGTGAGCCCGTTGGCAGCCGCGGCGAACGACATGTTGATGTCGACTGCGACCAGGAACTGGTTCACGCACTCCTCATCGGTCAGCGGCCGGCACCAGTCGTAGGGCTCCTCCATCAGCATCTCTGCCGGGGTACGCAGGTGGTGGCGGGCGAACTTCCCCTTGAGGATGGGGTGTTCGTCGGGAACCTCACACTCCACCACCGGATACAGGGCGGTGAGCGCGTCGTCGTTGAAGGCCCGCTGGAACTCCCCGGTGGCCGGGTCCTTCTCCGCGCGGGTCGGCGGGCGCAGCGCGGCCATCAGCTCCAGTCCGGTCGTCGCGGTGGTGCCGCGCGGCGTCATCACCCGTGCCGCATACAGGCCGAGGTAGCGGGCGAGGTCGGCCGGGTGCATCGTCGGCAGCTGCGGGTCGTCCTTGCGGTCCCACTCTCGGGCGTCCAGCGCGTTCCAGGGCAGGATGCACAGCTGGACGCAGCGGCGCCTGGAGCCCTCGGGCTCGCGGTAGACGCGGGCCCACGGTCCGAAGCCGCGCTGGGTGAGCTGGAGGCCAGCCTTGCCGATCTGCTTGACCACCTTGTGGCTGTCCGCGAGCCGTCCGTGGCGCCGCTCCTCCTCCGACAGAGCGGCGGGCAGACCGTAGCGCTTTAGGGCGGACGCGGTGAGGACGAGGATCGGGTCGGCGTCGCGGCCGTTGCGGTGCAGTCGTGCCTGGCCGAGCCGCGCCTCGGTCAGCGTCCAGTCGACCAGCGCCGGGATCGTCTTGGCGGGCGCGTCCAGGACCAGGCCGCCGACGCAGTACGCCGACACCTGCCCGTCCTGGTCGGCGTCGATGACCGCGAGCGGGCCGTTCTCGAAGCGCGGGTCGGCGGCAGCCGCCGTGGTCTTCTTCGCCGCCGCCTTCTGCGTACCCGGGCGCCGCGACGACGGGGCGGGCCTGACGGCGGTGCTCGCCGCTGCCGTCGGGCGAGACGGCGGGACGGCGGCGGGCTCCGGGGACGGCGCCAGGGTCGGCTCCGGGGGCGGGCCGGTGAGCGCCTTTGGGGCAACGGGTGCCGGGGCAGCGGGGGGTGCGTCGGCGGCCGGAGCGGGGAACCGCTGGGCGAGGCCCTCCAGCAGCCGGGCGTACGCGGCACGCTTCGGCGGGCGCGGATCGGTCCGCCCGCTCTCCCAGTTCCCCACCGCTTCCCGGCGCGCGTCCAGCGCCGTGGCGATCTGCGCCTGACTCAGGCCGGCTGCCTCTCGCAGACGCTTGCGCTCCGTAGGGACAGGCAGATCGTCCTGCGCGACTTGCTCCAGCAGCGCGTCGACAGCGCTGAACAGGTCGTTCTCAGTGGACACAGAGGTCACCTCCGAGAGCCACCCTACGACCAACACTCTTTGGATCGCACGTGAATCGCGCATCGGATCGCGCATTCAGCGGGCGGGCTGTCCGTATCGCTTCCGGCTCTGGCCCGAGCAGTGAGCACACCCTCAGGAGCTCGCCGGCCAGGGGGCCTGGAACCGGGAGTTCCAGCGCGGCGGCCGGAGCACCGCACGAGGCAGGCGTCGTGTGCCGCCAGCACGGCGGCTTCCGGGGCAGGTGACGGGTGCTTGCACCGCCGCGCCCCGTGTGTGGCGCATGAATCCAGTACTTAGCGATGCTCAAGCCGTACCGGGTTGCCGGGTTGCAGGGTTGCGCCAGGCGCGCATCGGTTGGGGAATGTGCCGCTACCCGGAAAAGGTGAACAGGTGAACAGATTCAGCCGAGACTTCGGGCGTACTTCGGTCATTGTTCCTGAGGCGGTGGTGCGGGAGGGTGAGGACGGGACCGCTGAGCAGATCATGAAACGGGCGGCCGCGTCGGGCACGGACATGGCCGTTCGCGGTGCGGGCCGCTCCTGCAACACTCAGACCCTCTCCCCCGGGATGGTGCTCGACAATCTCCGTGAGGGCGCCGCCCCGAGGTTCACGGGCCAGGACGATCTGGTGGACGTGCCAAGCGGCGTCACCTGGCTGGCACTTGAGACGTGGCTCCATCAGCACGGGCGCGCCAATCCGGTCCTTCCCAGCTATCTGAACCTCACGGTGGGCGGCACGTTGTCCATCGGCGGGTTCGGTCCCGGGTCCCTGCACTGCGGCCTGCAGGTCGACCAGGTCGTGGAAATCGAACTCATCGATGGAGCGGGCCGCTCTCTTCGCTGTTCCCCCCGGGAGAACTCCGAGCTGTTCCAGTACGCGCTCGGCGGACTCGGGCAGGTCGGGTTCATCAAAAGGGCTGTGCTGCGCACCGTTCCTCATCAGGCGGCCACACCTGTTTCCCGAGTCCAGCATGCTGGGCTCTCCGAGTTGACGGGCTTCATGAAGCAGGTCACCAAGGATCCCGGCATCCGCGGGTACTTCGGCATGTACGACCGCGCTTCCTGGTACTCGCAGGTTTCCTACGCGTCCGAAACCGGCGGCACCGAAACCGGCGGCACCGGGCTGGCGGGGCAGGCGCAGCTCGTACCCGACTTGCCGCTGCGGCTGCACGAAGAAGTCGATCAGCATCTGCTGCCCCTTCTCGATGTCGAGTCCAGGGCCAACATCTGGGCCGACTACGTCCTCGACGAGGCCGGCCTCGATGACATCACGGGGCTGCTGGAGGAACTGATCCATGAACCTCCGCTGGCCCAGACCCTGATCAGCCTGTACTTCCTGGTCATCCAGCGCCCCCAGCCGGCGACGCCGTTCGTCTTCGCGCCCGCGCTCGATGCGCCCGTCCAGTACGGGGTCGGCGTGTTCACATCGGTCGACAGCTCCGACTCCCGTGCCCTGGCCGGGACGAAGAGAGTGCAGCGACAGCTGTTGTCGGCCTGCGCGAAGGCCAAGGGCCGCCCCTACCTCTACGGCTCCCACGAGTTCGACGCCGGCCTGCTGGAGGGTTTCTACGGTGGCGCGGCACTGCGGCGTCTTGAGGAGCTGCGGGAGCAGCACTCGCTGACCCGCTTCAACCAGCGCGCGTTCGGCGGCCCGCGGCCGTAACAGCCGAAAGCGGACGACAGCGGACGACAGCGGCCAGCTGCCCCCGGCAGCGCCCGGCGGTCCGCGATTCCAATCGGTTTCCACCACGGCTCCAGCGCGATACGGGAGTTTGCGACGGGCGGTGCCAGATGCCAGTCCCATTCCCGTGCGCCGCTGGAAGGGGATCAGCATGGTGGAAAGATCAGCGATCAGGAAGGACTTCATCGCTGACTACGACGGTCTTGCCGATCAGTGGTGGGACCCCCGGGGAGCACTCGCCCCCCTGGGCTGGATCGCGCGGGCCCGCGCCGATCACCTTCCCCCGGCCGAGCAGCGGCCAGGTCACAGGCAGGCCTGCCTGCTCGATGTCGCCTGCGGGGGCGGGCTGTTCGGCCCGTACGCGACCGGCCGGGGCTACCGCGTGACCGGTGTGGACCTCTCGGAGCTCTCACTCCAAGAAGCCCTGCGGCACGGCTTCGACGAGGTCGTGCGGGCCGACATCGCCGAACTGCCCTTCGATGACGCCTCGTTCGACGTCGTCACCGCCGGGCAGTGTCTGGAACACGTACCGGATCCCTACGCCGTGGTGGGCGAGGCATGCCGGGTGCTGCGCCCGGGCGGCACGCTGATCGTCGACACCATCGCCGACACAGCAGCCGCCCGGTTCGTCTCGATCACTCTCGCCGAGAACCTGCCGCTGCCGGGCCGCCCGCCCCGGGGCACCCACGACCACCGGCTGTTCGTCAACCGGGAACGGCTCACCCGTACCGCCCGCGCGAACGGGGTGGAACTCACCCTGCAGGGGCTGCGCCCGCGGATGCGTGACATGGCCCGCTATGTGGCCGGGCGGCGCGAGGAGGTCCGCATGGTCCCCACCAAGTCCACCTCCGTCCTCTTCCTCGGGGCGGGAACCAAATGCTGACCCAAGCGCAGCAGGCGGCCCCCACCCGGCTGCAGAACTGGCTGACCGGGGCCCGGCTCAAGACCCTCCCGGTGTCCTTCGCGCCGCTTGCCGTGGGCCTGGCGCTCAGCCACTCGCTGTCAGGGGTCAACGGGTGGCACGCCGCCCTGACGGTGGTGTTCGTGCTCGGATTCGTCCTTGGCACCAACTTCTTCAACGACTACAGCGACGGCATCAGAGGAGCCGACGACCACCGCCTGGGCCCTGCCCGCCTGGTCGGCTCCGGCCAGGCCACGCCCCAACAGGTCTTCCGCAGCGGGGCCGTGCTGTTTCTCATCGGCGCCCTGGCCGGAACCGTCCTGGCCGTTCTCGTCTCCTGGTGGGTCCTGGCCCTGGTGGTGCTCTGCGCCTGTGGCGGATGGTTCTACACCGGCGGCCCTCACCCCTACGGCTACCACGGGTTCGGCGAGCTCAGCATCTTCCTCTTCCACGGCGTGGTGTTCGTCTGCGCCCCCGTCTACATCCAGCTCGGTCATGTCCCCCCGCTGGCCGTGGCCGCATCACTGCCCGTCGGCTTTCTCGCCTGCGCGCTGATCACCACCAACAATCTGCGCGACATACCCACCGATGGCGCCGCGGGAAAGAACACCCTGGCCGTGCGCATCGGCGCCGTGCGCACGCGCCGGCTCTACGTGGCGTGTGTCACCGCCGCGTTCGCCACCGGGCTCCTCATCGCCCTCAGCCGCCCCTGGGCGCTGCTGGTCCTGGGCGCGGTCCCCTTCGCCGTCTTCCCGGTGCGCCGGGTGCTGAGCAAGGCCGGCGGCCGGGACCTGATTGCGGCACTGGAGCACACGTGCCTGCTCCTCCTCGCCTTTGGCACCCTCCAGGCCGCCGGCCTGGCCCTTTGACCCCGTCGAGGAGACCCGATGACCCCCGACCATGAAGTGCTCGTCGTCGGCGCCGGTTTCTCCGGCATCGGCGCGGCCATCGCACTGCGCCACAGCTCCATCGACGACTTCGTGATCCTGGAGGAGCAGGACGACATCGGCGGCAGCTGGCACGCCAACAAATACCCCGGCATCGCCGTGGACATCTCCGCCTTCTCCTACTCCTTCAGCCGCGAACCCTTCACGTGGTCCCGGCTCTTTCCGCCCGGGAAGGAACTGAAGGCGTACGCGGAGCACTGCATCGACAAATACCGCCTGCGGCCGCACCTGCGCTTCAGCACCAAGGTCGTACGGGCCGAGTACAAGGAATCGGCGCATGTGTGGCATGTCTTCCTCGAGGACGGCAGCTCGCTGACGGCACGCTTCATCATCTGCGCCACCGGCTGGCTCACCAAGCCCAAGACGCCCGACATCCCGGGCCTGGACACGTTCAAGGGCAAGGTCGTGCACACGGCGGCGTGGGATCAGTCCCTGGAGCTGACCGGACGGCGCGTGGGCGTGATCGGGACCGGCGCCTCATCGGTGCAGCTGGTTCCGGAGATCGCCTCCCGGGTGAAGCAGCTGCACGTCTATCAGCGCACTCCCATCTGGCTGCTGCCGAAGCCGGACTGGGCCGTGCCCGAAGCGGTCCGGCGGCTGTTCACCGCGGCTCCCTGGACGCAGCGCTCGGTCAGGCTGCTCACCGACTTCATGACGGAACTCAGCTTCGTGATCGCCATGGTGCACTACCGTCGCTTCCCCTTCCTGGTGCGGGCCGGGGAAGCGGCATCCAAGTTCTATCTGCGGCGCCAGGTCAAGGGCGACCGCGAGTTGATGCGCAAGTTCACGCCTTCCTACCGGGTGGGCTGCAAACGGCCGTCCCTGAGCAAGGGCTACTGGCGGGCCTTCACCCGCGCCAACGTCGAACTGCTCACCGAACCCATCGAGGAGGTCACCGAGAGCGGCATACGCACCGCGGACGGCAAGCAGCAAGAGCTCGACGTGCTCGCCCTGGCCACCGGATTCCACGTCCTGGACAATCTGCCGCCGTTCCCGATGCACGGCACGGGCGACCGGGATCTCAGGGAGTTCTGGCGGACCGAACGCTTCCAGGCCTACGAAGGCACGTCCATCAAGGGATATCCGAACCTGTGGTTCATCGTGGGCCCCTACTCCTTCACCGGAGGTTCCTGGTTCGGCATGATCGAGTACCAGGTCACCCACGCGCTGCGAGTGATCAACGAGGCCCGGCGCCGGCAGGCCACCGAGGCGGTCATCCGGCCGGAGAAACACGACCGTTCGTTCCGCAAGGCGCTGCGCCGCCAGCAGAACACCGTGTTCCTCGACCCGAGTTGCCGGACGTCCAACAGCTACTACCTCGACGAGCACGGGGACGCGCCGGCCGTCCGGCCCGCCTCCACCTACGAGGCGGCCTGGCGCGCCCGGCATTTCGACCTCGACGACTACCGCTACGACCGGTTCTGATCCGGGGGCACCGCACCCGGGCGCATCACACCGCCTCCCCCGGGTGCGGTGCCCCCGATGGCAGGTGCGGGGCGAACTGCCGGGCGCCGTGCAGCCAGTCGACCTTCCCGTACAGGTCGTCCTCGGACAGCTCGCGCAGCATCGCATTGCGCTGCCGGGCGGCTTCGCCCGCCGGATGGTAGAGCTGGGTGCCCATCTCCCGGGCCAGGAGCTGGATGCGTGCGGTGCGCTCGCCTCGCTCGGCGCTGTACTTCTCCAGGCGCTGGGCCACATCGTCAGCTGCCGTGACCTCGGCGAGTACCGCTCCCAGCACGACGGCGTCCTCCAACGCCTGGCATGCGCCTTGGGCCGCGTACTGGAGCATCGGATGGGCGGCGTCGCCCAGGAGGGCCACCCGGCCCTCCGTCCAGCAGCCGGCCGGGTCGCGATCGCACAGCACCCACTCCCGCCAGCCCTCGCCGAGTTCGAGGAGACGGCGCGCGGTGGAGCCAAGGCGCGTGAAACGGTCCAGGACGGTCTGCCGGTGGGCGTGGCGGCTCGTCACCGGTAACCGGGCTCCGTCGTCGATGGTCGCGGCGAGGTTCAGGTAGTCGCCGCCACCGATGATGTAGTGGACGAAGTGCCAGCGCGGGCCGGCCCACAAGGTGACCGCGTTCCAGCGCAGTTCCTCCGGGACCCTGGCGATGGGTATCACCGAACGGTAGATGGTGTGGCCGGAGACCCGCGGGGCGCCGTCGCCCACCAGTTGCGCGCGGACAGCCGAGTGGATGCCGTCCGCGCCGATCAGCAGATCGCCGGTGAAGACACGGCCGTCCCTGGTGCGGGCGCTGACGTCGGTGCGCTGCTGGCTGTAGCCGTGTACGGCGGCGCCGGGCACCAGGGTGATGGCGTCGGCTGCGAGGCACGCCAACAGCAGCGGCTGGTAGAGGTCGCCGCGCTGCACCACCGCGTAGGGGTTGCGGAACCGTCTGCGGTATCGCTCGGTCAGCGGCATCACGACGACCGCTTCGCCCGTCGTGCCGTCCATGAGGCGCAGTTCGTCGATGAATACGGCCCGCTCGCGTACCGCGTGGCCCACGCCCAGGAGGTCCAGGGCGTAAAAGGCGTTCGGGCCGAGCTGGATGCCCGCGCCGGTCTCGCAGAAGGTTTCCTGGCGTTCCAGGACGGTGACGTGGTGTCCGGTGCGGGCCAGGGCAAGGGCGGTGGCCAGGCCGCCGATGCCGCCGCCGGCGATGATTGCGTGTGCCATGTCGCTGTCCTTGGTCCCTTCTCGTCTTGTCGGACGCCGCGGGCCCCGGTTCGCCCTCAGGCGTCATCGGCCCCGGATGCGGGGAGCGGGTCTGGCCGCAGAGTGTTGGGGAGCAGGGAGGCGATGATGCGAGGTCCGTCCTGGGTCAGGACGGATTCGGGGTGGAACTGCACCGTGGCGAAGTGCCGGCCCCGCAGGCCGTGCACCTCGCCGGTGTGCGGGTCTTGGCTCACCGCCACCCGGCCGGCCAGGGGGTGCTCGAGGTGTTCGTCCTTGGTGTGCGCCGCGAAGGTGTTGTAGAAGCCGACGCGCTCGCGGCGTCCGAAGAGGTCGATCTCGCGCTGCACACCTTGGTTGGGGACCGGGCGGCGGCGCAGACGCAGGCCCAGCAGCCCGCTCACCACCTGGTGGCTCAGGCACACCGCGAGCAAGGGGTGCTTTTGTGCGAGGAGTTGGTGCGCCGCAGCCCTGAGGGCTGCGATCTTGGGGTGGCCCGTGTCGCTGGGATCGCCCGGTCCGGGGCCCAGCACCACCAGGTCGTGCGCCGTGGCCTCGTACGCCTCGTCGAAGCGGCGCACGGTGACTTCGGCGCCCAGGGCCTGGAGCTGGTGGCCGAGCATCAGCGTGAAGGTGTCCTCGGCGTCGATCACAAGGACCCGGCGCCCGGCGAGTTCGGTGCCCGCGCAGCCTTGGCTGTCCGCCGCGTCCAGCCAGAATCCGGCGACGGTTTCGTTGCGGCGGGCCAGGGCTGCGCGGACCTGCGGGTGCTCGGCGAAGCGGCTGGGGCCCGGCCCGGTCAGGGCGGTGAGCAGCCCGGCCGCCTTGGCGCGGGTCTCGCGCGCCTCGGCCTGGGGGTCGGAGTGACGTACCAGGGTCGCCCCGGCGCCGATGCTCAAACGGCCGTCGGCCGCGATGTCGGCCGTCCGGATCAAGATCGCGGAGTCGAGGGCCCGGGATCCTGACGCGTCGCTGCCGATGAGAGCTGCCACGCCGCTGTAGTAGCCGCGCCCGGCCGTCTCGTGGCGGCTGATCACCCTGGCTGCGTTCTGCAGGGGCGCGCCGGTGACCGTCGGGGCGAACAGGGTCTGTCGCAGGATGTCGCGGACGTCTTGGCCGGTGCGCCCCTCGATGAGGTACTCGGTGTGCGCGACCCTTGCCATCTCCCGCAGATACGGGCCGATCAGCCTGCCGCCGGAGGGGCAGATGCGGGCCATCATCTTCAGCTCTTCGTCCACGACCATGTAGAGCTCGTCGGATTCCTTCCGGTTGGACAGGAAGGACATCACGCCCTCGAAGGTGGCGCCGCCGGGGGGATAGCAGTAGGTGCCGCTGATGGGATTCATGACCGCGGTGCCCTCGCGCACGCTGATGTGCCGTTCGGGGGTGGCGCCCACCAGGATCCGGTCGCGGGTGTGCACGAGGAAGGTCCAGTAGGCGCCCGCCTCGCGTTCCAGGAGCCGTCGGAAGAACGACAGGGCGCCGACGACGGAGAAGTCCGGCAGCCACGCGGTGAACGCCCGCTTGATCACGAAGTTCGCGCCTTCTCCGGTGCCGATCTCTTCGGTGATCACCCGGCGCACGATGTCGGCGTACTGGTCGTCGGAGAGCTCGAATCCGTCGGAGTCGACCTTGACGGGGTCGTTCGGCAGCCGGTGCAGGGCCGCGGGGAGCGGCAGTTGCTGTTGCCCGGTGACACTCAGCGCGATCAGTGGCGTCTGGTCGTCGAGGACCGCGAAGCCGCGCTCCTTGATCTGCCGGTAGGGCACCAGGGCAAGCAGCTCGTGGACGCCTGCCGCGGCGGGCGCGTCCCCCAACGGCAGGTCGGCCAGCGTGGCGTAGGCGGCCGCGTCGCCCAGCAGCACCTCCAGGGTGTTGCCGGTGGTGGCCTCCGGGCGGTGCAGCAGGGCGAAGGTGGTGGCGGTGCCCTCCAGTATCCGCTCGAGCAGGTCCGGTTCCTCGTCGCGGGGGCCGGCGGCGGGCGGGTTGGTGCCGGTCAGCATGGCGTGTGTGCCGTTGCGGCCGTGAGGGCGTCGCACAGCCGGGCCGTGGGGAGGACGGCGGCGCAGCGCTGGGCCGCGTACTGCAGCGCCAGCCGGTGGTGGTCGGCGGAGAAGTCCGCGACGGCGTCGGCCGCCACGAACGGCTGGATGTCGTGGCTGAAGGCCTCCATCGCCGACATCAGCACACCGACGTGCGCGTAGAGACCGCAGATGATGAGCTGGTCGCGGCCTGCTGCGCGCATGCGTTGCAGCAGGTCCGTCTTGAAGAAGGCGCTGTAGCGCCATTTGGTGAACAGCCAGTCATCGCCTGCGGGTTCCAGGCCCGCGACGATGCGGCGGTGCTCGGGCGAGGTGCGCATCCCCGGGCCCCAGAAGTCGCCGAGCAGTCCGCGCTGCAGCGCGCTCATGCCGCCGGGCTGTGCGGTGTAGGCGACCGGGACGCCGGATTGTGTGCAACGCCGGCGCAGCGAGGCCGCGTTGTGCAGGAGCGGGAGGCGGGGCGAGGCCTGCTGCGGGAACGGCTTGAGGAAGTACTGCTGCATGTCGTGAATGAGCAGCACGGCTCGTTGCGGGTCAGGTTGCCAGTCGACGACCGCGGAAGGAAGCTCGGTCGGCGCGGGCATCGGGTAGGGCTCGATGGGCGGTATGCCTGCCATGCGACGGCGGTCCTTTCAAAAAAGGGGGGAGGGTCGGCTACAGCTGGACTCCGAGGGCGGCCCCGCCGTCGACGGTCAGGGCGTTCATCGTGATATGCCCGGCCTGGTCCGACAGCAGGAACGCTGCAGCGTGGGCGATGTCCTGCGGCCGGGCCACCTTGCCCAGCGGAATGCCGACCTTGTAGGCGGCCGGGTCGCCCGTCACGCTTGCGGTGGCCGCGCTGCCGTCGGGGTGCATGCCGTGCAGCATGGGGGTGTCCGTCGAGCCGGGGGCGATGAGGTTGCAGCGGATGTTGTACTGGGCGACCTCCAGGCCCAGGCATTTGGTGTAGGCGATCGTGGCCGCCTTGGATGCCGCGTAGGCGGCCATGTTCCAGCGGGCGGTGCCTGCCGCGTTGGAGGCGATGGTGACGATCGCGCCCCGGCGTCGGGCCACCATGCGGTTGACCACCGCTCGGGACATCAGGAACACGCCGTCGGTGTTGACCGCGAAGGTGGTCCGCCAGTCTTGGTCGCTGAGGTGTCTGGCCTCGCCGAGGCGGAGTACTCCGGCTGCGTTCGCCAGGTAGTCGATGGGTCCCCGTTGCTGTTCCACCGTGCTCACCACGGCCTCGACCTCGGTGGGTGAGGTGACGTCGGCCGCGTGGCCGTGCACGGGCAGGCCTTCGGCGGCGAGCTTGCCGGCGGTGTCCCACAGCTGGTCGGTGTCCAGGTCGACGGCGGCGACCGGGGTGCCCTGTTCGGCGAGCAGGCGTGCCAGGGCTGTGCCGATGCTGCCGGCCGCGCCGGTCACCAGGGCGACGCCTCGCTCCGCTGCGTCGTTCACGGTGCTGCCTGCGCCGTCGCCGGACGCAGCGGGTGAGCGGTGTCTGCCGGCTCGCCCGTGTCGCGCGCGGCGGCGATCTTCAGTTGGCGCACGAGCATGAACAGGCCGTAGGTCACGATGAGTGCGATCAGCGGGGCGCCGACGATGTAGGCCCAGACATGCCGGATGCCGTGCCGGCGCCCTTCAACGATCATGTAGGCGGCCAGTGCCGCCCAGACGAGCACCAAATCGGCGTAGACGAACTGGGTCGCCAGGTTTGATGTCGCATCGCGCAGGAAGTTCTCTATGACGCCGAAGAAGCCGGCGTCCGCGTTCTGGACGACGAAGACAACGGCCATCGTCCCCATGATGGCGAAGCCGATGACGGCGGACAGCCCGTACAGAAGGCACAGTGCACGGTCTCTTCCCTGTACTTCGACAAGACGCATCGCGTTGTCCCTTGGAAGCGGGCGGCCTTGAGGGGCCGCTACCCGGAGTCACTCGCGGCCGTCGGTCACGAGCCGCCTTCGCCACGGTCGGTGCGCGCACTCAAGAAGCGCTTGGAATCGGATGGAGGTCGCGTGGGGGGCGGCCGCTTCTCCGGCGCGTTCGCTGATCGGTCGGGGGCGCAGAGCCGGGGCGGGGCGGGGCGGGCGTCGGCATGCGGTTCAGGTGCCGGCAGCGGCCTCGGTCGTGGCGGCGAGGTCGCGTACGCCGTCCCGTGAGCCGCCCTCGCCCGTGCTCTGGCAGGCGTCGTCCTCAGCCGATGTGAGCGGGGCCCCGCATGGTGCCCGAGGCCCGGTAGAGGAGGATCGCCCACACCGTCTGGGCCCGGATGTCCTAGCTCAGACACCAGCCGCAAAGTAGCGATCCGCCCCTGGGGGTCAGCTGTCGACGGGTGTCGCTGCTGGGTTGCGGGTCTTGTGTACGGCGCCGGCGGACACTTTGACGGCGGCGGCGATCTTGGCTCGAGGCAGCCCCGGCCAACTCCCGGTGCCTGTGGCTGCGGACGGCGGGCCGTGAGGACGGTCTGTTCGGCGCTTGGCTGCGGGGCGGCCGGGGCGGCCTCGGGGGCGGCGGTGCCGGCGCCTTCGGGGAATACGACCAGGTAGTGGTCGCCGTAGACGCTGTCAAGGATCTTGTCCCGGCCGTTGCCGGGACTCAAGTCCCGCTCCAGGGACGCCGGAGCGAGGCTGTGCAGTCTGTGCGGGGTCCAGGTCTTTGCCGATCCATCGCATCGCAGCACTTCCCGGGGGAAGACGTGATCCAGCGCAGAACCGTCCTCGATACGAGGGCCGCCCGCACCGGCGCCAGCGGCGGTGCGGGCCTCCGGGTGGCCGCCGCGGCCGGCCGCGCACCGGCCACCGGCGCGGGCCCGAGCGGCCATGCGCAGTGCGCGCAGGCGATGGCGGTGCTCCAGGTGCTGCAGGCGGTCTCCGGCCGGCGCGTCGTGGTCGAGCAGACCAACCAGCTGAGCGTGGCCGCCTCGATCGGCCGGCACAGCGCTCATGGGCCCCAGAGCAGCGACGGCTCCCCCATGGACCGCATCACGCCCGGGCCTGCTCGCCTCGGAGAGAGCTCGCGAGGTGGCGTGGAGCGGATCGGGCGTGCGGCGGGTCATGAACGGGCGGGAGGTGATGAGCTCCCGAAAATCGCCGGGCGGATTGGGAGAGGCAGGCGTTCCGGCGCCAGGCCAGGGGGTGCGCCCGGTGGCTGGCAAGGGCGTCCAGGTACACCTAGGCCACCGGGACATGGACGTCGCTGCCGGCCTGCCGGGACATCTTCGGGATCGAGCCGATGCCGAGTGCGGCGCTGATCAGGACCTGGCCGAGCGCGGCGGCGACAACGCCGCCCTCGACGCCATCGCGCCGTTCCTCCTCGGCCGGGTGCGGGCCACTTCCCGTACCTGCTGACCACCTTGGCGGGCAGGGGCCTTGGCATCGGCCACGCCGTACGGACGACACCACGCTGCAGATCCTCAGCGTCTTGGGCGTCCTGCTCATCCCCACGATCCTCGCCCGCCCGGCGTGGAACTGGCGGGCGTTCAGGGGACACCCGGGGAGCCGCCATCTCAGCCACTCCTGAGAGGAGCGCGCATGAAACCGGTCGAACGCCGTCTGGTGCGGGAACTGCCGGTGCTGCGGCGCCACTTGACGCGCTCCGCGGCCACGGCTTTCCTCGCCGCGGGGCTCATCGTGGCCCAGGCGACCCTGCTGGCGACCGTCCTCGCCGACGGCTTCACCGGGGACCCGGTCGGCTTCGGGCTGCCCCTCGCGCTGGGCGCCGTCGTGGCCGGGCGCGCCCTGCTGGCCTGGGCACGCGGTGTCCTCGCGCACCGCGCCGCGGCCGACGCCAAGCACGAGCTGCGCGACCGGCTCACGGACCGGCTCAGCCGCACCGCACCGCTGCGCCTGGCGGCGCGCAGCCATGGTGCGACGGCCACCCTGCTGCTGCGCGGACTCGATGCCCTCGACCCCTACGTCGTCGGCTCCCTGCCCGCGATGACGGCCGCCGCCGTGGTGCCCGCCACGGTCCTTGGCTGGCTGTTCGTGACCGACTGGCCATCGGCGCTGATCATCGTCGTGACGCTGCCGCTGATCCCCCTCTTCGGCGCGCTCGTGGGCAAGCACACGGCCCGGCGCACCGCCCGGCAGTGGCGCCTGCTCGCCCGGCTCGGCGGTCATTTCCTGGACGTCGTGGCGGGGCTGCCGACGCTGCGCGCGTTCGGCCGCGAGGAACACCAGGCCCGGCAGATCGGCGAGATGGCCCAGGCCCACCGGCGAGCCACCATGCGCACCCTGCGCGTGGCGTTCCTCTCCTCGCTTGTCCTGGAGACGGTCGCGACCCTGGCCGTGGCGCTGGTGGCGGTGCCCATCGGCCTTCGGCTGCTGCACGGCACGGTGGACCTACGGACCGCTTTGATCGTGCTGTTCCTGGCCCCCGAGGCCTACCTGCCGCTGCGGGCGATGGGCGCCGCCTTCCACGAGAGCGCAGAGGGCATCACGGTGGCCGAACAGGTCTTCGCGACCCTCGACGAGCACGAGCACGAGCACGAGCAGGAGCAGGAGCAGGAATACGAGAACGAGCACGGGCACGGGGCGGGTGCCGGGCACACGGCCGGCCGCCGTGCCCCGACGCCCGACGCCTGTAGCGCCCTGGTGCGCTTGCACGAGGTCACCGTCCGCTTTCCGGGCCGCACCGCCCCCGCCCTGGACCACGTCTCGTTGCACGTCTCCCCCGGTGAGCACATCGCCCTGGTCGGCCCCAGCGGCGCGGGCAAGTCCACGCTGCTCGCCCTGCTCCTCGGTTTCGTGACGCCGTCGGCGGGCCGCATCACGGTCGCCGGCACCGATCTGAGGTGCCTGGACCCCGACGACTGGCGCACCCGCCTCGCATGGGTGCCCCAGCGTCCGCACCTGTTCGCGGCCACCGTCGCGGACAACATCCGCCTCGGGCGCCCCGACGCGAGCCGGGCCGAGGTGCGCCAGGCGGCCAGGGACGCCCACGCCGAGCACTTCATCCAGGCGCTGCCCCGGGGCTTCGACACGCCGCTCGGCGAGCACGGCGCGGGCCTGTCCGCAGGTCAGCGCCAGCGCATCGCGCTCGCCCGCGCCTTCCTCAAGGACTCCCCCGTGCTGCTGCTCGACGAGCCCACCGCGCACCTCGACGGCGAGAGCGAGGCTGCCGTCACCCGCGCCACCGCACGCCTGATGCGCGGCCGTACCGCGATCGTGGTGGCCCACCGCACGAGTCTGCTGCCCTATGCCGACCGGATCCTCACCGTGCGGGCCGGTCGCCTCGAGACTCCCCAACTGGTGCCCACCCAAAGGCCGGTGTCCTGATGACCCTGCACATGGCGGCCCTGAGCCGCGCAGACTCCCGCCCGGCGGCCGCCTCCCCCGGCCGGCCGCCGGGCGGGGCCCGCCCGACCCTGCGCCTGGCGCGCCACCTGGTGCCGTACTGGCGCAGGCTGCTGCCCGCCGCCCTGGCCGCGGCCGGCAGCGAGCTGGCCGCGGCCGCGCTCATGGCCACCGCGTCATGGCTGATCTCGCGGGCCGCGCAGCATCCGCCGATCGCCTCGGTGAGCCTGGCGATCGTCGCCGTACGCGCCCTGGCGCTGGGACGCGGAGCCCTGCGCTACAGCGACCGGCTCCTTGGCCACGACGGTGTGCTGCGGGCCGTCGCGGGCTTCCGCGGCCGGGTGTACGGGGCCCTGGTGCCGCTCGCTCCCGCGGGCACGCCCGCCTTTCGCAGCGGCGACCTGCTGACCCGCCTCGTCGACGACGTCGATGCCGCCCAGGACCTGCTCCTGCGGATCATGCTGCCGGTCACCGCCGTCGCCGCGGTCGCTGTCGCCGCCACCACGACGGCCACGGTGCTGCTGCCCCAGGCCGGCATCCTGCTCGCGCTGCATCTCGCCGTGGCCGCCCTGCTCGTCCCCGCGGTGGTGCTCGCCGTGTCCCACCGCACCGGGCGGGCACAGGCGGCGGCACGGGCCGAACTCGCGGCGAACGTCGTGGACTTGACGCAGGGTGCGGCGGACCTGGCCGCGTACGGCGCCCGGGGCCGCGCTGCCGATCGCGCTCGCCGCGCCACCTTGCGGATCGCCCGCCTGGAGCGGCGCCGAGCCCGGACCACCTCGCTGGCCTCGGCCGTGCTCCTGCTGCTCCAGGGCACGGCCCTGCTCACCGTCGCCCACAGCGCGCTGCGCGCTGTAGGTGACGGGCGTCTTTCGGCCGTGTACCTCACGGTTCTCGTGGTCCTGGTCCTGGTCTCCTTCGAGGCCCTGGAGCCGCTGCCCGCTGCCGCGTTCCGCCTCGCCGAGGTGCGCGCCCGCGCGAGCCGGCTCGCCGACCTCTTCGACACACCGGCCCCGGTCACCGAGCCGGATGTCCCCGCCGTGCTGAGCGTCGACGGGCCGCTCGGCGTGCACATCAAAGACCTGACGGTACGTCATCAGCCGGAAGGGCCACCGGCCCTGGACCGGCTGAGCCTGCACCTGCCGCCCGGACAGCGCACTGTCCTGCTCGGTGCCAGCGGCTCGGGAAAGTCGACCCTGATCGCGGCGCTCATGCGGTTCGTCCCCTACCAGGCCGGGAGCATCCAGGTCGCCGGGCGGGAGCTGCGCGACTGTGCGGGACGCGACGTGCGGCGCGCGATCACCGGCATGACGCAGGACGCCCACCTCTTTAACGCCACGATCCGGGCCAACCTGCTCCTGGCCCGGCCGGGCGCCACCGACGCCGAGCTGGACGACGCGGCCCGCAGGGCCCGGATCCTGGACTGGATCAGGTCGCTGCCCGACGGCTTCGACACGCTCATCGGCCAGGACGGCGCCCAGGCGTCGGGCGGCCAGCGCTGCCGGCTGCTGCTGGCCCGCGCGCTGCTCGCCGATCCGCCGGTCCTCGTCCTGGACGAGCCCACCGAGGGGCTCGACCCCGACACGGCGGCGGCCGTGCTCGCCGACATCCTCGACGCCACCCGTGGCCGCACCACTGTCCTGGTCACTCATGGACGAGAGGGCCTCACCGGCGCCGACCAGATCGTCACGCTCGACCGGGGCCACATCCGCCTCTGAGTGAGCGAAGACAGAACTCGGCGGCCGGCAGCCGGCGGCCCTCCTGCCGGAGCCGGCCGGATCGTCGCCCGTGTCTGGCATCGGCGCCGACCAGGCCACCGCCGGCTTTCGCCACCGCCCGGCAGGCGCCGCTTCACCTGTCGTTTCAGCACCCGTACTCAGGCCCGGGCCGCCGCCTCGATCGTCAGGGCGAGATCACGTACGCCGTCCCCGTCCGCGCTCTGGCATGCCTCCTCGCAGCTTGCGCCGAGCACTACCCGCGGGGGTTTCACGCCGCCCGCCGCGATCTGCCGGGCGATCTCGTAGGCGATGGCTCCCGCGCCGGAGAAGCCGCCGAGCACCAGCGGATCGCCCGCCTCGCGCAGCAAGCGCAGCGCCTTGGCGTACTCCTCGGCGTTGTCCACCGTGGGCCTGATCGAGGCCAGCGCCTGCGGTCCGCCGTACAGCGCGACGAGTCCGGTGTGGCACCGTCCCGGCGCCCCGGGCGGGGTGATGAGACAGACCGTGCCGGCGCCCGGCGCCATGGCCGCGCGCAGCGGGAGCACAGGGCTCGACGCCGCGCCGAAGTGTGCCGGGCGCTCGTGCGTCCGGGGCGCGTCGGCACCGCTCAGGGTGGAGAGGACCTCCGCCACGGTGGTCCTCTCGCCCGCCGTGTGCGGGAGCTCGCGCAGCAGGCGGGCGCTCTGTGCGAGCATCGCCGCCGCCTTGTCGTCCTCGATGCGCACGCGGTCGTGCACTGAGGTGAGCACCAGGCCGCCGTCGTCGGCGTGGTGGGCGAGGGCGCCGATCGAGAACGTGCTCGGCCCGGGCAGCGGGCAGGGGGTCTCGACGTGAATGCCCTGCGCGGCGAGCGCGGGGGCGAGGCCGTCGGCGTGGCGCCATCTGCGCTCGAACACCAGCAGGGTTTCGGTGAGTTCGGCGCTCGCTGCCCTGCCGAGCCAGTGGTGGATCTGGCCTGCCGAGACCCACTCGTACGCTGCCATGTCCAGTGTGCGGTCGCGCAGCGACCGCAGCAGCCGTGGCACGGTGGACGCCGGGTCGACCTCGACGAGCATCGGCTGCGGGTTGGCGAAGGGGCCCGGGATGCGCTCGCTGCCCTCCAGAGGGATGCCGCGCCCGGACACGCTCACGCCGAAGCCGACCGGGGCGGGGGCGAGGGAGGTGCCGGACGCCCGGTACAGCAGCATCGCCCACACCGCCTGCAGGGCGCTGCTCTCGGTGGTGCCCCAGCGGGCCGCCCACTCGACGAGCCTGGTGGTCTCTTCACAGGTCAGCCGAGCGCGGCTGCGGCCCGTGCCGGCCTGGCCCGTCGCCTGGCCGGGCCTTGCGCGCAGCAGAGTGGCGGGGGTGCGCCGCGGGCCCGCCGTCCAGAAGTGCCGGGCGGTCGAGGGGTCCTGGCCGTCTCGCCAGCACGTGTAGTCCCTCAGGTCGGGGCGGCGCTCACCGCCGGGGAGCGCGCCTCCGGCGAGGTAGGCGCGGTAGAACTCCTGGATCAGGACGCGCACGCTCCAGTTGTCCAGCAGCGCCCGGTGGTAGGTGAGCACGACATCGGTGGGCGGGGTGTAGCCGGTGTCCTGGGGCTCGCCCGCCAGGAGGTCGGCACGCAGCAGTGCGGGGCGGCGCAGGTCGAAGCCCCGCTCGCGTGCGCGGTCCATGAGCCGGGTGAGCTCGGTGTGGTGGGCCTCGTCGGCTCCGGTGGGCACGGATCCGTACGGATGGCGTACGACATCGGGGGCCGACCGGTCGAAGAGCACGGCCCGGGGGTGCGGGTCCCAGGCGAAAGCGGTGCGCAGCACCGTCTCGTGGTCGAAGACGGATTGCCAGGAGGCGGTGAACCGGCGGGTGTCCAGGGGGCCGTGCCAGCGCCAGGTCAGCTGCTCGATGTGGTGGGCCGGGTGAGCCGCGGCGTCGGCGAGCAGTTCGCGCTGCAGCGGGGTCACCGCGATGTGGTGCGTCAGCGGCCCGTGGGCGGCTGCGGCCTTGCCGCTGGGCCGGTGCGCTGTGCTCGCCTCGTGGTGTGCCGGAGCTTGAGCCGGGGCCGCAGGTGTGCCGGTGAGCAGGTCGGCGAGGAGTCCTGCCGGGTAGGGGTCCGACTTGCCGGCCCGCCGGGGAATCGTGAGGGTGTGGTGGGCGGCGTCGACGGCGCGCAGTACGGGCCGCTCGGGTGGTGGCCCCGGGCATCGGGCGGCGATGTGGTCGAGTGCGGCCTCAAGGGCGGTGGTTTCCAGCGGCCCCAGGAGTTCCAGTGCCAGGCTCTCCAGGTCGAGGATCGCCGTCAGCGATGTGGCCGAGGGATGCTCGGTTGTCATCGGCTCTCCCTCTCCTGTGCGAGCTGCTCTGCGAGCGTGGAAACCCGAGTACGGAGGGGGTGGGCCCTCGCCTCGCGTCCCTGTCATCGCCGTCGCGTTCCACGCTACTGGCGCCGCAGGAGCAGTGCCGGATTCCTCAAGTCGCCCTGGACGGCTCCGCGAACCGCTCTGCGCCCAGGTCGGTCCTGGCCGAGGCCGGCGGGCCGGGTTTGCGGCACAGCACTTGTGAAGCCCCCGCGTACACACCGAGGTTGAGGTGGGTGTCGCCGTGGGCCGTGCGGGGGTGGAAGAGCACGGACTGGGGGCCGAGCCGGTGCACGAGGGCGGCCTGGTGAGCGTGGGCGACGAGGCTGCGGTGGGTGAGCCGCACGCCCTGGGGCCGTCCGGCCCTGCCCGCACGAAACCGCACGCAGGTCACCGCGTCGAGGTCGCTGCCGGCCACCACGGGGTCATCCGCCATGCCCTGCAGGGCGCACGGCAGGGTGATCGTCCCCGTGGGGAGGGCCCGGCGGTCGGCGTCGATGACGACGACGGTGTGGAGCCGCGGCAGCCGCCCGCGCAGCCCGGTCAGCAGCGCGGCGGTGGCGGCGCAGACAAATGCGATCTCGATCTCGGCGGCCGTGAAGATCTGCTGCAGGGGTGCTTGCCCCAGCCGCGGGCTGATCAGTGCGAAGGTGTGCCCGCTGCGGCTGGCACCGTAGTAGGCGGCGGCGAAGGCCGGGGTGAGGCCACCGGCGACCCCCACAACGGCACCTGCGTCCCTGGCGGTTGCCCGGATGTAGTGGGCGACGCGGTCGCTGTGCCGGTCCAGTTCCGCGAAAGTGCAGGTGCCGGACTCGGTGGTGAGGGCAGCCCCGTCGGGATCTCGGATGGCTGCCCAGCGCGGCAGGCCGTCGAGCGGAATCTGCGGGCAGGCGGGTCCTGGCACCGTGTGGCCTCCTCATCGCCGAGTGGTACGGCCTGTGGGGCACACCGTCGGTGGCTGCGCTGGAGGAATTTTCAAAGACCGCTCGACCCGGGGGCGGCTCGCGTCTGCCGTGGCGGTCCTGCCGGGCCGGCGCCTGCTGGGGGCCCAAGCGCTCACAGCACCCGCACCGCGCACTGCGTGTGCTTCTTGGCCAGGGCCAGGGCCAGGACGCGGGCGCCGCCACGGCCGAGGGTCTCGCGCGCATGGCGGCGGGCCCCTGCCGTGTCGGTGCCCTCTTTGCGCGCCTGCTCGATGGTTTCCCGGCACAGCACGGCGTCCTGGTGGGCGCTGACGGTCACCCCTCTCTCGTCGGGGATGAGCGACCACTCCCCCGTGTGGGCGCTCATCAGCCCAGAGGCCGTCAGCTGCTTGGAGACGATGAGTCCGGCGTGCGGGAAGCAGATCCGTAGCGACCGGGTGGTCCGCACGGAGCCGTCAGGTTGCGTGGTGTCCATGGTCACGGCCTGCACCCCCGGCTCGTCCTCCACCACATCGGCCCGGATCACGCCGGGCACACGGCCCGGCCAGTCCTGGACGCGGTAGAGGAAGTCGTAGACCGGCTCGGCCGGGCCCTCGATCCGCACCGAATCGTCGAAGGACAGCGCCAGCTCATCCAGCCTGGGCCAGAGTTCGGCGGCCGTGCGCAGACTCTCCAGCACGGCGGCCGGATCGCCGGCCGAGGTGGTGAAGTGGTAGCGCAGCTCCAGCCTTGAGCGCTGCGCGGCGAGCGGTACGACGCTCCACACGCCGCTCACAGGGTGCTCGGGAGCCGTCGGCTGCTCCTGGCGGAACTCCACCTGGCGCAGCTCGGGGGCGAGCGTGCGGAGCGAAGTGAAGGAGTCCGCCCGGCCGTTGGCGGTGGACCACACCCTGGTGCGCTCACGCCTGCCGTCGAATTCCAGCTGCTCGACGTGGACGGCGCTCTGCAGATGGAGGGGCCAGCTCGGGGAGTCGGTGAGCAGAGCGTAGACCACTCCCGCCGGAGCCTGGATGGTTACTTCGTGGGTCCTGCTGTGCACCCTCTCGACACTCATCGGCCTCGGCACCCTTCTCTCCGTGCGGCTCTGGTGCGCTGAGGAACACCGGTCGGGCGATGCTGTCTCCTCAATCTGCCCTGGCCCACTTGAGAAGCGCTCGAGGCGGCCGGCGGTGACCAATGCCGCATGCCGGATATGGGGGGCCGCGTCGCGGGGTGCGGTCGGGGCTGCCGCGACGGGGCCCTGACCGCTCGAGGGATACTCGAGCGCAAGTAGCGACACTCGCGCTATGTGGATCATCGCCGGACTCACCGGGACGTTAGCCATCGTTCTCCTCCCGGCCTTTCTCGGACGCCGTCTCCTTGGCATCAAGGCCGGGCCGCTGCGGATCGCGGTGGCAGGCGTCGTCGGGATCTCCGTCTCGGGGTCACTGCTCGGGCCCCAGCTGCAGAATGCGGATCGTCGGCACATCATGCTGTCGCTGATGATCGGGATAGGGCTGCTGACGGCCATGGTCACGCTGGTCTCACTGCGGGAGCTGCTGCCTGCCGGCAGCGGACCGTTGGACCTGGTACGCGGGGTCCGGGGGCGGATCGCACGGGGGCGCCGCTATACGCACATCGCCAAGATCGCCGGCCGGCACGGTCTGGGGCCCTACTTGCGCGGGCGCAGGGCCGTCGAGAGCGCGGGGGCGCCCCATCAGCTGCTGGCGCAGGAGTTGCGGCAGGCCCTGCAGGCCGGCGGGGTCACCTTCGTGAAGCTCGGCCAGCTGATGTCGACCCGGCGGGATCTGCTGCCGCAGCCGTATGTGGAAGAGCTGAGCCGGCTGCAGGACCAGGTCGCGCCCGCCTCCTGGCCGCAGGTCGAGGAGACGTTGATCGCCGGGCTGGGGATGGATCCGGGGCAGGCCTTCGCGGAGTTCGACCGGCTGCCGCTCGCGGCGGCCTCCATCGCGCAGGTGCACGCCGCCGTCCTGCACGACGGGACCCGGGTCGTCGTCAAGATCCAGCGGCCCGGCATCCAGGAGCTCGTCGAGCGGGATCTGGACATCGTGAACCGGCTCGCGGCCACGCTGCAAAGTCGTACCAACTGGGGCCGGAGCCTGGGCCTGATGGAACTGGCCCGCGGGTTTGCGGTCGCGCTGCGCGAAGAGCTCGACTTCCGCATCGAGGCACGCAACATGACAGCCGTGCGGATGGCGGCCCAGGCGCGCGGCGACTGGAGCGTCACCGTGCCGCAGGTGTACGAACAGCTGAGCACCGCGCGGGTGCTGGTGATGAGCCGTGTCGACGGCGTCCCCCTGGGCCAGGTGGCGCCCGGCAGCGCGGAACTCGGGGAGAAACTGGCCGGCACGCTGCTCACGGCGCTGCTCAACCAGATCATGCAGGACGGGGTGTTCCATGCCGATCCCCACCCCGGAAACATCATGGTGCTGCCCGACGGCACCCCCGCACTGCTGGATTTCGGTTCGGTGGGCCGCATCGACACGGGGTTGAGGGCCTCCATGGCCGGGCTGTTCCTGGCGGTCGACCGGGGAGATCCCACCGCGCTGTGCGATGCGCTGCTGGAGGTGACCAACCGGCCCGAGCAGGTCGACGAGCAGCGGCTGCGGCGGGCGCTGGGGCACTTCAGCGCCCGCTATCTCGTCCATGGCGGTGCCCAGGACGCGGCGATGTTCACCGAACTGTTCCGGCTGATGACGGACTTCAGGCTGGCCGTTCCGCCGGAGATCGCGGCCGTGTTCCGGGCGCTGGCCACGATGGAGGGCACCTTGACCCGGCTGTCGGACGGCTTCGACATCGTGGAGGCCTCCCGTGCGTACGCCGCGACGCAGTTCGCCCGGCAGCTGAGCCCCGGGACGGCGGGCGAGACGGCCCGCGAGGAGCTGGTCGCGCTGCTGCCGGTGCTGCGCCGGCTGCCGCGGCGTCTGGACCGGATCAGCGGGGCACTGGAGGAGGGCCGGCTGGGGGTGAACGTGCGGCTGCTCGCCGACCCGCGGGACCGGCGCGTGATAGGCGAGCTGCTCAGCCGGGTGCTGCTGGCGTTCCTCGCGGTCTTCTTCGGCATCGCCGGGGTGCTGCTGCTCCTCGGCTCGAAGGGCGGGCCCGAGGTCGCCACCGGTCTTGGGCTGTACGCCTTGATCGGCTACCACCTGCTGCTGCTCTCCGGCGTTCTGGTGCTGCGCACCGTCTACACGCTGGCCCGGCCGCCGGCCTGAGGCCCAGCGCACGAGCTGAAGCCCGCGTACGAGTGATCCTCGATCCGGTGCCACGAGAATCGGCCGCTCGCCTGACGACAGGAAGGGACCGACCGATGAGCCAGGTACGGCATATCGACGTGCATCACCACTTCATCCCCGAGTTCTACCGCGAGATCGCCGAGCGGGCCGGTCATGCGCTCTCCGGCGGCGCGCCGATACCGTCGTGGACGCCGGGGCAGAGCCTGGCGATGCTCGACGATGCCGGGATCGAGCGCGCGTTGCTCTCGATCGCCCCGCCGGGGGTGTACTTCGGTGATCCGGCGGCGGCGGCCGAGCTGGCGACCCGGTGCAACGATCACCTCGCCGGGCTGGTCAAGGAGCATCCCGGCCGCTTCGGCGGGTTCGGGGTGCTGCCCCTGCCCGACGTCGGCGCCGCTCTCGCCGAGATCGACCGGATCTTCGACGTGCACCGCCTGGACGGTGTGGGGCTGTACACCAATGTGGCCGGCCGCTACCTCGGCGATCCCGCGTTCGAGCCGGTCTTCGCCGAGCTGGACCGGCGCCGGGCGGTGGCTTATCTGCATCCGGCCGAGCCGCCGGTCAACCCTGCCCCCGGGCTGGGGCTGCCGGGCTGGTACGGCGAGTTCGTGTTCGACACGACCAGGGCGCTGTCGCAGATGATCGTGCGGGGCACGCTCAGCCGCCACCGTGATGTCTCGCTGATCGTGGCGCACGCGGGCGGCACCGCGCCGGCCATCGTCCAGCGGATCGAGAACGTGCGCCGCACGACGCCGGGCGCCGCGCAGGAGACCTCCCTCGACTTCTTGCGGCGGATCTACTTCGACACGGCCAGCTGCGGTGCGGGACACGGGCTGCGGCTGGTGCGTGACCTGGTGGGCGCCGAGCGCATCCTGGTCGGTTCCGACTACCCGTTCGTGCCGCCGCACTCGGTGGGGGCGCTGACGAAGAACCTCGCCGATCCGCGTTTTCTGGGCGTGGGGCCGGCCACCTTGCGGGAGAACACGCTCCGTCTCTTCCCCCACCTGGGCTGACACCACGTCAAGAGCCGGGGGGGAGAGCGGAGCGGGCCTCAGGGGCGGGGGCGGCAGGGACGGGTCACAGGCCCAGGCGCCGGGTGAGCGGCCGCCGGGCCAGGAGCAGGCCCGCGCCGACGGCGAGCACGATCAGGCCGAGCGTGAGGAAGTAGCCGGGGCCGGGAACGTCGTCGCCGGAGATCTTCAGTGCGTTGCCGCCCAGCCCTCCGCCGAGTGCGCCGGAGAGCCAGAACAGTGACACCATCTGGCTGACGAACGTCGCGGGGGCGATGGCCGTGGTGGCGCTCATGCCCACCGGCGCGAAGGACACCTCGCCCGCCGCCAGCAGCAGGTACGCCACGATCAGCCAGAGGGGGGAGACCAGTTCACCTCCCGAGGCGGACAGGGCCGCCAGGGACATCACCAGGTAGGCGGTGCCGGTGCACGACATGCCGATGGCGTACTTCACGGCGGTGGAGATGCGGGATCCGGCATGTGTCCACAGCCAGGCGAAGAAGGGGGCGGTGATCAGGACGAAGAGGGGGATTGCGGCATGGAACCAGCTTGCGGGCACGGTGGTGCCGAACATCTGACGGTCGGTGGACTCCTTGGCGAACAGAGTGAAGACCGAGCCGCCCTGCAGGAACATCGCCCAGAAGACCGCCGAGGCCGCGAAGAGCCAGATGTAGGTCTTGACCCGGGTCCGCTCGTCGGCGCTCAGCAGCGGGTTGCGGATCAGACGGGTGAAGCAGTAGACGGGCAGGACGACGCACAACAGGCCGATGAGCGCCATGACATGGCCGATCTGGAACGAGCCCAGGGCCGCGTCCGCGCCGTAGACCAGCACGAGCAGCGCGCCGCCGGTCAGGGACGCGCGCCGCACCCGGTCGCGCTGCAGGGGGGTGGCCGCCCGCTCGGGCACCCGGCCGACGTCGCCGAAGTGGCGGGAGCCGCGTACGTACTGCAGCAGGCCGGCGGCCATGCCGGCCGCCGCGAGGCCAAAGCCCAGGTGCCAGTTGACGCGTTCCCCGACGACTCCCACCACGATCGGTGCCAGGAGTGCGCTGACCTGGACGCTCATGTAGAAGATGGAGAAGCCCGCGTCCCTGCCCGCGCGGTCCTCGGGGCGGTAGAACGCGCTCAGGAGGCTGGCCATGTTGGGCTTGAGGAGCCCGGTGCCCGCGGCGATCAGCAGCAGGCCGGGGTAGAAGAAGCCGGGGTGGGGGACGGCGAGGCACAGGTGGCCGAGCCCGATGGTCACCCCGCCGTAGAGCACCGCCCGGTAGGAGCCGAGGATGCGGTCGCCCAGCCAGCCGCCGGGCACGGAGGTGAGGAACACCGAGGCCATGTAGAGGCCGAAGAGGAGTGTGGCGTCGGCCTTGCTCAGGCCCATGCCGCCGCCGGATGTCTCCTCCGTGGCGTACAGGACGAGGATCGCCGTCATCCCGTAGAAGCTGAACCGCTCCCACACATCTGTGCCGAACAGGGTGTTGAACCAGCGCGGCCGTCCCAGCAGTCCGGTCTCTGCGGACTGCTGGGCGGCCTGTGGCCCGACCGGTGCGATCGCCATGGTTCCTCCGTACGTCTCCGGGGCAGGGAGCGAGGTTGGTACGGGTGCACCGAGGACGGCTCAAGAGCGCCTCAAGAGCGCCGGGGGGCTCAGAAGTACACCGGGGAGCGCTCGTCGGTCCGGGTGCGAAACGCCCACCACTGCATGGCCTGGAAGGCGAGCAGCACCGGCAGCACCAGCAGCATCAGGGGGCCGACCAGGCCCAGGGTGTCGGGGTGTGCGGCGGCTTCGGCGAGCGAGAGGTTTTCTCCCTCGTAGGTGCTCATCACCGTCTGCGGGAAGCGGCCGATGCCGATCGCCAGGACGGGAAGGCACGCGGCGAGGCCGCTGAACACCGGGGCGCCCGGGCTGTCGGACGCCACGAGCCGTGCTGCCAGCAGCGCGGAGGTTATCGCGGCCACCGCGATCAGCACGGCGGGCAGCGCGTTGGGCACGCCGTCCCGGGTCCTGGCGTCGAAGGCGGCAGCCAAGAGTGTGAGCAGCCCCAGCCCCGCTGCCGCGGTGCCCAGCCGCGCGGTCAGTGCCGCGGCCCGTTCGGCGACCGGGCCGCTTGTCCTTCGGGCCAGGAACACGGCGCCGTGCAGGGCCAGGACGGCTACGGCGGTCAGCGCGGAGGCCGCGGGTACGGGGCGCAGCAGCAGGTCGAGGGAGGGGCTCAGGTGCCCGTCCTTGACAGGCAGTGCGCCGAGTACCACTGCGCCCAGGGCGCCCCACATGAGGGCCAGGGTCACGCAGGCGGCCTGGAGGAAGAGGTCCCAGCGCCGCCGCCAGCCGGGCGTCGGCACGCGGCGGCGGAACTGGATCGCGGCGTGCCGCAGGACCAGTGCGGCGACGGCCACGACGATCAGGGGGGCCATGCCGCTGACGACGGTGGACTCCAGGCCGGGGAATCCGCCGAGTGTGATGCCCGCGGCGGCCACCAGCCAGACTTCGTTGCCGAGGAAGAACGGTCCGGTGGCCGCGTCCACGGTGCGGCGCTCGGCGTCGGTGCGGGCCAGGAGGCGGCCCACCATTCCGGTGCCGATGGTGATGCCGTCCAGGACGAGATAGCCCGTCAGCAGCAGGGCGAGCAGGGCGTACCAGATGTTGTCCCACATGGTGTGCGCCTTTCAGTAGGTCAACTGGGGTACGTCTGCGGGCTTCTCGTCGGGTGCCGGGGGCGCCGCTCCCAGCTGCGTGCCGTCGGGCCCTTTCCGGGCGAAGCGGATCAGCAGGGCCCAGTCGACGAGCGTGAGAGCCGCGACCAGTACGCCAAAGACCAGGAGCGAGGTGATGGCGCCGCCGAGGGTCAGTCCGGGGGTGACCGCTTCCTCGGTCTTGAGCACTCCGTAGACGGCCCAGGGCTGGCGGCCGGCCTCGCGGAAGATCCATCCGGCGGTGCTTGCGAGGTAGGGCAGGACCACCGCGGCGCTGAGCAGCCACAGCAAGATGCGGCGGCGGATCAGGTTCCGTTTGATCAGGAACAGCGTGGCGAGGAGGGTGAGGACCATCATCACGCCCCAGCTGGAGATCATGAAGCTCTCGGCGGTCTTGACGTAGTCGGGGGGGAAGTAGTTGTCGGGCCCGAACTTTTCAGTGAATTCCTTGGCCTGGGCCTCCGCGTCCTTGTTCCCGGGACCGAATTTGGTCGGGGTGTCCTGGGCCACCACCTGGAACAGGCTCGCCCCCATGACTCCGGTGATCATGGCCATGACCGCGGCGACGGGCAGGGCCAGCTTCATCGACGACCAGAAGAACTCCGTGTGGGCGGTGCGCTTGCGCAGGTGCCAGGCGCTGACCGCGACGACGAAGAAGGCGCCGGTGGTCAGCGCGCTGGTCAGGACGTGCACCGTCGCGGAGCTCGCGTTGGTGTTCTGAAAGAGGGTGGCGGCATCGATGGGGACCATCTCGCCGTCCTTGGTGCGCGTGCGCGCCGGGTTCTGGAGGAATCCGTTGGCGGCCATGACGAAGAAGACCGAGGCGTAGGCGGTCAGCGCCACCAGCCAGATCAGTACGGTGTGGGCGGTGCGGCCAAGGCGGTCCCAGCCGAAGATCCAGATGCCCAGCAGGGTGGACTCGGCGAAGAACGCCACCAGGGTCTCCACCGCCAGGGGTGCGCCGAAGACGTTGCCGGCGGCATGGGTGAGTCCGCTCCAGTTCAGTCCGAACTGGAACTCCATCACGATGCCGGTGCCGATGCCCAGGGCGTAGTTGATCAGATAGAGCTGTCCCCAGAACCTGGTCTGTGCGCGGTGTTTGTCCTTGCCGGTGATCGCCCAGCGCGTCTGCATGACGACGAGGAAGGTGACCAGGCCAAGGGTGAGCGAGACGAACAGGTAGTGCGCGATGGCGGTGAGGGCGAATTGGAGCCGTGCGAGGGTGAGCACGTCGTCCACGAGGGTCTCTCCTTGTGCAGCCGAGCATGGGGAAGGGGCGGCGCGAGGGCCGCGTGGCGGAGTCCGGGCGCCGTCAGGGGCGCCCGGACTCCCCCGGGGTCAGTGCTTTTCGAGGTTCAGCTTCGGCAGCATCCGGTCCAGGCCGGCCGGGATCCACCAGGCCTTGCGGCCCATCAGCTGCATCGCGGCGGGGACGATCATCAGGCGGATGATGACGGCGTCGACGAAGACGGCGACGGCCATCCCGAAGCCGAACTGCTGCAGCATGCGATCGCCGTTGAGCATGAAGGCCCCGAAGACCGCGACCATGATGGCGCCGGCGGCGATGATGACTCCGCCGGTGTGCGCCAGCCCTTCGCGGATGGCGGTGGCGTGCTCGTTCGTACGGTCCCACTCCTCCCGGACCCGGGTGACGAGGAAGATCTCGTAGTCCATGGACAGGCCGAAGACGATCGCGAAGACCATGATCGGCAAGAAGGCCTCGATCGGTCCGGGCTCGATGCCGAACATGCCGTTCTGGAAGACGAGCGTCATCGCACCGAGCGCGGCTCCGATACTCAGCAGGTTCAGCAGCGCGGCCTTGAGCGGAACGAGGACCGAGCGGAACACCATGACCAGCAGGAGCAGCGAGAGTCCCACCACGATCGCGATGAACAGCGGCATCCGCTCGGCGACGGTGTCGGAGTAGTCCACGACGGCCGAGGTCGAGCCGCCGACCAGGTACTGGGCACCGGTCTGCTCGCTGAGCGCCGGAAGGACGTCATCGCGCAGCACGTGCACCAGGTCGGAGGTCGCGGCGTCCTGCGGGGCGGAGTCGGGGAACGCGATCACGGTGAACGCGCCGTTGTCCTCGGCGGGGATGGGGCCGGTGGCCGCCGCGATGCCCTGGGTGTCGTTGAGCTTGGCGGTCAGTGCCTGGGCAGCCTGGTCCTTGCCTTCGGCCACCACGACCAGGGGGCCGTTGAAGCCGGGGCCAAAGCCCTCGGCCAGCAGGTCGTAGGCGCTTCGGCTGGTGGACTTCTCCGGGTCGTTGCCCGCGTCGGCGAAGCCGAGCCGCATGCCGAGGGCGGGGGCGGCGAGGGCGCCGAGCGCGGCGACGGCCAGCACCAGGACGGCCAGCGGCCGGCGCTGGACGAATCCGGCCCAGCGGCGCCAGCCGGTGCCCGGGGCGGGCTTGCCCTTGTCGATGCGCTTTTGGGCCTTGGCGGTGAACTGGCGGGCGAAGCGCTTGCCGAAGATCGCAAGGAGGGAGGGCAGCAGGGTGAGCGAGGCCAGCATGGTGACCAGCACGGTGAGCGCGAGCGCCACGGCGGTGCCCTGCAGGGAACCCAGCCCCAGGGCCACCAGGCCCAGCAGGGCGACGATGACCGTGCACCCCGCGAAGAAGACGGTGCGTCCGGCCAGGTCGAGGGCGCGCCGCGAGGCCTCCTCCGCTGAGGCTCCCTTGACCAGTTCGGCCCGGTAGCGGGCGAAGATCAGCAGTGCGTAGTCGATGCCGACGCCCAACCCCACCAGGATCATGATGTACGGGGTGTAGCTGGCGATGGTGAAGGTGTGCGAGAGGAGGATGATGGCGCCCAGGGTGCTGCCGACCGCGAACAGCGCGGTGATGACCGGCAGTCCGGCCGCGATGACCGTGCCGAACATGATGCCGAGGATCACCAGGGCGGCGAGCATGCCGGCGCCTTCCGCCGCTCCGCTCTCCTGCTCGGCCAGCTTCCTGGCCGCGTCGCCGCCGAGTTCGACCTGCAGACCGTCGGACTGCGCCGTGCGGGCGGTGTCCAGGATGCGCTGGGTGTCGGCCTTGTCCATGTCCTCGGCCTTGCCGTCCAGGACGACCGTGGCGTAACCGATCGTGCCGTCCTTGGAGAGGGCGGACCGGTCCTGGTAAAGGCTGCGCACCTGGGCGACCTTGGGCAGGTCGGCGACCTCGGCCAGCATGGCGGACACCCGCCGCTTCACGGCCTGCGCGGTGAGGCCGTCCTTGTCGTGCAGCACGATGTCCACGGAGTCGCCCGCGTCGGCGGACCCGTGTTCCTTCATGACGTCCAGCGCCTGCTGGCTCTCGGTGCCGGGCAGTGAGAAGTCGTCCCGGTAGCGGTCACCGGCTGCCGAGGCTCCTGCCCAGACACCGACGAGGATCACCAGCCACAGCACCAGCGCCGTCCACCGGTGGCGCTGGGCGAAGCCGGCGGTGCGCTCAAGGACGCTTGTGCGGGGTGGGGGCGGCGCCGGGCGATTCTCCTGCGTCTGGGCGGGCGTATAGGTCACCGTGCGCTCCTTGTCTGGGTCACTCACCCAGGGATTCCACAGCGGTCTCGAGCATCGCCTGAGGCGTGCTGGAGCGCGAGCAGAGCCAACTGGGCGTCAGTTCGTGGGAAGAGGGGGCGAGGACAGGTGCAGCACACGCAGTACCCGGGCCCCGCTCTTGGGCTGGGGGGCGTCGTGTCCTGCGCGCAGCAGAGTGCGCCGGGTGACCGTCATGGTCACCGGGTCGAGCTCGGTGACGTGCGAGTGGACCGCCGGGTCCCGCAGGGCGGCGCGGTGGCGTTCCCGTTCGAGTTCGGCGGCCTCGCGCAGGTCCGTCACGGGCCCCAGCTCCTCGGACTGGGCCACCAGGTGTGCGACGGGCCCGCTGCCGGTGCTCAGCTGGATCACGGTGCCCGTCCGCACGGGCACCGGGCCGAACGCGGAGCACAGTCCGGCGTACTCGCCTCCGGTGAGGAAGGAGCTGAACTCGGCGGTGTCGGCCCACACATAGAACGGCGCGTAGCTGTTGTGTCCGTCACCGCTTTCGGCCTCGGTGACGCAGAAGGCCTTCAGCAGCAGTCCTGCCCTGGTGTCCCAGGGTGCGGCCTTGGCCGCCACCCGGTCGCGGATCCGGGCCATGTCGTAGTCGGCGGGAAGAGGGATGGAGTAATGAGCGGACAGCATGGTCCCGGTCACCTCGTTCGCTTAGAACGGCAGAGGAACTGCCGGTCGCCGAGGGTGCCGTTTCCTGCTTGAGTCCTGGTCGGGCGGTGCAGGGGCGCGGCGGCTACTTGGCCTGAAGCCGCTGGGTCTCGGTGTGGAAGATCTCGTTGCTCCGGTCGGTGATCTCCAGGAGCAGTTCGAGCTGCTCCTCGGTGAGCCCGGACAGGAGCTCGCCGAACGCCGCCCGGTAGTCGGTCAAAAGGACGTCGACCTGTGCGGCGAAGGCCTCGGGCACGGCTTCGACGATGACGCGCCTGCGGTCCACCGGGTCGGGCCTGCGCCGGACGAAGCCGGCCTTCTGCAGCCGGTCGATCACCGTGGTGATGGCGCCGCCGCGGCTGAGGCCGACCTGTTCGGCAAGGTGTCCCGGGGTCGTGGGGCCTTCCAGGTCCAGCAGGCTCAGACAGTTGAAGTCGGTGGCGTTGAGCCCCACGGCCTGGGCCACCGCCGACTGGAACAGGACGGTCCTGGCGGCCTGCACCCGCAGCGCCGTCGCCAGTGCCAGCAGCCCGGATCCGGGGCCGTCCGCGCTGTCCGCCGCACCGTCAAGACCCATGTCGGGGCTGCCCTTTCTCTCTGGTGATCGAGACCAGCAGCCTACTGCCCTGCCTGGGCCGCTCCGTCGTCCGACGGTCGCTCTCAGGCGGCCCGCCGCACTCTGTCCACCCGCATCCTGATGGCCTTGGCGCCCACCGAGAACAGCGGCCCGCTGGTCGCCAACGGCTTGATGCGGCCGTTGTGGAAGGCCTCGACGAGCCAGTGGCCGTCCTTTTTGACCAGCGTGAGTGTCTGCCTCGAAAGCCGCTTGGGCACGATTTCGGGCTGCCAGGGGTAGAGCGCGGCCCCGGTGGCGACCACCACCGCGACGTCGTCGCGCAGCACGTGGACGCTCTCGATCTCGTGGGTGACCAGCCGCGTCCCGTACAGCAGGGTGCGGAACATCAGGCTGTGCATGTCCGCGATCTCCTGGCGGCCCCTGAGCAGCGTCCCGTTGAACTGGACGTAGGTGGCGTCGGGGGTGAAGAGCGCCGCGTAACCCTCGCCGTCCGCGTGGTCCCAGCGGTCGTTGAGCTGCTGGATCAGGGTGCGGACGTCGAGTTCTGGCGGGCTGGTCGTGGTGGCGCACATGACATCCCTCTCTCGGACGAATTCTCTCTATCTTCGCTCTTCTCTAATTTAGAGAGACTTTTCCGCTCCGTCAAGCCGCAACGGAAAGCACCCCGGGCGGGCCGCTGCAGCGGCCCGCCCGGGGTGCTTTGACACGCACTCAGAACGCGATCGGGAACAGCCCGTCGTAGGCCCCCGCCCGGACGGCGAGCAGCGCCGCGAGCGTGCGCAGCGGCGTGTGGTCGGCCGACTTCAGCTGGTCCCCGCTCTCCGCGCAGCGGTCACCCGCGCAGAGCCCGGCCCGCCGCCAGGCCGCCTCGATGTCCGCGGCCGGGCGCGTGATCCACACCCCGGCCACCGAGGACTCGAACGAGGCGCCCTTGCCGCTGGAGTACACGCCCTCACCGACCCGGGACGCCCGCGCCTCCCGTACCGCCTGCTGCCGCAGCCGCGCGTCGTCGCACGTCTGGGCGACGGCCGCGAGGCGCGCGGCACGGGTCAGCGAACCGCCCTTGCCCGAACTGCCCTTGCCCGGCGGGGACTTGAGGCTGCGCAGCGCTGATCCGGGTGCGCACAGCTGGTCCCGGCCCCGGGCGGACGCCCCCAGGTCGAGGGCGCTCAGCAGCAGCCGGGCCTCGTCCCCGGCGGGCAGGGAGGCCGCCGACGACGCGGGCAGCCGGGCGTCGACCGTGCGCACCAGGGGGGCGCCCAGCCTCCGCACGAGCTGTTGCAGGTTCACCCGGACCGCCAACTGCGCGGTGTCATAGGGGGCCTTGTGGCGGGAGGCCGCCGGCAGCCAGATCTCGCGCACCTGGCGGGCCAGCCCCGCCGCGAACGGCTCGGTGTGCCCGGTGCGCCCGGCGATCTCCATCGCGGCGGCCGAGGAGCCGAGCGCGGACTCCCGCGCCTCCTTCCTGGGCCAGCCCATGCGGGAGTGCGGCCCGGGTGCGGGCGCCTTGGCACCCGCACAGCCCAGCCGCAGGGCCAGATAGGTGGCCTGCGGATCGCCGGCCGTGCCGCCGGGCAGGGCCACCCCGCCGTCGGGCCCTACCGCCGCCGTGCAGGACGCCGGGTCGAACGCCGGCAGCCGGACGCCGAGTTGACCCGCCGCCGTGCGCAGCGCGTCCTCCGAGGCGAGCCGGACGGCGTCCATGTCGTGCTGGGCCAGGGCCCGGTGGGCGGTCGCGGCGAGCGCCGCCGTGCGTGGGGGCGGGGTCAGGTCCAAGGTGCCCGCGATCTGCAGGAGCGAGATCGCGGCACCGGGGTCGCGGGTGACATCGGCCGGGGTCAGGGAGGCCAGCAGGCCCGTCGCCCGGGTCCGCACCGGTGCGGGCACGGGCAGCCCGAGCCGGGTCAGCACCCGCACGGCCACAGCGGTGCTGCCCTGGTCGGCCGCCTTGGCGGAGCTTGCCGTGCGGTAGCCCTCGCCCCTGCGCAGCCCTTCCAGGGCACGGGCGACGCGTGCCCGCCCGGGGCTGCCGCCCGCGGCGAGCTGGGCCTCGACGGCGAACTCGATCTGGGCGATATCAGGGAGGCCCGAGGACTCCAGGCGGCCCTGCTCCGCGGCGGAGACCCACGGCCGCATCCGGTCCGGTTCGACGTGTACGCCGCGGGAGCCCGCGAGCTTCGCCGTGCGCAGCCGCCAGGTCGTCTCATACAGCGAGAAGGGCGAGCTCGCCGTGGACTGGGCGCCGTCCACGAAGTAGCCGCGCTTGCCGTCGCTCACCCAGGAGTCCAGCAGCAGCTCCCGCGCGTCGACGCGCGGCGCCGGCGCACCCGCACCGGCGTCCCGCGCCCCGGAGGGCCCGCCGGGGCCGCAGCCCGTGACCGCCACGAGCAGGGCGACGCAGCCGGCCCGCACCGCTCCCAGCCGGGAGCGGTGCGGGCCCGAGGAATCTGCCCTCATCAGCTGTAGGCCCTGTCCTGGCTCGTCACGGTGAAGAAGGACGAGCCGAACTGGAAGGTCCCGGTCACCGAGTGGCTGATCCGGAACACATTCGAGTAGTCGTCGTGGTTGGGCGGGTAGAACGCGACCTGGTCATAGGTGTGCTGGCTGTACCAGTTCCGCTCCACCTCGGTGCTCCAGCTCGCCTCGGCCGAACTGCCGGTGCTCTTGACCGCGGCGCCCTCGGGGGCACCGACCACCAGGAACGGAGCACCGACCGAACCGATGCGCCAGGTGTCGGTGTGCTTGATGCTGTCCGCGTTGAACGGGCGGCCACCGAGCCAGGCCACATCGGACTTGGTGTCGGTGAAGATGGCGTAGTACTCCATGAACGGGACCTTGACGAAGCTGGACCCGGCCGCGGAGATGGCCCCGGGGGCCCCGCCCGCGGGCGAGACCCGGCTCGACTTGGTGGAATCCAGCCACTGATCCCGGGTCGGGAAGCCGGACTGGTCGCCGTGGCCACCGTCGTCGCCACCCGTGCCACCGCTGTCGCCGCCCGTGCCACCACCACTCGTCTCGCCGGTCGTAGCACCCGCCGTCTCGCCGGTCGTGCCGGCGGCCGTGCCGGCTGCGCTCTCCTGGGAGGCGGCGGCCTTCTGACGCTCCGCGCGCTCCTTCTTCGCCGCCTGGAGGAGTTGGCGTTTGTCGCGGACGGAGGGGTCCGCGACCCGGACCTCGCCGTGCGCGTCCTGCTTGTGCACGACGGTTCCCGGTGTGGCGCTCTCGGCGGCCTGGGAGTCCGAAGCGCCCTGGGTCACTCCGACGGCGACCGAGGCCAGGAGCAGCGTGGCCACGCCGGCGAACGAGGCCGAGCGCCTGCTGCGGATGGCGATCCCCATGGTGGGTCCTTTCTGTATCGACGGTGTACGGGGGCGGGTGGGGGTCACGACTGCGGGCGCCGGACGTAGATGTCGGGCTGTTTGTTGGTGTCACCGGCGACCAGGTTGGTCGCGTAGGAGGCGAAGACGATGGAGCGCGCGGTGAAGTCGGAGTCCGGGAAGTAGCTGGCCCCGTCGGCCTGCTGGCCCTCGTTGCCCACGCTGATCCGGCGCAGGCCGCCCTCGGGCAGGTCGGCGACGAAGATGTCGCGCACCTTGTTGGTGTCACCGGCGACCAGGTTGGGGCCCGCCGACGACATCGGTATGTGCTGGGAGTCGCCGCTGATGCTGGCCCAGAACGTGCCGCCGGGCGCGGGGACGCCGTCGGTCCCCTTGTCGATGAGGCGCAGCGTGCCTTCCTGGAGGTCCTGGAGGTACGCGTGGTTCTGCCCGGTGGCCGGGCTCTCCGCGGTCAGGTTGGTGGCGTGCGAGTTGAGCACCACGTAGCGGTTGTCGTCACTGATGGTGCCGCCGATGGTGATCTGGTCGGACTCCACGCCCTCGGCGTTGACGCTCAGCCGTGTGGTGCGGCCGGTGCGGACGTCGTGCAGGAACTCGTCGACCTTGCCGTTGGTGTCCCCCTCCACCAGGTTGGTGGCGTTGGAGAAGAGGGTGATGAAGCGGCCGTCGGCGCTGATCTGGGTGCCGTCGGTGGCGGCGTTGCCCGGGGTGCCGTCGGAGCTCCTGCTCGTGCGCACCACGGTGCCGGTCTTCATGTCGCGCACCACGCTGTCCCAGGTGTCCGGCGTGTCACCGCCCAGGATGTTGGTGGCCGCGGTGGTGAAGGCGACGTAGCGGCCGTCGGCGCTGACGGTCGGCCGCAGGCTGTCGTTGTCACCCTCCTTGCCGTCCTTGTCCCGGGAGACCAGGACGGTCTCGCCGGTCTGCAGGTCGGCCCGGAAGATCTGGGACTTGCCGCCCCGGGTTCCGGGGACCAGGTTGGTCGAGTCGGCCGCGTAGACGACATAGCGCCCGTCGTTGGAGATGATCGGGTCGATGCTGGTGCAGCCGTTGGATTCGGCGCCCTTCATCCCGGTGTTGACACGCGTCGTCCTGGCCTCGTCGAGATCGCGCAGGAAGACGTCGCTGCAGTCGTTGCGGTCCCCCCTCACCAGATTGCTGGCATGGGACGTGAAGACGACCAGGCGGCCGTCACCACTGATCGAGGCCCGCTCACTGGGACCGTTGGCCGGTTCACCACCCCGGCCCACACTGACCAGCAGAGTCTCCTCGGCCGACGCGGCGGCCCTTTCGGTCTTCTCCGCGGCGGGCGCGGGCGCGGCGGTGGCCGCGACGAGCGCCAGCGCGGAACCCAGCAGCGCTCCGCGCGTGGCTCGTACGCGCCCCGCTCGTTCCTTGATCATTCAAGCCTCCTCGTGCCGCAGCCCCTCGGCCGTCGGTTGCGGCAGAGATTCACACCGGCGGCTCGGGAGGGACTCGAGAGGACCTTGACACCACGCGGGAGCGGCGCTGCGCACAGGAGGCGGACAGAGCACAGCCACCCGGGTCCGCGGGGGATGTAGACCCGGATGGCTGCGGTTCAGGGGGCGGCGCGGGAGGCCGCCGGTGGTGACGTGGGACGGAGGCGGCCGGGAGCACGGCGGCCGAAGCGGCCGGCGGACTCCTCAGGCGCGCCTTTGGGCACCAGCCTCTTCACGGCTTCGTCTTCGCGGTTTCCCGCACCGCTAGACTAATCCCATAGATGGGATTTCTTGACTGATGGGAAATCTCGATGAATCGAAATATATTTGCCGGAGGCTTCTCATGTCAACTCCCGACCGACGGGCGCAGCTTGTCGCCAGGATCGAGGACGACGTACGGGACAACGGCGGGCGCGGCCAGCTCTTCCACCAGGCCATCGCCGAGCGCTTCGGCCTCAACCCGACCGATCTCAAATGCATCGATCTGGCGCGCAGCGAGCAACGGCCGACCGCGGGCAGGATCGCCGAGATCACCGGCATGAGCACCTCGGCGACCACCGCCGTGCTGGACCGGATGGAGCGGGCCGGGTTCATCGAGCGGGTCCGCGACCCCGGCGACCGGCGCCGGGTCATCGTCGTCTCCACCGGCCTCAGGGAGCAGGAACTGGCCGAGGCGTTCGCGCCGATGAGGGAGGTCATGCGCACCGCGCTGGAGGCGTACGACGACGAACAGCTGGCCCTCATCGCCGGATTCACCGGCCGGGTCAACGACATTCTGCGGGAGGTGACCCGGCAGTTGGCGGCCCGGCCGCCCGCGCGGGCGGCCGGCTCCGCGCTCACCAGGAGACGGGAAGCGAACTGACGCCTCTGATCATTCCCCTGCCCCAGACCACCTCGTCGTCGGCGACGGCGAGCTTCAGCGCGGGAAAGCGCCGCAGCAGCACGGTGAACGCCACCTGGAGCTCGGCCCGGGCCAGGGGCGCGCCCAGGCAGTGGTGGATACCGGGGCCGAACGCGACGTGCCGGTTGGCCGTGCGGCCCAGATCGAGCCGGTCCGGCTCGGGGAACACGGCGGCGTCCCGGTTGGCCGAGGCCGTGGAGGGGATGACGCCCTCCCCCGGACGCACGAGCGTGGAGCCGATCTTCAATTCCTCGGTCGCGATCCGGATGGTGCCGCCGCTCACCGGTCCCGGCGTCCAGCGCAGCAGCTCCTCCACGGCCGCGGCCGGAAACTGCTCACCGCCGCGCAGCGGTTCCAGCTGTCCGGGGTGGCGCAGCAGCGCGAGCACCGAATTGGCGAGGGAGTGCGCCACCGTGTGATACCCGGCGGTGATCAACGTCCCCGCGACAGTGACCAGTTCGGCGGCGCTGAGCCGGTCGTCGTCCCGGGCCGAGATGAGCGCGGTAAGCAGATCGGCGCGGTCCGGGTCCTGCGATGGCCGCCGCGCCTTCTCGGCGACCAGGTTGCGCAGATAGTCCGCGAGCCGCTCCCTGGCCTCGGCCACCGCCTCGCCCGCCTGGGGCTCCAGCGTCAGGGCCGCGTCCGTCCAGGCACGGAAGGAGTCCCGGTCGGCCGGGGGCACGCCGAGCAGTTCGCAGATCGTGATGATGGGCAGCGGCATGGACAGGTGGGTGACGAGGTCCGCGGGCGAACCCGTCTCCTCCATCACGTCGAGCAGCGCCTCGGCCGTGCGGGCGATGCCCGGCTTGAGCCGCTCGATGCGGCGGCTGGAGAAGGCGGGCACAAGCAGCCGGCGCAGCCGGGTGTGGTCGGGCGGGTCCATCGCCATGAGCGAGTCGGGCTCGGGCCTGGCCGGGCCCAGCCGCACGGAGCCCTCGCGCGTGGTGGCCGCCCGGCTCAGGCGCTGGTCGGTCAGGACGGTGCGGACGTCCTCGTACCGGGTGACCAGCCAGGCCTGGTACCCGGTCGGCAGCTGCACCCGGGCCACCGGGTCGCTCTCGCGCAGCCTGCCGAACTCCCCCGGCGGGTCGAAGAGCTGCTCGGGCTGGAAGGGGAAGCGCAGTTCACCATCGGCGTCGTCCGCCATGTCAGTTCTCCACTTCCATCTGCCCCATCATGCCCATGGTCAGATGGCCCATCAGGTGGCAGTGGTACATGAACTTGCCGGTGTAGTCGGTGAACTTGATCTTCACTCGGGCCTTCTTGCCCGGCATCACGGTGATGGTGTCCTTCAGCCCGGCCTCGCTGGGCCCGGGTGCCTGGCCGTCCCGGTCCACCACCAGGAAGTGCTCGAGGTGCGTGTGCAGGGAGTGCGGGATGCCGAACTTGGTGTCCGTGTTCTCGATCGTCCAGATCTCCGTGTCACCGATCTTGGGCCTCAGGTCCACCCGGTCGATGTCGAAGTGCTTGTTGTTGATGAGGTGGTGCCCCGTGGCCGGGTCGAAGGACATGACGAAGCTGCGCTCCACGGTGGCCTTGCCCAAGTCGGGGGCGGGGCGCAGCACTTCGGGCACCCGGCTCGGGTCCTCGGCGGTGCGCACCACGTCGAACCGCATGATCTCGGGGGGCTCGCCGGGGAAGGCGATCAGGTTGCGCAGCACGATCTTCGAGCCGACCGGGAAGCGGGAGAAGTCGATCACGACCTCCTGGCGCTCGGCCGGCCAGATCTCCAGCGTCTTGGACGGTACCGGGGCAGGCAGCAGACCGCCGTCGGAGGCGATGTGCGTCATCTCGTGGCCCTCCTCCCCCAGCTGGAGCAGGAAGGCGCGCTCGTTGGCGGTGTTGGTCAGCCGGAAGCGGTACTTGCGGGCCGCCACCTCGAAGAACGGGCGCGGCGCTCCGTTCACCAGGACGGTCGGCCGGTCCATGAAGTCTTCCAGGTCGTAGACGAGTGTTCCGTCGGCCGCGAACTTGGCGTCCCGCAGATACAGCGAGACGTCGTAGCGGCCCTTGGGGAGCGGGAGCCGCTCCTCGAACTCGTCGCTCAGCACATAGCCGGCGGCGACACCCCGGTAGATGTTCTCGGCGTGCGCCTCGTGCGAGTGGTCGTGGATCCACATCGTCGACGCCTGCTGCGTGTTGGGGTAGATGAACACCCGGCTCAGGCCCGGCGCGTTCTCGTCGTGGGGGTGGCCGTCGTAGCGGGCCGGCACGTGTCCGCCGTGCAGATGCATGGAGAAGGGCACATCCAGCTCGTTGACCTGCTGAATGACCACCGGGCGCCCCCGGGTGGCCCGGATGAGGGGGGTCAGCTGCCCGTTGAAGGTGCGCATCTTGGTGGTGGTCCCGGGCAGGATGGCGGTCTGAACCTCGCGCGTCGCCAGCCGGTAGTAGTCGTAATCCGTGAACCCGGCGATGGGACGGCCCCTGGTGCGGGCCGGGCGCATCGCGCGGGGCACCCGCAGCGGCACACGGAACATCGGCTCGGCCGCGACCGCCTTGGACGCCGTTCCCGTCGTATTGAGAGCGAGCGCGGCGCCGGATCCGACCGCCAGAAGTCCCGTGGCGGCTCCCGCCTTGAATATCTGTCTGCGCGTCAGCACCGTTTCTCCTTCGCCCGGCCGCCGAGGCCGCCGCCTGTCTCCCATGCGTTTTCTGTACGCCGCATTCACCCGGAGTGCGCTCGGTGCTTGCTAGAGCGGCGGTGCAGCCGGTGACGGGGTCCTGTGCAGCTTGTGCTGCGCCGCCTGGGCCCGTGGCCGTACCACCAGCAGATCGACGTTGACGTGTGCGGGGCGGGTCACGGCCCAGGCCACCGTGTCGGCGATGTCGGCCGCGGTGAGCGGCTCGGCCACGCCCTCGTAGATCTGCGCCGCCTTGCGCTCGTCGCCGCGGAAGCGGTTGAGCGCGAACTCCTCGGTGCGCACCAGGCCCGGCGCGATCTCGACCACGCGCACCGGCTCCCCGCACAGCTCCAGGCGCAAGGTGGCGGCGAGCGCGTGCGCACCGTGCTTGGCCGCCGCGTAGCCGCCTCCGCCCTCGTACGTCGTGTGCCCCGCGGTGGAGGAGAGCACGACGACGGTGCCGTTGCCCGAGGCCGTCAGAGCGGGCAACAGCGCCTGGGTGACGTTCAGGACACCCAGTACGTTCACCTCGAACATGGCCGCCCAGTCGGCGGGCTCGCCCTTGGCGACGGTCTCCGTGCCGATCGCCCCGCCCGCGTTGTTGACCAGCACGTCGACCGCGCCGGCCGCGGCCGCGAAGGCCTGGACCTGGGCCCGGTCGGTGACGTCGAGGGGGTGGGCCAGCGCCTGGTGCCCCTGCCCGGTCAGTTCTTCGGCGAGCGCGTCCAGGCGGTCCTTGCGGCGCCCGGTGAGCACCACGCGGTACCCCTCGGCGGCGAGCCTGCGCGCGGTGGCGGCGCCGATCCCGCTGCTGGAGCCGGTGATGACAGCGGTAGGGGTGGTCATGGGAAGGCCTCCTGCTCGGGCGCGGGGCCGGAGACTCACCGGCCCCGAGCAGCGTGCCCACCGCCACTCGAGTGTCCCTGCATTTCCTGTCGCACGGCGCCACCGCCCGCCCAGCAGGGCCGCCGTCACCGGCAGGTGCCGCGCCTTCGATACACACTGCAGCCATTCTTGAGTCCGCCTGCGGAGCATGCCGGGCCTCGGACCAATCCACTTCGCACCGCCCGCGGTGCGGTGCACCGTCCCGGCCCTGGCTGCCGGGACTGAGGAGGAACCCGTCATGCACGCGACCCCAAGCCGCCCGGACTCGTTGGCCGATGGAAAGGGCCGTCTCGCGCGCCGCGGGATGCTGGCCGGACTGACGGCAGCCGCCGTTCTCGTCCCCGCGGCCACGGCATCGGCGGCACCCCGGCAGCGGCGCCACCCCGCCGGGCCGACCATCCAGGCCGTCGCCTCCGCGACGGGCATCGAACTGAGCACACAGGCGGTGCCCGCGGGTCCGCTCACCCTCTCGGTCTCCACGAGCGAGCCCAAGCAGCAGCCGCTCGGCCTCATCCGGCTGCGCCCCGACACCGACCTGGACACCTTCCTGGTCCACTACAAGACGGCGGCGACCGCCAAGGACCCGGCGGTGCGCCGGACCGCGCTCGCGCAGATCGACTCCGAGGCCCACTACTTCGGCGGTGCGGCGGTCACCTCGGCCAGCGGCACCGTCTCCGTGTCGTGGATCCTGGCCCCCGGCACCTACCACCTCATCAACTACACGGCGGCCGATCCCGCCCGCCCCGAGACCGGGATACGCGAGCTGCGGGTCGGCCCGCCCGAGCACCGGCCCGTCCAGCCGTGGGCCCCCACGCAGGTCATCGCCCCCTACGACGACGGCGCCGACGGCCGCTTTCTGACCGCGTCGGTCCTGCCCGCGAAGGGCACCTTCCAGGTCGTCAACCACTCCGCGCAGCTGAACGAAGTGATGCTCTACAAGGCGACCGCCGAAGCCGACGCCGAGACCGTCACGGCCTGCATGGAGGCGCTGCGCCAGGGCAAGGAGCCGGCCCTCTTCCCCTTCACGGGCCTGCCCACCGGACTCACCCCGCTCTCCCCCGGCGCCAGCGCGGTCTTCTCGCTCTCCCTGGAACCCGGCCGCTACCTGATGACCAGCTTCATCAGCAACCGGACCACCTTGACCAAGCGCGCCTTCGAGGGCATGTGGCGACTGGTCACCCTGCGCTGAACCTTCCCCCCATGCCGCCCTGGTCCTTACGAGAGAGAGATGAACACGGTATGAGGACAGTGGCTCAACGAGACGGACGGCGGCGCATCCTGCTGTCGACGGTCTCCTCGGACGCCCACACCTGGAATCTGGTCTTTCTGCAGCTTCTCCTGGAGGAATCGGGCCACGAAGTCGTCAATCTCGGGCCCTGCGTACCGGACCAGCTGCTGATCGACTCGGCGCGCAGGATCCGTCCCGACGCGGTCGTCATCAGCACCGTGAACGGGCACGGAGAGCTCGACGGCGCCCGTGCGATCCGTAAGCTGCGCGCCGATGCCGTGGCCCGGGACATCCCCGTGATCATCGGGGGCAAGCTGGGGACCATCGGTGAGACCAGTGACGCCGCGGCCGAGTCGCTCATCGAGGCGGGTTTCGACGCGGTCTTCTCCGACACCGCCGACACCGCCGTCTTCGGCCGCCTGCTCGCCGCTCTGCCCGGAGCACGCACGGCGGCCCTCACCGCCGCCCCCGAGCAGCCCTCCCGTGCGCTTCCCCGGGCGCACCGGACCGCAAAGGGCCGGCCAGCATGAGCGAGCCGAATCTGCCGGCGCCCCTCTCCGCCGACCTCGGCACCTATGTGCGCCGGGCCGCGGCCGCCAACGAACTGGTGGTCCAGCCCCGGATGGGGATGGCCGAACCGGACACGATGGCGGCAGGGCTGCGCGCCGTGGGCGCCGTCCCGCACCGCACGGTCGGCACCATCACGCTGGACGCCTACACCCGGGTCGGCGAACACGACCACGCACGCGCCGCGCTGGCCTCGGGCGACAAGCTGAACGGATTCCCGATCGTGGTGCACGGCCCGGCCGTCGCCGCCGAGGTCGCCTCGGCCGCCGCCGGGCGGCCCGTCCAGGTCCGGCACGGATCCGCCACCCCCCTGGCCATTTTCCGCACGATGGCACAGGCGGGGCTCACCGCGAGCGAGGGCGGCCCGGTCTCCTACTGCCTGCCCTACGGAAGGACACCGCTCGCCGAGTCGGTCGCCAACTGGCGTGAGAGCAGCGCCGAATTCGCCGCACTCACCCGCAGCCGGCAGCTGAGGGCCCACCTGGAGACCTTCGGCGGCTGCCTGATGGGGCAGCTGTGCCCGCCGTCCCTGCTCATCGCGGTGAGCCTGCTCGAGGGGCTGTTCTTCGCCCAGCAGGGGGTGGAGAGCGTGTCGTTCAGCTATGCGCAGCAGACGGACGCCCGCCAGGACGTCGAGGCGCTCACCGCGTTGCGCATGCTCGCCGACGAGTACCTGCCCGCCGGAATCGACCACCACATCGTGCTCTACGCCTACATGGGGGTCTTCCCCGGCAGCCCCCAGGGCGCGCAGCTCCTGATGGACCGGAGCGCGGAACTCGCCGTCCGGGGCGGCGCCCAGCGGCTGATCGTGAAGACACCGGTGGAGGCCATCAGGCTGCCCACGGTCGCGGAGAACGTCGCCGCCCTGCACTCCGCCGCACGCATCGCGGCGCAGGCCCGGACCGAGAGCCAGGTGCCCTGGGCCCGGGAGGTCGACCCCGGCCAGGTGCTCAGCGAGGCACGTGCACTGATCGAGGCCACCCTCGAGCACCACGACGACGTGGGCACCGCGCTGATCAGGGCGTTCCAGTCGGGCGTGCTCGACGTGCCGTTCTGCCTGCACGAGAACAACCGGGGGCTGACCCAGGCCGGCATCGACGGCGAGGGACGGCTCTGCTGGACCAAGACGGGCCGCCTGCCGCTCCCCTCCTCCAGCCGCGTCTCCGTGCGGGGCAAGGTCACGTCCGGGCGGCTGCTCCAGATGCTCCGCTACACCGCGGACCGGCACGACCTGCTGGCGCTCGACGCCGCACCGGCATCCGACTGGGAGGAGCAGAGGCACGAGCTGCCCCAGGAACTGACCCCGCAGCCGTACCGGATCGCCCTGGTGGGCACCGGGCCGCGCGGCACCTCCGTACTGGAACGGCTGGCGGCACGGCTCGCCGAGCGGCCCGCGAACCGTCCCGTCGAGGTGTACGCGGTGGACGCGGCCGAGGTGGGCCCCGGGCGGATCTGGCGCACCGACCAGCCCCGGTGGTCCTTGATGAACACCGTGGCGGGAGAGGTCACCATCTTCTCCGGACCGCCCGACGGCGGCCGGGACCGGGCGGGTGCGGGCCCCTGCCTGTACGAGTGGTGGCGCACCGTCGACCCGCTGGCCGCGGACCCCGACGTCTGTGCGCCGCGCGCCCTCTACGGGCAGTACCTGAGCCATGCCCTCGACCGGATCGAGGAGACCCTGCCCTCCGAGGTGCTGCGCCTGCACCGCTTCGCGGGCGTCCGCGTCGAGGCGCTCGCCAAGGAGGCCGACGGCCGGTTCCTGCTCTCCCTCGACGACGGCCGTCATCTGCGGGCCGACCGGGTGGTGCTGACGACCGGTCATCCACTGCCCGCCCTGCGGCCCGACCAGCAGGCACTGGCCGACTTCGCGCAGCAGCGCCCGCACCTGCACTACATACGGGGCGACTCGGCGATCGACATGCCGCTGGAGAGCATCCCGGCGGGCGCCGAGGTCGGCGTCCTTGGTCTGGGCCTCTCCTTCTACGACGTGACCGCCGCCCTCACGGTGGGACGCGGCGGACGATTCACCGAAGGCCCCGCGGGTGACCTGCGCTATCTGCCGAGCGGGCGCGAACCGGTGATCACCGCCGGTTCCCGCAGCGGCGCCCCGCTGTTCGCCCGGGGCCTCAACCAAAAGGCCCCCGAGCGCTCCTACCGGCCGCGGCTGTTCACCCATGAGCGGATGCGCGAGGCCCGGCGCAAGGGCAGGCTGGACTTTCGCCGCGATGTGCTGCCCTGGCTGCTGGCCGAAGTGGAACTGGTGCGCTGCGCCGCCGAGTTGCGCCGCGCCTACGGTCCCGACATCGCCGCGCGTTTTCTGGGCCGGGCCACCGAAGCGGCACTGCAGACGACGGCGGCACCGCCCCAGCAGGCCGTGGCCCAGGTGGCGGCCCGGTGCGGTCTGGAGAACCTGGAGCCGCTCGACCTGGAGGCGTGGGCCATGCCGTTCCGGGGGCGGTTGTTCGCCGGTGCCCGGGAGTTCCGGCAGGCGCTGACCACCTTCCTCCACCGGGACCTGGAACTCGCGGCCGAAGGCAACGAGGAGGGACCGGTCAAGGCGTGCCTGGACACCATCCGTGATGTGCGCGGGGTGATCCGCACCGCCGTCGACTTCTCCGGGCTCACCCCCGACTCCCACCGGGACGACTTCTTGCGGGACTTCGTCCCCCTCGCCTCGCGGCTGACCACAGGACCGCCCGCGGTCCGGGTGCGCCAGGTGCTCGCCCTGATGGAGGCCGGCGTGCTGCACATCATCGGCCCCGGCGCCCGGTTCGGCGCGGCCCCGGGCACCGGCCGGTTCTTCGTGGAGTCCCCGCACGTCGCCGGCAGCCGCACGCTCCTCGACACGGTGGTCGATGCCCGGATACCCGAGCCGGACCTGCGGCGCTCTCCCGCCGGCCTGTCCGCCAGGCTGCGTGACGCCGGCCTGCTCACCGCGTACGTCAACCGGGGCCCCGACGGCACCGAGTTCGCCACCGGCGGTGTCGACGTCACCGCGTCGCCCTACCACCCGGTGGGCGCCGACGGCCGGGCCGAGACCGGGCTGTACGTCCTTGGCATCCCCAGCGAGTTCACTCGCTGGTTCACCCAGGTGGGCAGCGGACGGCCCGGGGTGCGCGGCGAGTTCGTCGCCGACGCCGACGCGATCGCCGAGGACGTCCTGGCCGGGGCCGAGCGCGGCGCGCGGCTCGGCGGTCTTGTCCTGGGTGAGCGGTGGCGCACCCTGCTGGACGCCGACACGGGAGGCGAGCACTGATGAGGGGTGCGCCGACGACCGACGCGCACCGCGCGGCCCGGCACACCGCCGCGTCCGACGCCTTCCGGGCCGCGCGCGACCTGCTGCTGCGCCACCGGGGCGACCTGGGAGCGGCCGTGGCGGAGTTCCGCTGGCCGCGCCCGGCCCATTTCAACTGGGCGCTGGAGTGGTTCGACGTGGTGGCGGCCGGGAACACCGCGCCCGCGCTGCGGCTGCTCGACCGTGCGGGCGGCGCGCAGGACATCAGCTACGAGGAGCTGTCGCTGCGCTCGGACGCGGTCGCGGTGTGGCTGACCCGGCTGGGCGTGGCGCGTGGGGACCGGCTGATGGTGGCGCTCGGCACGCAGCGGGAACTGTGGGAGGTGCTGCTCGCCGCGCTGAAGATGGGCGCAGTGGTGGTGCCCTGCCATCCGGAACTGACGGCGGTGCAGGCCGCGGACCGGGTAGGGCGCGGGCGCATCCGGCACCTGGTGTGCCGGGCGGACGTGGTGGAGGCGTTCGCGGGCACGGACGTGCCAGGGGTACGGATCGCCGTCCCCGGCGACGTGCCCGGCGGCGTGCCCGGCGGCGTGCCCGGCGGCGTGCCCGGCTGGACCGACTACCGCGACAGCGACCGGGAGTGCGCCCGGTTCGTCCCCGACCGGCCCACCCCCGCCGACGACGTGGCGTTCTGCTACTTCACCTCGGGCACCACCTCGGCGCCCAAGCTCGTGGCGCACACCCACACCAGTTATCCGGTCGGGCATCTGTCCGGCCTCTACTGGAACGGGCTGCTCCCCGGCGACCTGCACGTCAACGTCTCCTCGCCGGGGTGGGCCAAGCACTCCTGGTCCAGCCTCTTCGTCCCGTGGAACGCCCAGGCCACCGTCGTCGCACTGCCGGACGGGCCGCTCGATGCCGCCCAGGTCCCCCGGGTCCTGCGGGACCAGGAGGCGACCAGCTTCTGCGCACCGCCGAGCGTGTGGCAGCAGCTGCGGCCCCATCTCGGGGCGGCCCTGCCGGCGTTGAGGGAGGCGACGAGCGCCGGCGAGCCACTGGCCGCGGGGCTGGCCGACGAGGTGCTGCGCAGCTGGGGCGTGCGCGTGCGGGACGGCTACGGGCAGACCGAGACGACCGCGCTGATCGGCACCACTCCGGGGACCGAGCCAAGGCCCGGGCTGCTCGGCACACCGCTGCCCGGCTACCGGATCAGCCTGCGCGACCCGCACAGCGGGGAACCGGGTGACAGCGGGGAGATCTGCGTGGAGCTCGACGGCGAGCGGCCCCTTGGAGTGATGGCGGGCTACCTGGACGACCCCGAGCGCACCGAACGGGCCCTGGGGCGCGGCTGGTACGCGACCGGGGACCTCGCCGAGCGCACCCCCGACGGCTGGATCAAGGTGCTGGGCCGCCGCGACGATGTGTTCAAGTCCTACGGCCACCGGGTCTCCCCCTACGAGGCGGAGGCGGCTCTGCGCAGCCATCCGGCCGTCGCCGACCTGGCCGTCGTCCCGGTGCCGGACGCGGCCGCCGGGCTGCTGCCGCTCGCCGTGGTGGTGCCGGCCGCCGGCCGCACGGCAAGTCCCGAGCTGGCCGCCGAGCTGCTGGCCCACTGCGCCAGGACGCTGTCACCCGTGGGCCGTCCAACCCAGGTCGAGTTCACCGCCGAGCTGCCCCGGACGACCTCGGGAAAGGTACGCCGCCGGGAGGTACGCGAGCGGATGGGCAGCACATCCCCTGACACGGACGAGGAGTTCACTACATGACGGACAAGCCGACCCAGAGCACGGCCCCCCTGGTCATCGAGGGGCTCGACCGGCCGCAGGACCTTGGGCACAGGCTCAAGTTCACGCCGCTGACCGCCGACGGGCGGGTCGGTGTGGAGATCTTCCCGCTCTACACCACCGAGCAGACCGGCCCCGGCGGCCCGGCGGCCTCGCTCGTGCGCTACCACCCGGGGGCCGCCGCCGCCCCGCACCGGCACACCGGCTACGAGATCATCCAGGTGCTCGAGGGCGAGCTGATCACCGAGGACGGCGTCCACCCGGCGCACTCGATGCTGGTCCTGCCGCCGGGCAGTGTGCACGCCCCGCGCACCGACAAGGGCGCGCTGATGCTGGTGGTCTGGGAAGCGCCGGTGGAGCCCGCCGAACCGGTGGAGTGAGCCGTCGCAGGTGACAGCCGGGCGCGAGCAGCCTGAACGTGCTCGGCAGCGCCTGGCTGATCGTCTCGATCGTTCTCACGGCCGCGGCGGCCGTGGTGCTCATCGTCCTCGTCCT
>NZ_JBFALJ010000029.1:0-132386 GCF_040660195.1 Streptomyces sp. NPDC050147 | reverse complement strand
ATGCTCAACGGACGTACGTCCGGCGACGATGCGCTGGGAGCTGCACGGCGTGATCTGAAACGGGCATTCGTTGTGCTGGAGTTGGAGGGGCCCGACGGCCGGACCACCAGTCGGGCGGAAGGATCAGGTCAGCGTCAGCGTGAGCACGGCCGCGTAGTCACCGGCGGCCGCGGTGGCCGGTACGTCCAGCGCGAGGCCGGCGCCGACCGTGAACTCGCCGCCGGTCTGTGCCGCGTCCGGTGCGCTCGCGAGCGTGGCGCCCACCGTGCCGACCGGCCCCTGTGTGCCTGGCACACAGGTACTGGCCGATCCGGCCGCCGTCTGGCAGGACGGCGTCCAGCCGAGCTTGTCCGCGCCGATGGTGCCGGCGCTGCCAGTGAAGTCGGTGACCTTCCCGGTGAGCGACCACCCCGTCGCGCCGTTACGGGAGTCCTTGACGGTCACCTTCTGCAGATCGCCGGTCGAGCTGCCGCCCGCGCCCTCCTCGACCGGGGACAGCGCGACGGTGTCGCCTGCCTGGGCCATGGTGAGCTGACCGCCGCCCTGCTTGGGTGTGACCTTGGTGTTCACGTTCTGCTTGCCGGTGGTGGGATCCGGGTCTGGGCCCGGGTCGGTGTCGCCGGCCTGGATCTCCATCGTGTGCAGGAGCGTCGCCTGGCCCGCGTCGAGCGTGCAGGCTGCGTCGAACTCGTCACCGAACGGCGGGAGCTGGACCGGGGCTCCGGAAGCGTCCCGGGCGATCATGTTGTGCAGCTTGAGGCCCTTCACGTCGAACTTGGCGGTACCGGCCTTCGCCCAGGTCAGCAGACCACCGGGTGACTTGCCGGTGGCGTTGACCTCGAACGCCGCGGCCGGGTTGGGGATGTTGGCCTTGGCGACGGAGTTGACCACCTTGATCGGCAGGGTTCCTTCGCCGCCGGGCAGCGTGACGACCACATCCGCCGTGGCCTTGCCCTCCAAGGTCACGGCGCCCATGACGCCGAGGCCCTGGGCGGCCCGCGCGCTGACCTTGGTGACGGCCTTGATGTCGTACTCCGGCACCGTCTCGCCCGCCTTCATGGTGGCGGGCATGTCCGAGGAGATGTGGATCTCGATCGGTTCGTTGTTGATGATCGGGAACTTGCAGGTGTACTTCTGGTCCAGCTGCACCGGAGCGGCTGCCGCGGTGCCTCCGGTGATGGCGAGCAGGCCGGTGACCAGTCCCGCGGTCGTGACCGCGGCCAGGGCGCCATGCACCCGGGATCTCTTTCGCTGAGCTCTCATGAGCTGCCTCTCGTACTGCGGGAACGAGCAGAACGGGTAAAGGAAGAATGGCCGTACATGTCGTTACCTTCGCCAGATACGGTCCTGTTTCGGATCCGTAAACTACTGACGGGTAGTCGGGTGGTCAAGATGTCGATTACCGGCGGGAATTGAGCTGCCTGGATTCGGGGGTTGCTTCATCTCGAAGTGAGTAATCAGCGATCCGGATTTGTGTGTCGATGCCAAAAAGCCTGGTTGTGCGTTCAGGTAATTCCGGGTGCGTCCGGGTGACAACTGCCTTCGGCTCCTTACTCACCGTGCAACAGACCTTCGGTAAGCGGCGAAACAGCTCTTGACCTGCTTCTCGGGGGACGGTTAGCTTCCGCTCTCGGCTCGATTGCCAATTCAACGTAATTGCCTGTGCCACCGAGCGGTCGGAGTCCTGATGCTGTCTTCTGAGGAAATCCCGGACGCGGTCCTTGGGCTGAGCCCTTTCGGCCGCCCGGACGCGCGACTGGTGAGCGCGGTGTGCCGGGCCGGCGGCCTCGGCATACTCGACCTCGGGAGCGGCGACCGGCACGCCCGCGAGGAACTGGCCCGGTTGTCCCGCTGGGAGCCCGACCGCTACGGGGTCCGCGTGGGGGAGCGCTGCGCCCTGCGCCCCGGCGACCTGGACACGCTGCCGACCGGGCGGCCGCATACGGTGCTGCTCGGCGTGGACTCCTCCTGGTCGGCCGGTGAACTCAGCGGCTATTACTGGGTCCTGGCCGAGGTCACCAGCCGCGAAGAGGCCCTGAGGGCAGTGGCCGACAGGGTCGACGGCCTGATCGCGCGCGGCAGCGAGAGCGGCGGGCGCACCGGGGACCTCAGTACGTTCGTCCTCCTGCAGCAGCTCCTCGCCGATCCCGCCGTCCCGCTGCCCGTCTGGGCGTGCGGCGGCATCGGCCCGTACACCGCCGCGGCCGCGGTCCTCGGCGGCGCGACCGGCGTCGTCCTCGACACCCAGCTCGCCCTGCTCGCCGAATCCACCCTGCCCGAACGCGATCGCGCGGCGCTCGCGGCGGCGGACGGCTCCGGGATGGTCGCCGTCGACGGCAGACGGGTGCTGCGCCGACGTGCCGCGCGGCCGGAAGCCGAGCACTCCGGTGACGGCGACCACCACCGCCACCCCGACGAAGAGCAGGCGCTCCCCGTCGGCGAGGACGGCTTCCTGGCTGCCCGGTTTGCCACGCGGTGGAAGACGGCGGCGCGGGCCGTGCAGGGGATACGTACCGCCGTCGCGGGAGCGGTGGCGAACGCGTCCCGGCCACAAGGCAACGAACTTCCCGTCGCCCAGGGCCCCATGACCAGGGTCAGCGACCGGCCAGAGTTCGCCGCGGCCGTCGCCGACGAGGGCGGGCTGCCGTTCCTGGCCCTGGCCCTCGCCGACGGCGAACAGGCCCGCGCCCTCCTCACCGCCACCCGCGCCGAGCTGGGTGAGCGCCCCTGGGGCGTCGGCATCCTCGGCTTCACCGACGAGGCAACCCGCGACGCCCAGGTCGCGGCGGTGCGCGAGGCTCAGCCGAGCCATGCCGTCATCGCGGGCGGCAGACCTGGCCAGGCCGCCGACCTGGAGGCCGCCGGGATCCGGACCTTCCTGCACGTTCCGTCGGCCGGCCTGCTGCGGCAGTTCCTGGCAGCGGGCGCCCGCAGGTTCGTCTTCGAGGGCTCCGAATGCGGCGGGCACGTCGGGCCGCTCGCCTCCTTCCCCCTGTGGGAGGCGCAGTTGGCGGTTCTAGAGGAGTACGCGGTCGGCCATCCCGAGGTGCTGGCGCAGATCCAGGTGATGTTCGCCGGGGGCATCCACGACGCGCGGTCCTCGGCGATGGTCACGGCCCTCGCCGCGCCGCTCGCCGCGCAGGGCATGATGGTCGGCGTCCTCATGGGCACCGCGTACCTCTTCACCGAGGAGGCGGTCGCCCTCGGCGCCGTTCAGCCGACCTTCCAGCGGCAGGTCACCGCGGCGCGGACCACCGCGCTCCTGCGCACCGCGCCCGGCCACGCGACCCGCTGTGTGCCTAGCCCCTTCACCGACGAATTCATCGCGCAGGAACGGAGGCTGCGGGACGAGGGCCTCGCGTCGGAGCGGATCTGGGAGGAGCTGGAGCGCCTGAACCTGGGACGGCTCCGCATCGCCAGCAAGGGCGTGGAGCGCCGCGAGGGGGAACTGGCCCCCGCCGACGAGCGGCGACAGTTGACCGCCGGAATGTTCATGGCCGGGCAGGTGTCTCTGCTGCGCACGCGGGCGACCACGATCCGCGCCCTGCATGCCGAAGTCGGCGCCGGAGCCGCGGAATTCCTGACCGAGCGGGCGGCGCTCCTGCGCCCCCGCTTCCCGCTCCCGGTGCCTGAGGCCGCCCCGGCTCCTGAGCCGCTCGATGTCGCCGTCGTCGGCATGGCCTGCATGTTCCCGCAGGCGGACGGCCTCGACGCCTACTGGGCGCAGATCCTCGACGGGACCGACGCCATCACCGAAGTCCCCGCCGACCGCTGGGACCCGGCCGCATACCGCAACGCCGACGGAGATGGGGGCGCCACACCCTCGCGGTGGGGCGGCTTCCTGCCCCGGATCCCCTTCGACCCGCTGTCGTACGGCATCCCGCCCGCGTCGCTCGGCGCCATCGAGCCCGTCCAGCTCCTCGCCCTCGAAGCGGCCCGCCGCGCACTCGACGACGCCGGATACGCGGAGCGCGCCTTCGACCGCTCCCGCGCCTCGGTCGTGTTCGGCGCCGAGGCGGGCAGCGACCTCGCCAACGCCACCACGCTGCGCGCCGTCCTGCCCTCGTACCTCGACACCGTGCCCGAGGCCCTGTCCGGGCAGCTGCCCCGCCTCACCGAGGACTCCTTCCCCGGGATGCTCGCCAACGTCATCTCCGGCCGCATCGCCAACCGCCTCGACCTGGGCGGCGCCAACTACACGGTCGACGCGGCCTGCGCCTCCTCGCTCGCCGCCGTCGACGTCGCCTGCAAGGAACTCGTCCAGGGCACCAGCGACCTGGTGCTGTGCGGCGGCGCCGACCTGCACAACGGCATCAACGACTATCTCCTCTTCGCCTCCGTGGGCGCCCTGTCCCCGACCGGCCGCTGCCGCACCTTCGACGCAGCCGCCGATGGCATCGCGCTCGGCGAGGGCGTCGCCTGCGTGGTGCTCAAGCGGCTCGCCGACGCCGAACGCGACGGCGACCGCGTCTACGCCGTCATCAGCGGAGTGGGCCGCTCCAGCGACGGCCGCTCCCTCGGCCTGACCGCACCCCGCCCCGAGGGCCAGCGCGCCGCCCTCGAACGCGCCTACCTCCAGGCCCGCGTCTCACCGGCCGAGGTCGGCCTCATCGAGGCACACGGCACCGGCACCGTGGTCGGCGACCGCACCGAACTGACCACCCTCACCGAGGTGTTCACCAAGGCAGGGGCCGCCGCCGGCAGCTGCGCGCTCGGCTCGGTCAAGTCCCAGATCGGGCACACCAAATGCGCGGCAGGACTCGCCGGGCTCATCAAGACGGCCCTGGCCCTGCACACCGGCGTCCTGCCGCCCACCCGGCAGCTCACCCGCCCCAACCCCGCCTGGGACCAGGACACCAGTCCCTTCGTCTTCCATACCGGAGCCCGCCCCTGGGCCGCCGCGCCCGCCGAACGCCGCGCCGGCGTCAGCGCCTTCGGATTCGGCGGCACCAACTTCCATGTGGTCCTGCGCGCCCACGAAGGCGGCGCGCCCCCCGCGCACGGGCACGCCCACTGGCCCGCCGAACTGTTCACCTTCCACGGCCACGACCACGAGGGCGCCGCCCGCGAAGTGCGACGCCTCCTCGACCTGATCGGGCGGCAGCCGGTCCCGCCACGCCTGCGGGACCTCGCGGCCACCACCGCTCGGCGTGCCGCGCGGTGCACCGGACCGGTACACATCGCCGTCGTAGCTCCCGACATCCAGGACCTGTCCGGGCTGCTGCACCGAGCCCTGGCCGGGGAACACGACCCAGCCGCGGGGATCTTTCTCGCGAGCGCCACAGCGACCGCCACGGAGAGCACCGCGCCCGGCGGCCGGATCGCCTTCCTCTTCCCCGGCCAGGGCAGCCAACGCCCCGGCATGGGAGGAGAACTGCTCATCGCCTTCCCGGAGGCGCAGCACCACCTCCGCCTCGGCGCCGCCTACGCTCCCGCGCTCTATCCGCCCGCTTGCTTCGACCCCGACGCGGAGACACGACAGCGCGCCGGGCTCACCGACACCGCAATGCCCAGCCGGCCCTGGGCATTGCGGGGCTGGCCACCGCCGATCTGCTCGCCCGCGCCGGAGTGCGGCCTCAGGTGGCCGCCGGGCACTCCTACGGTGAACTCGTCGCCCTGTGCGCTGCGGGTGCCCTCACGCCGGCCGACCTGATCGCGCTGAGCGGTCGCCGCGCCCAGGCCATCCTCGATGCCGCGGGCGACGACCCCGGCGCCATGGCGGCGACCTCGGCGGGCGAGGCCCCGGCCCTGCACGTCCTGCGGTCCGCGGGCCTCGCCGACCGGGTGGTCCTGGCCAACCTCAACACGCCCGCCCAGAGCGTCGTCTCCGGCCCGACCGACGCGGTCCGGGACGCGGTGACCGCACTGCGCGACGCCGGGCACAGCGCTAAGCCACTGCCCGTCGCCTGTGCCTTCCACAGCCCGCTCGTAGCGGGCGCGGGAGCGGTCTTCGCCGAGCACCTCGCCGGAGTGGATGTACGCACGCCGGAGTTCCCGGTGTGGTCCAACGCCGGCGCCGCGCCCTACCCGGCCTCACCCGACGCGATCCGCGCCCAGCTCGCCGCCCAGATCGCCGCGCCTGTCCGGTTCGCCGAGCAGATCGAGGCGATGTACGCGGCCGGGGCACGGATCTTCGTCGAGGCGGGGCCCGGCAGCGTACTGAGCGGACTCGTGGGGCGGATCCTCGGTGACCGTCCGCACCAGGCGATCCCCACCGAACCGCAGGCCGGCGCCGGACTGCCCGGCTTCCTCGGCGCCTTGGCCCGGCTCGCGGTCGCGGGGGTGCCCGTGGCCACCGGGTGGCTCTTCCACGGCCGCCCCACCGTCGACCTCGATGCGTCCGCGCCCGCCAGTGCCGCCGCCTGGACGGTCGACGGCCACCTCGTCCGGGATGCCTCGGGCGAACCTCTGCCCAGCGGGCTGCGACCGGCCCGACGCATCACCCTGGAGGCCGATGTGACCGAGGCGAGTGGGCCTCACGACCGGGACGCGCTGCTCATGGAGTTCCTCCGGGGCAGCCGGGAGATGGTGGCGGCCCAACGCGACGTCCTGCTCGCCCGCTTCAGCGGTCCGGCCGCCCCCGCGCCTGAGGCTGCCGCCCCGCGCGCCGAGCCGGTGAGGAACGAGCACACGGCGCACAGGGAGGCGATGGAGCCTGAGCCCGCTCGGCAGGAACAGGGCACCCCTATTCAGGAACAAGATCCCGTACCTGTGACCGTGCGCCAGGAGCCCGCGACCGGTGAGGACCTGCTCGCCGCCGTCCTGCGGATCATCAGTGACCGCACCGGCTATCCGGCGGACATGATCGAGCCCGACCTCGACCTGGAGGCCGACCTCAGCATCGACTCCATCAAGCGCACCGAGATCGCCGGGGAACTCGCAGGCCTGCTCGGCGGGGGAGCGGACGCCGTACGACTCGACGACGCGTCGCTCGAGGAGTTGTCCCGGGCACGCACGGCGATGGCGATCACGCGGTGGCTGACGGAGCGGCAGGCAGTACCGGCGGCCGCTGCCGCGTACGGCGACGGCGAGCGGGAGACCCGTCCCATCGGTACGTCTCCCCTCGGCCCCAAACCCCTTCCGGTACCCGGTGAAGCCATCCCGGGCCCCGGCAGGGTCCAACCGGCCGGTACCCCCAGGGCACCCGAGGTCGACGGCGGGCCGCCCGGAGCCCCCGTGCCCGCGACGTCGGTGACGGGAGTGCCTGCGGCCGGGGCGCGAGAGTACGAGGCGTCGGCGGTCCTCCACGGCTCGGCCCCCAAGCGGTATGTGGTCGGGCGGGTGTCGTTGGGGCCGTTGTCGGAGGCGGCGGACCTGGACCTGACCGGAAAGCGGTTCGCGGTGCTCGGCGGCGCGCCCCAGGGCCCGACCGTGGCAGCAGGCGCGGATCAGGACACCCCGCGGGCCGATCGGGCGAGCCGGGTAGCTGACCGCGTGGTCGCCGAGTTGCGGCTGCGCGGGGCGGACGCTGTGTCGGTGGGCCGCGACCAGGTGCTGGACGAGGCCTTCGGAGTGCTGGACGGCGTTGTCCACCTCGGCGCGCTTGAGGACGGTGCGGAGCCCGTGCTCCCCACGGGCTTCCCGGGGCTCGCCGCCGCGCTGGCCCGCCGCCCCGCCTGGCTGATCGCTGCCTGCCCGGCGTCCGGCACGGTGGGGGCCGGCCTGCCCGGTCTCTTCCGTACGGCGGCGCGCGAACACCCCGACACGAACGTACGGTTGGTGCGCCTGGCCGGGCGGCCTGAGGACGCCGAACTCGCCGGCGCCCTGGTGGCCGAGCTCGGGGCCCCCGACCGCGAGCCCGTGGTCGACCACACGCCCGAGGGCCGCTTCGCGCCGAGCCCACGACCTGCACCCCTGAGCCTGCCCGCGCACCATGGCGCGGGCCCCGCGGGAGACGGCGCCGCCGAGGCCGCTGCCTGTGGGCTCACCTCCGAGTCCGTCGTGGTCCTCGCCGGGGGCGGGCGCGGCATCACGGCCCGCTTCGCGCTGGCCCTGGCCGCCGCGGCACGCTGCCGCGTCGAACTCCTGGGCCGCACCTCGCTGCCCAGCGCCCCCGAGGCCCCGTACACGGCCACGGCGCGAGACCGGGCCCGGCTGCGGGCGGCGCTCGCCGCGCGGGGCGACCGCTCCCCGGCCGAAATCGACCGGGCCGCAGGACTGATCCTCGCTCAGCGCGAAGTGGCAGCCACCCTCGCCGAGCTGGCGCACCTCGGCAGCCCCGCCCGCTATCACGCCGTCGACCTGCGCGACGCGGACGCCGTCGGCCGGGCCCTGAAGGAGGTCATGGCCGAGCACGGCCGGATCGACGCCGTCGTCGGCGGCGCGGGCGTCATCGAAGACCGGATGATGGCCGACAAGGAAGTCGAGTCGTTCGGTCGCGTGTACGGCACCAAGGTCGACGGGGCCCGCCACCTCCTGGACGCGGCGGCCGCACTCACCGAAGCCCAACGGCCGATGTCGGCCGTGCTGTTCGGCAGCATCGCCGCCGTACTGGGCAACCGCGGCCAGTGCGACTACGCCGCCGCCAACGACGCCCTGGAGAGCCTCGGCGCCGAGTGGGCCGCCCGCACCGGGCACCGCGCGCTCACCGTGCACTGGGGCCCCTGGGCGCCCACCGGCCACCACACCGGCATGGTCACCCCGGAGCTGGGCCGCGACTACGCACGCCGTGGCGTCGAGCTGATCGACCCCGACGAGGGAGTGCTTGCCCTGCTCCGCGAACTCGCCTGGGGCGACCGGTCGTCGTCGTCCGTCGTCCTGACCGCGTCGGGCTGGTGAGGTCACGATGACGCATGTGGCCATCGTCGGCATGGCGGTTCTGCTGCCGGGCGCCCCCGACCTTCAGACGTACTGGCGCAACCTGACCTCCGGGGCCGACGCCATTTCCCAGGTGCCCGGACACCGCTGGGACGCCTCCCTCTACCCGGGGCGGATCTACTGCAGACGCGGCGGCTTCGTCGACGAGTTCGCCTCCGTGGACGCGGCCGGGTTCGGAGTGATGCCGGACTCCGTGCCAGGGACCGAACCCGACCAGCTGATCGCCCTCCAGGTCGCCGCCCGCGCGATCGCCGACGCGGGCGGCGAGGAACGCCTCCCGGCCCGCGACCGCATCGGTGTGGTCCTCGGCCGCGGCGGTTACCTCACCCCGGCCCAGGCCCGCAATGATCAGCGGGTGCGCACGGCCCATCAACTCGCGCACACCCTGGGGGAGGTGTTTCCGGAGCTCAGCCAAGAACGGCTCGCCCGCATCGAGGACGCCTTCGCCGGGCAGCTGGGCCCCGACCGGCCCGAGGCGGCCATCGGACTCGTCCCCAACCTCGCCGCGTCGCGCATCGCCAACCGCCTCGATCTGCGCGGCCCCGCGTACACCACGGACGCTGCCTGCGCCTCCTCGCTCATCGCCGTCGACCAGGCGGTGGCCGAACTCGCCACCGGACGCTGCGACATGATGCTGGCGGGGGGCGTCCACCACTGCCACGACATCACCCTGTGGAGCGTCTTCACTCGCCTCGGCGCCCTGTCTCCCTCCGAGCGAAGCCGCCCCTTTCACGCGAAGGCCGACGGCATCCTCATCGGCGAGGGCACGGGCATCGTCGTCCTCAAGCGCCTCGCCGACGCCACACGGGACGGGGACCGCGTCTACGCCGTCATCCGCGGCACGGGCGTCGCCGCCGACGGCCGCGCGGCGAGCCTGGTCAGCCCCGACCCGGGCGGCCAGGCCCGGGCCGTGAGTCAGGCCTGGCGGGCGGCCGGGCTCGACCCGCGCGCACCCGGCGTCCTCGGCCTGCTCGAAGCCCATGGCACCGGGGCCCCGGCCGGGGACGCGGCCGAAGTCGCCACGCTGGCCGCGGTGTTCGGACCTCCCGGCGATGAGCCGAGTGTGGTCATCGGCTCGGTGAAGTCGATGATCGGGCACACCATGCCGGCCGCCGGCGTCGCGGGCCTGGTGAAGGCCGCGCTGGCCCTGCACCATGCGACCCTGCTGCCCACCCTGCACTGCGAGGATCCGCACCCCGCCCTGGCAGCCACCCGCTTCTGGCCGCTCAGAGTGGCCCGGCCCTGGGACGCCGAGGTCCGCAGAGCCGCGGTCAACGCCTTCGGCTTCGGCGGCATCAACGCCCACGTCGTCCTCGAACAGGCCCCGAGATCCACTGCCGCACCATCCCGTCCGCACGTCCGCGAACCGGAACCGGTACTCCGTCTCACCGCTGAAAGCCCCGGGCTCCTCGCCGCCGAACTGGCCGCGTCCGACTCCGCGCTCCGCGCCCGCGCGGACACCGAGCCGCCCCCGGGCCGGGTCCGCCTCGCGATCGTGGCCCCGGACGCCAGACGCCTCGCGCTGGCCCGCCGCGCGGTGGCCAAGGGGCGCGCCTGGCGGGGCCGCGGCGATGTGTGGTTCGCCCCGGAGCCCCTGCTCACTCCGCAGGCAGGCGGCAAGCTCGCCTTCGTCTTCCCGGGGCTCGAGGCCGAGTTCGCCCCGCAAGTGGCCGAGGTCGCCCAGCACTTCGGGCTGCCACTGCGGGCCGGGGCCGAAGCGGTCGTCGGCGATGTCGCGCGCCACGGCATCGGCGTACTCTCCGTCGGCCGCGTACTGGACGGAGCCCTGCGCGCCCTCGGCATCGAACCGGACGCGGTGGCCGGACACAGCATCGGCGAATGGTCCGCGATGCTCGCTGGCGGCCTGTACGACGCCGCCACCGCCGACGCCCTGCTCGCGGACTTCGACCCCGACTCGCTGCGCGTCCCCGGCGTCACCTTCGCCGCGCTCGGCACGTCCGCCGAGCGGGTCCTTCAAACGCTCGGCTCCCGCACAGATGTGGTCCTCTCGCACGACAACTCCCCGTCGCAGTCCATGATCTGCGGCCCGAAGGACGCCGTCGACACCCTGGTGCGCGACTTCCGCGAGCAGCGGATCGTCGCCCAGGTCCTGCCGTTCCGCTCCGGCTTCCACACACCGATGCTCGCCCCCTACCTGGGCCCGCTGACGGACGGCGTCCACCGCGCACCCGTGCGCACGCCCCGCGTCCCCGTCTGGTCGGGCACCATCGCGGCACCCTTCCCCTCGGCCGCGGACGACGTCCGCGACCTGTTCGTACGCCACCTCCTCGAACCGGTCCGGTTCAGGCCGCTGATCGACGCGATGTACGCGGCCGGGTACCGGGCCTTCGTCCAGGTGGGCACCGGCCGCCTGAGCTCCCTGATCGACGACACCCTGGCCGGCCGCGAGGTCCTGACCGTCGCCGCCGATACGCCCCGCAGCGGCGGACTCGCCCAGCTGCGCCGCGTGGTGAGCGCACTGTGGGCCGAAGGCCGCCCCCGGGCCGTGGGCTCGATGCTGCCCCGTCGCTCCTCCGCCCGGGTGCCGATGCGTCTCGACCTCGGTGCCGCGTCGGTGTCGTTGCCGCCCGGCGTACGGGCGGAACTGCGGGCGGATCTGCTGGCCGCGATGGACCGCGCCCCGGCGGCCGCGCCCGACCCCCTGGACGCGCTCACGACCCGCTTCCCCGCTGCGGCCGAACTGCGGGCCGCGCTGGTCGAGACGGCGGACACGGCGGTGGCGCTGTTCGCAGCGGCGGCACCGCGGGCTCAGGCGCCTGCGCCGTGCGGCGCCCCCGCGCCTGTCGGCGCCCACGCGGTGCCGGATGCTGCCCACGCGGTGCCGGATGCCGACCACGCGGCGACAGACGTCAGCCGAGCGGCACCCCTGCCGGCCGGACAGACCCCTTCACCCACCGTCACCTCCGCTCCCGCCCCGCCCCCTCCCGCCCTCCACCGGTCCCAGCTCCTCATCTCCACCACGGCCATGCCTCATCTCCTCGACCACTGCCTCATCCCGCAGCGTCCCGGCTGGCCCGAGCTCGCCGACCGGCACCCGGTCGTCCCCGCGACCACCGTCGTGCACCACATGACCCAGGCCGCCGAGCGGGCCCGCCCCGGCCGACGGGTCGTCGCGGTGCACGACGTACGGCTTGAGCAGTGGCTGGGGGCCGAACCCGCCACCCGGGTCGAGGTCGTCGTCACACCCGAGCCCGACGAGCGCCTGGTGCGGGTGACGTTCGGGCCGTACGCGAGGGCCGTCCTTCAGCTCGCCGACGACTACCCCGCCCGCCCGCCCGTCCGCTGGCGCCCAGACGCGGAGGAGCGGCCCTGCGCGATCACCGCCGAGGATCTGTACCGGGACCGGTGGATGTTCCACGGCCCCGCCTTCCAGGGCGTCACCGAGCTGACCGCCATCGGCGACCAACACGTGCGGGGCACGATCACCACGCCCGCCGCCCCCGGTGCGCTCCTCGACAACGTAGGTCAGCTGCTCGGTCACTGGATCCTGGCCGAACGCAGCGAGCGCAACGTCGTCTTCCCCGTACGGATGCGCACCTTCCGATTCTTCGGCCCGCACCCGGCGCCCGGCACCCCCGTCGAGTGCCACGTCAAGGTCACCTCCCTCACCGGCACCGCCCTCACCGCCGACGTCCAGCTGGCCGTCGGGGGCACGGTCCTGGCCGAGATCACCGGCTGGCAGGACCGCCGTTTCGACGTGCCCGGCGCCGACCGCCCCGGCGGTTACCCCGAGCGCCGCGCCCTGTCCGAGGCCCGGCCCGGCGGCTGGACGCTGCTCACCGACGCTTGGCCCGACCTGCCCTCGCGCGACCTCGTCATGCGCACCCACCTGGGCGCCGCCGAGCGGTCCGCGTACGAGACGCATCCGCCGCGCGGCCGCCGCCAGTGGCTGCTCGGCCGGATCGCCGCGAAGGACGCGGTACGGCACTGGCTGTGGCGGCAGGGCGAGCAAGCGGTGTACCCCGCCGAGATCGCCGTCCGCAACGACGCCGAAGGGCGGCCGTACGCCGTCGGCCTGCACGGCCGACAGCTGCCCGCCCTGGATCTGTCGCTGGCCCACCGTGCGGAAGCCGCCGTCGCCCTCGTCCGGCCGTGTGCCGAACGGCAGCACCCGGGCACGGGCGTGGGCATCGACGTCGAGGTCGTCGCCGATCGGTCCGAGGCCACCTACCAAGTCGCCCTGGACGAACGGGAACGCGCCCTGCTCGTCGGGCTCAGCGCGGTCGACGGGGAACGCGAGGCCGTCTGGTTCACCCGCTTCTGGGCGGCCAAGGAAGCCGCGGCCAAGGCTGAGGGCGTCGGCCTGCGCGGCAGACCGCGGAGGTTCGCCGTCCGCGCGGTACACCCGTACGGACTGATCGTCGAGGCCGAGCGGCAGCGCCACCACCTGCGCTGCGAACACGTCGCGGCGCCCACGCCCGGATCACCCAGCAAGGACTACGTCGTGGCCTGGACAGTGAAGGAGAACGACCTGTGAAGACGACCTCCCCGCCCGCCGAGCGCCAAGTGCTCGCCGAGACCACCGAGATGATCACGAAGGTGCTCGGTGGCTACGCCCCGGACGCTGCGTCGATCGGCATGCACACCCGCTTCGGTGACGACCTGGAGATGGAGAGCATCGACCTGGTGACCCTCGCCGGGCTGCTCGCCGAGTGGTACGGACCCGACGCCAACTTCGCGTCCTACCTGGCGAGTCTGGAACTCGACGAGATCATCTCCCTGACCGTGGGCGATCTCGTCGCGTACATCTGCCGCGCCCTGCGGCCCGGCGCGGGAGGCTGACCGTGGCCAGGGTGCGGGCGAACGGCCTCGACCACCATGTGCAGCAGCTGCCCCACCGACCCGGTCCGCGCGCCATGACGGCGGACGGACGCGCACCCACCGTCGTCTTCCTGCACGGCGCCTTCATCGACAGCCTCGCCAGCTTCTACTTCACCCTCGGCCCGCAGTTCGCGGACGCCGGATTCGACGTCCTCATGTACGACCTGCGCGGGCACGGCCGCAGCGAACGACCTCCCACCGGTTACACGTTGGAGGACTTCAGCGATGACCTCGCCGCCCTCCTCGATGTCCTCGGCATCCACGATCCCGTACATCTGCTCGGAAACTCCTTCGGCGGCACCGTGGCCCTGGACTTCGCCGTGCACCACCCGACGCGTACGTCCTGCGTCACCGTCGTCGAGTCGGGGCCCGCGACGCACGGCTGGTCCGCGGCCATGAGTGGAGCGCTGCACCAGGCGACCGGGGCGAGGCCCGAGAAGGAGGCGCTCGCCTGGTTCGTCGCCGAGTACGGGGCGCTCGCCTCCACCCGGCAGGGCGACGATCTGCACGACGCGCACATCGCACGCCTCGGCCGCGCGGCCGGGCGGCTGATCGCCACCACCTCCATCGCCCAGGACATCCCGGGCAGCCGTACGCTCACCGACGACCAACTGCGCGCTGTGGACGTCCCGGTGCTCCTGGTCAACGGGCAGGGCGGCCTCGTCGCCGAGGAGGCCGCCCGGCTGGCGAAGCTGCTGCCGCACTGCGATGTCGTCGTGGTGCCCGGCCAGAAGCACTCGGTCCTGGTCGAGGACGCCGAACGCGTCGGCACCCTAGCCCTGGACTGGACGGTGCGGCGGCTGCTGTGCGGGGGCGGCACCCGATGAGCCGCTTCCTCTTCGTGGTGCCGCCGCTCGCCGGCCACGTCAACCCGGCATCGGCCGTCGCCGGCGAACTCGTCGGCCGGGGCCACCAGGTGGCCTGGGCGGGACAGCCCGCCGTTCTGGAGAACCTGGTCGCCCCCCACTGCCCCGTCTTCCCCTGCGCGGGCGCACCGGACATCGACGACAGGCCCCGCGACCTGCGCGGCGTTGCCGCTCTGAAGTTCCTGTGGGACGAGTTCTTCGCACCCCTCGCGTACGCCATGGCGCCCGGAGTGACCACCGCCGTCATGGAATTCGGGCCCGACCTGCTTGTCGTCGACCAGCAGACGGTCGCGGGCGCCCTCGTCGCCGAGCGGCTCGGCGTCCCCTACGTCACCTCATCGACGACCTCCGCGGAACTGTCCGGAAGCCTCATCGGCATCCCGAAGGTCGACCAGTGGATCACTGACCTCCTCGAAGGGCTGCGGCTGCGCCTCGGCGACCCCTCGGCCCGCTACGACCCACGCTTCTCGCCCCGGCTCACGCTGGTCTTCTCCACCAGCGCACTCACCGGTCCACGGCCGCCGGACCGCGGCCCGGTGACCTTCGTCGGCCCGGCCCTCGGCCCGCGAGAGGAAGCCTCCGGCTTCCCCTGGGAGTGGGTGGACAGCGGCGACGGCCGACCCCTGGCCCTGATCTCCCTCGGCACCGCCAACACCGCGGTGGGCGCCCGCTTCCTCGCCCAGTGCGTCGACGCCGTACGCGCCCGCTCACGCGAACTGCGCGCGGTCGTCGTCGACCCCGGTGGCGTCCTCGGTCCGCCGCGCGCCGACGACGACGTCCTGGTCCGCCCCACCGTGCCCCAACTCGCGCTCCTGGCCCGCACGGACGCCGTCGTCTGCCACGCCGGGCACAACACCGTCACCGAAGCCCTTTGGCATGGCGTCCCCCTGGTGGTCGCCCCGATCCGTGACGACCAGCCCGTGGTCGCCGCCCAGGTCACCGCCGCGGGCGCGGGCGTGCGAGTGCGGTTCGGGCGGGCCGACGCCGAGGCGGTCGGCTCCGCCCTGGACGCCGTGCTGCACCAGCCCCACTTCGCGGTGGCCGCCCGCCACATCGGCCGCTCCTTCCGGGAGGCGGGCGGAGCGCCCGCCGCCGCCGCCCATCTCGAAGAGCTCGCCATCGAAGAGCAGGAGAAGCCATGGCACGGACTGCCGATATAGCCGAGCGCAGGCCCCACTACCAGCGCCAACTGGCCGCGGGAACAGAACGGTTCTTCCAGGCCCCGCGCACCACCTGTCCCTGGTGCACATCCGGTCGGATCCGCCGCAGGCTGCGCAGCCGGGACCATGTGCAGAACAAGCCGGGCACCTTCGTCCTCGACCAGTGCCGCGACTGCGGGCACATCTTCCAGAACCCGCGACTGACCGCCGAGGGCCTCGACTTCTACTACGGAGACTTCTACGACGGCCTCGGCGAGGAGGCCACGGCCAAGATGTTCGCCGGACGCGGCAGCGCGAAGCGCTTCCGGTACAGCGCCCGCGCCCTGCGCGCCCATGCGAGCCCGCGACGCTGGCTGGACGTCGGCACGTCACACGGCCACTTCTGCGTGACGGCCAAGGAGGAGCTTCAGGACACCCGGTTCGACGGCCTCGACATGGGCGAAAGCGTAGAACTCGCCGCGAAGGAAGGGCGGATAGCGGCCGCCTATCGAGGTCAACTCACCGAACTGGCCGAGGGGTTGGCGGACCGCTACGACGTGGTGAGCATGTTCCACTACCTGGAGCACACCCTGCGCCCGCGCGACGAACTCGCCGCCGCCCGCACCGCCCTGCGGCCCGGCGGACACCTCCTCATCGAGGTCCCCAACCCCGAATCCCCCCTGGGCAGGCTGCTTCGCGGGCGCTGGATGCCCTGGTTCCAGCCCCAGCATCTGCACTTCGTGCCCATCGGGAACCTCTGCCGCGAACTGGAACGCATCGGCTTCACCATCGTGTCCGCCCACCGCCGCGGCAACCAGCACATCCCCGTCGACCTCGCCTGCGCCACCTGGTTCTGGGCGGCCCGCGCCATGCCCAAGGAGGACGCGCCCTGGCTGGCGCAGCGGCCGGGGCGGGCCGCGGTGGCCGTCCGCTGGGCGGTGGCGCTCGCCGCACTGCCGCTCGTCCTCGCCGCGTACGGCATCGACCTGCTGCTCGCCCCCGTCCTACGGCGGACCTCGCTGAGCAATGCCTACCGGGTGATCGCCCGCCGCGACCTCCAGCCAAGGAATTGACATGCCAAGACCGATATCCCGCCGGGCGAGCCGGCTCACCGCCGTCCTCGCCCTGGCCCTCGCGGCCTGCACTCTCTCCGCGCACACGGCGGGCGGAGAACCCGGCCATGCCCCCTCCACGAGGGCCGCCGCGGCACTGCCGCCGGACGACTTCTACCTACCGCCTTCCACCCTGCCCGACGGGAAGCCCGGCGACGTGATCCGCTCCCGCAAAATCGACCCCGGCACTCCGACGCCCCGCGCCCTGGCCGACACCTGGCAGGTGATGTACCGGTCCACCGACGCGCTCGGCAGACCTCACGCGGTGACCGCCACCGTCATGGTTCCCAAGGGCGGCACCCCCGCCTCACGGCCCATCGTCGGCTGGGGCCCCGGCACCCAGGGCCCCGCCTTCCGCTGCACACCGTCCCGGATGATCGCCAAGGGCGCCCTGTACGAACAATGGGTCATCAACGCCATGCTCAAGGCGGGTTACGCCGTCGCCATCCCCGACTACGAGGGCTACCGGCCCGGACCGAAGACCACCTACATGGTCGGCAAATCGCTGGGCCCCGCCCTCATCGACGCGGTCCGCGCCGCCCAGCGCCTGCCCGCCGCCGGGCTCCTTGCCGACGCGCCGGTCGCCTTCCGCGGGTACTCGCAGGGCGGCGGCGCCGCGCTGTGGGCGGGCGAGTTCCAGCCCGACTACGCGCCCGAGCTCAAGCTCAAGGGCATCGTCGCGGGCGGCGTCCCCGGCAGCCTCATGGAGGTCGCCCTGCCGCTCAACGGCCGACCAGGCTCCGGCTTCCTCTTCTACGCCCTGATCGGTCTCGACAACGCCTATCCGGAACTCAAGTTCGCAGACGTGCTCAATGACGCGGGACGCGCCATGGTCGCCGACCTAGAAACGGGCGGCTGCGCTCTCGAAATGATCAACAAGTACGGCAACAAGCCGCTCTCCACGTACGTCACACGCAGTCCGCTCGTCGACGCGCCCTGGGTCGCCCGCTACACGGAGAACACCCTCGGCGGCACCCCGAAGATCAAGGTGCCGGTGTTCCAGTACCACGCCACCCAGGACGCCCTCGTCGAACCGAACCAGGCCGACGCCCTGCACAAGCAGTACTGCGCCCAGGGCGTGCCACTGACCTGGAAGACGTACGACACCACGGGCCGCCCACCGGTCGCCGACCACCTCTGGCCGATCCAGGCGGCGAACGCGGAGGCCATGACGTACCTCGCGGACCGGTTCGCGGGGCGTTCGCCAGCGCCGAACTGCTCCTAGCCGCAGGCGTGTCGGGTGGGCGGCGTCGGGCGGGCCGACCGCGCACCGAACCTCCGTACGCCGGATGCCCGTACGCCAACCGTCGAGCACCGAACCGTGAAGATCCGAACTGTCGAAAGGCTGACCATGGCAGCGAGCAACAGGCACCGCAGGAAGGGCGGCCGTCGCATCCGCCGGGGCATGAAAGGCACGGTCATGGCGGCCGCCGCGGTGGCCGCGCTCACCGCGTCGCAGGCGCCGGGCGGGCCGCTCGCCGCGCAGGGCGGTACGGCGGGACCGGATCATCCGTACGCGGGGGACGATGGGTGGATACCACCCGCCGGGCCCTCGGCCGATACCTACCACACGGAACTCCCGCCCCTGCACGCCAAACGGGGCGCGCCCGGCTCCGGCGGGCAGGGCAGCGAGGCCAGGACTCAGTCCGGCATCCCGGCGTCCGTGCTGGCCGCGTACCGGCGTGCGGAAGCCTCCCTCGCCGCCACCGACCCCGGCTGCCACCTGCCCTGGGAACTCCTCGCCGCTCTCGGCAAGGTGGAGTCCGGGCAGGCCCGCGGCGGCCGGGTCGACGCGGACGGCACCACCCTCGCCCCCATCCTCGGCCCTGTCCTCAACGGCAGCGGCTTCGCGCGGATCTCCGACACGGACGGCGGCGCGTACGACGGCGATACGACGTACGACCGGGCGGTGGGGCCGATGCAGTTCATCCCCTCCACCTGGGCCCGCTGGGGAGCCGATGGCAACGACGACGGACGCGCCGACCCCAACAACATCCACGACGCCGCGCTCGCGGCCGGCCGCTACCTGTGCGCGGGCGACCGCGACCTCGCGGTCAAGGCGGACCTGGACCGGGCGATCCTCAGCTACAACCACTCCACGGCCTACCTCCGCACGGTCCTGGAATGGCTGGCCTTCTACCGGAGCGGCGTCCATGAGGTGCCCGACGGCAGGGGCCCGCTGCCGACCAGCCCCGGACCGGGCGGCAAGACCCCCGCGACCCGGCCGGTGGGCGGCGGGGTGGTCGTCGGCCCGCAGCCGTCCAACCCTTCGCACCCCTCCAGCCCCTCTGCCCCTTCGCACCCGAAGGACCCACGACCTGGCGACTCCGCCACCGCGGGCCCGACCCGGCCAGGCCCGCGCCCCTCCGGCCCGGCAACGAGCCCAGGACCGTCCACTCCGGCCCCCACGGACCCCGCCCCCACCGATTCGCCCTGCCCCTCAGGACCCCCGTCGACCGAACCGTCCGCTACGGATTCCCCGTCCCCGTCCCCGTCCTCCTCGCCGACGGGGACGCCCTCCCCTTCACCGACGCCGTCCGACTCCACACCTCCCGCCCCCTGCACGCCCACGGAGGCCACCGAGACCGGCCACCCGTGACCAGCGGCTACGAGGCAGCCCCAAGGGCTCCCGGGTCGGTGCCGGGGCCGAAATTGAGGGCGTTGACTCCGAGCTTCATAGAGATCAGCCTAGCCAGGCCACATGTGCCGGCAGAAGGGATCCCTGCCTGTTCAGACACGGTTCGCCTGTGGATACGCCGGTGATCTGGGCGGATGACCGAGAATCTTGACTCGACGGACTGGGCGATCCTGGATGAGCTTCAACGGGACGGCCGGATCGCGTCCACGGAATTGGCGCGGCGGGTGAACCTGAGCGCGTCGGCGACGACGGAGCGGGTGCGGCGCCTGGAGGCGGCTCAGGTGATTACGGGCTACCGGGCGCAGGTGCATCTGGAGCGGACCGGATATGCGGTGCTTGCAGTGGTGCGGCTGAAGTACCCGGGGAACCGACACGAGCCGCTGCGCAGGCTACTCGGGGAGCGCCTGGAGATCCTGGAGTGCCTGCGCACCACCGGGGACGACTGCTATGTCCTGAAGGTGGCAGCCACGTCGATGGCCCACCTTGAGGAGGTTATCGACGCGTTGGCCGAGTTCGGGAGCACGACCACCAACCTCGTCCTCAGCCGGACGCTGCCGACCCGCGGCCCGCAAGAACCACAGGCGAACACCCAGGCTGCTCGTTAAGCGGTCGCCCATCCGACTGGCTTCAGCACCCCAACCCGGCCCCACGAGCTGCAACTTCAGGCTGGAGGACGCTCACTTGTCACTTCGTGGCAGCTTCGGGCTGTCTGCGCTCCTGCGTGCATGCGAGGGCTGACACGATCAGCTTGTCGAGCCGGTCAAGCGTCAGGCGCATGCGCCGCTGGCGACGTTACGAACCCTCGACCGGTAGCCCTGCCACGAACACTGCAAGATCGGACGCTTGAGGCGGCGCCTGCCCATGCAGAAACCGCTGGTAGTGGCCAGCGACGAGACGACGCAGATCTGCCTCGGCCGGTTCATCACCCGTCAGCTCAAGGGTGACCTGATGTGGATCACCCGTCATGCGCAACGGTCTGGCCAGAGCATCGAACCCGCAGACGTACTCATCGGGCATCTCCCACCACGCCTCGGCGAAAGCTCGGTCTTGGAGGACATACATGTAGTGATCGTCATCGAAGAGAATCACGGGGCCGATCGGCATAGTCACTCGTGGAGTATTGCGCACCCTGCAGGTGTGGTTCCGCAGCCGGTGCGCGGGGCCGTCGGGCACGTAGAAGGCGTTGACGCTGACCCACGCCGTCGGCGGCTTCCACAGCAGGTCGGTCTCCTGCCGCACCGCTGCGACGATGTCTCCCAGGCGGTGGAGTGGTCTGCGGCGTAACCAACTCGGCGTCTGAGAAAGGGATTTCGGGGCATTCGAGCGGTAGGAAGCCGGGCGTCATGAGACCGGGTCCTGAAGCAACCGATCTGAAGGAGCGAGAGATGACCACGCAGTACGGCAACCAGCCGACCGGCCAGCATCACGGCCCGGCCAAGGGCGGTGCCAGCGACAACGTTCTCAGCATCATCGCGATCGTGCTGGGAGCAATCGGCCTACTCTTCCTGCCGATCGTGTTCGGACTGGGCGGGCTGATTCTGGCCCTTATCGCCAAATTCGCTCGACACGAACGACTCTCCACCATCGCCCTGATAGTCGGCGCCATCGGACTGATCGGCGGAATGATCCTCGGCGCCATCGTCGCCAGCTAAAGGGTGTTGCAAGGCATTGTCTGGGCAGGTCAGGGCTTGTGATGGCGGTCTTCTGGCCATGATGCGAGCGCGAGGTTGTACATGGGGGCGACGGCCTGAACTGCGTGTGGGAGGCCGTCGCCGTGCTGACGGCAGCCGCGGAGGAGCGCGTAGGCGCGCAGGGGCCGGGGTGTCGTGCCCGGCGTCGGCAAGTCACCCAACGGATACTGCACCCCCGCAACGAGCGCGTCAGGCGGGAACGAGCGGAGCTCTGTTGGCCCATAGGCTGCATCCTTGCCCTTGCCACGCTGAAGGCCCTGCCTCTGCCCTACGAACTGCACCTCGCCTACCAGGACTTCTGGCACCTCTGATGGGTGCGCTCAGGTGGCGGTCAGGGCGGTGCGGGTCGGGTAGCCGAGCTGTGCCGAGACGCTGGCCCCGGTGGTCTGCGGGACGGAGACGAGGGGGCGCGCGACAGCTTCGGCGCGGAGCGCGGCCAGTGCCCGGGCGGGTCGCGGTGTCGGGGGCCCTTATGTGTTTGGCGCGCTCTGAGGCCAGTAGGTTCGTGCGGTCAAGGGCGGGCCGAGCCGTAAGGGTGTGCATGAGCGATAACCATCGAGGTCGGACGCACTGCTACTACCTCAACGTGCCCTTCGAGCAGACGCTGGCGCGGCACGCCACCAAGCCGATCGCCGCGACGTCAGCGAGAGCCAGCTGCGCGAGTGGTACCGGCCGCTCGATCTGCTGCCCGGCGGCATCGAGACCGTCATCGGCGCCGACAGTGCGCTGCATGACACCGTCGACCGCATCATGTGCGACACCGGCCTGGCCGGTCTTCCGGCCCTGGAGCACTGAACCGCAGCTACTTGGAGGCAGCGCGCCGTTGTGCGTCCCGCTCCTGTCGTGCGAGGGCGACAGGTTGGCGGATCAGCTCGTGGAACACGTCGCAGCGCTCAGCCAGGCCGGAGGCACGCCAGGCATGCGCACCCGCGGTGGTGCCCGGTGCCGGGCGGGCCGCCGCGATCACGAGACGGCTGTCGGCGTCCACGATGGCCTGCACGTTCGCCGAGAACCGGTAAGTGCGACTGGACGCCCCGACCTGCCGGTCATGGACCGGGACCAGAGGGCCGTCGACGATCCACAACCGGTCCGTGGGATCGGCCGGGCGGTCGATGGGCTCCAGCGCGAGCAGTGGACCCAGCCGTCGGATCACCCGGCACACGGTCGAGAGGAGGTACTCCAATCCTGCGCTATCACCTCCTGCGCTATCACCGGTCAAGTCTTCGCAGCGTTCGGTCCGTCAGTGTCACGATGGGGGCGGGGGAGTGCAGGAGCCGGCAGGCGGTTCACCCGTCGGCCAGGCGACTGTGAGGAGGTCTGGCTTCGCGCCGGATCGGTCGAATGTGAGTCGGGCGATGGGCATCGCCTTGTTCCAGGGGTTGCCGTTGTCGTCCAGGCAGATCCAGCCGCTGGCTCCTTCCACCTTGTCCTGTCCCTTCAAGGCGGGCCAGGTGGCTCCGACCTTGTCGAGTGACGGAGTGGCGTCAGGTGTCTTGGTGGCATGGCGGATGCCGGCGATGGCTGTGAGGGTCGCATCGTAAGTGGCCACAAGGGCGCCGTCGGTGAGGTCCGCTGGGCCGTCGAGCCTGTTGAAGATCTGCTCGGTCAGCTTCATGAGCTCGGCGGTGGCTTGGGGGAACCACCCGTCTCGGGTACGGACTTGCTCCTCCATGCCTTGGTGTGGAAAGCGGTGGGGTAGTACAGCCTGATCTCTCCGCTACCTGACGGCCCGATGGGGGCAAGGCGTTTGTCCGTGGCGAGCGTGACCGCACCGGGGCCGCTGATGACGTTCAGCTGCCTCGTCCGACACGTCGACGCCTTGCCAAGGGAGTTCAGGAAGCTGCGCAGCGGCAGCGGTCGGCCCGCGCGTCCAGCGCCCGCAGCGGCGTCTCGCCCCGGCGCATCTCACCGCTGTACATGTCCGCTGCGCGGGACTGCAGCTCGCTGATACGGGGCCACAGCACGCTTTCGGGCAGCGCGCGCAGGCGATCCGCCAGTTCCTGGCCCTCGTCCGCGTCCTCGTCCACATACGCCCGAAGGGCCTCCACCGTCCGCTCGGCGAACGGTTCCTTCACCAACGCCGCCGCGACGAGCATCGCTGGCCGTTTGGTCGCCACCAGCCGTTGTTCATCCGCCTGCAGCTCCACGCCTTCCTGCTCCTCACTCATTGCGTAACACCTCGCTCATCCCGGCCCGCCGCAGGCCTGACGCCCGCACATGACGGGAAGGGGAGGCGGCTCACGGCGGATGTGACAGCCAGAGCCGAGAAACTTTGAGAGACCTCGGGGTGACTCACGCGGCGGTCAGCCACAAAGGGGCCGCGGTGCGCAGCTGCAACGGCGCGCCTGCGCTTTTGCCGGATGGCCGCCGCGCTCGCCCCCGCCGCGCGGGCCGCCGCAGCGTCACTGACCGCGCCCGCGGCGCGGTAGTGATCGGTAATCGCGGACACGGCATCGGTGGTGAGGACCTTCTCTGCCAGCGCCCAGACCAGGAGCTCGACCAGTTCGCCCCGCGCGCCGGTGGCTCCTCCACCGGTTCGTCCGCGCTGTACAGGCCGACCGCCTGGGCGGCGCTGGCCAGCAGCACGACCTCGGCCTGGGCCAGAGGGTCCGGCGGCGTCGCCGGCCACCGGGTCGCTCGCGCCGGGCAGTTCCTCGCCGCTGGGAGCGAACTCCCGCCCCAGCTCACGCGAAACGACGTGCCACAACTGCAGGCGCAGATTCCGTGCCAGCTGCCGGCGGCGCCGCGCGATCGGGAAAGGCGCACCACCTGATACAGCGAGGCAATCACCACCTGGGCCACATCGGCGAACGCCTCGCCATCCCGCTGGCACCGCTGCGTCATCCGCACCGCGCCGGGCAGCATCGCCTGCACCACCACCCGCGCCGCCAACTGCGCCTGCTCGCCCTCGCCGTCTGCCCGCTCGGGGAGGACGGTCAGCCAGAGGTCACTGAAGTGCCGTCCCTGTTCCTTCGACTGCTGCTGCAGGTGGTCGTGGAGCTCGTCCAGGCGGTGCGGGGCGTGCTCGTCGAGGACGCCCGCTTCGATCAGCCAGCCGCGCAGCCGGGCGGCGGGGATGGTGCGGTCACACAGCCGGCGCCATTCGGCGTTCAGGCGATGGACCACGTTGGTGTCGAGGTGCGAGGTGTTCACGGCAGGCTCCTTTCGGATCAACTGCCGTGAACCATCGCCATCTCCCCTTACCTGACTGCCTGCCCAATCATGGCAAAAGTCCAGGTCAGAGCCGGGTAATCGCAGATTCACCGGGGTGGGGCACACGTGGGTAACCGGATACGGGCCTCAGCGCCCCGATTACCGGTCCGGGAAATGAGCCAGCCTGCGTTACCTGCGCCCGTGAGGCCTTCGGGGGCAACGGGGCCGAGACGCTTGTCCGGTAACTCCGGGACAGCACACAGCGCAGGCGGCCACCGCGGCGATACCGGCGCCGTCCGTCCCCCAAGGGCGTGGGCGGCGTGGCGAGGAGACAGGATGGCTCATGCGGTCACTCCGAACAGAGCGGCCAGCAGCGGCGACGCTGCTGCGGGCGCGCGCACGGTCAACTTCAGTGCGGCGGGACTCAGATGCAGGGTGAAGTCGAAGAACGCACAGCAGCCCTGCTCGGCCGCCGCCAGAACGGCGATCTGCCCGGCCAGCTCAGCACTCGCCGGGAACGTGAACCGCAGACCGTCGGGGATCTCCTCGCGGGTCTCGGCCTGTTCCACCAGCTGCCGCCACTCCTGGGTGCGGCCTTCCAGCTCGTGGCCACCCAGGGTGCAGGCCACCGGCGCGTCCCGCCACGGCTCTGCCGCCGGTGCCGGCGCGGCGGGCCGGGTGCGCGACAGCGTCACCGGCACCGGCCCGGCAGCGGCGGGGGTGGTGGTGCAACCGCAGTCCGGCCCGCACCCGCCTTCCGGCGCCGGACCCGACAGGTCCGTGTGCACGGCGGCCAGGTGCGCGGAGAATGCCGACAGCTCGGCCATCCGGCCCTCGGTCTCCGCTATCCGACCCGCCACCAGCGGCACCATCCGCGTGCGGACTGCCGCACACACCCCCTCCTCCCGGACGTCCAGGAGCTCGCGGATCTCCTCCAAGGCCAGGCCCAGGAGCTTGGCCGAGGAGATGAAACCCAGGCGCTCGACAGCGTCTTCCCCGTACACGCGGTAGCCCGACGGGGTCCGCTTGGCCGGGAGCAGTCCGGCGTCCTCGTAGAAACGCAGCGTGGTGGCGGGAACGCCGCAGCGTTCCGCCAGTTGCGAGATCCGGTAGGTGCTCATGTCTCGGACGGTAAACCTTCAACTCAACTCGAAGGTCAAGTCCCAACGCGGGCGGTGCCAGGCCGGGGCCGCCCCGCAGCGGTCACGCTCGGCGACTCTCACAAACGAACATCGGTGCGAGTTCTGCGACAGCCGCCGGAGTGATCACGTTCCCGCCGGTCGCCATTTGCAAAAGCCCTCTCGAAACGCGCATGTCCTGCTGTCCTGGCGCAAGCGTTTGCGATGACCTGCTCCCATGAATGAGGGCAGTTCAGACGACGTACTGCCGCAGCATCTGTCCCATAGCGGCAAGGACGGCGGGCTCGACGCGGTAGTACACCCACGTCCCGCGCCTCTCGGAGGCCAGCAGACCCGCTTCCCTGAGCTTCTTGAGGTGGTGGGAGACGGTCGGCTGCGAGACACCGACGTCGGAGATGTCGCACACGCACGCCTCGCCGCCCTCGTGTGAGGCGACCGACGAGAACAGCCGCAGCCGCACCGGATCGCCGAGCGCCTTGAACATCGCGGCTGTACGTACCGCCTCCTCCGCGGTCAGAGACCGTTCTGTCAGTGGCGGACAGCACGGAACCACGGTCTCGGGTTCGAGGACCGGCAGCACCTTCGTATTCGACATGTATCTATGTTGACACACGTCGAACCAAGGTGACGAGGGGTGCGATGGCACCGATGCCGACCTGGAGGTCAGAATCCGGCTGCCGCGGGAGCCTTGCGGACGTAAGCGGCTAGCGGCGGTATGACGTACTCGGCATCCCGGCTGACGCCGCGCAACGTGTTGGAGGAGAACGAGCGCTGGAATTCCAGGCCGAGGTAGACCAGGCCCGGGTGGGTCGTGGAGATGCCGTTACTGTGCAGGGGCGCGCCGTCCGCGTCGAGGGCACCCAGCTTCTTCAGGTAGCCGAGGTGGGGCCGGTATCCCGTGGCGAGCAGCACCACATCGACCTCCTCCCGGACGCCGTCGGACCACACCACCGCGTTGCCGTCGAGTGCGGTGAAGATCGGTCGTCGGTCCAACTTCCCTGTGGTCAGGGCGCTTTCGTAGGTGCCGGTGTCCATGACGAGGGTGTCGCCGGCGAAGTGGATGAGCCACTCGGGCGGCAGGTGGTCGAAGCCAGTGCTCGTCAGCCAGTGGTGGATGTCCTTACCTTCGCGCACCTGGGGCAGGAGCTGGACGGGCGTGCGGGTGGCCAGGGTCACCGTGGCTACCTCCGCCAGCTCGTAGCCGACCTGGACGGCCGAGTTCCCGCCGCCCACCACGATGACCCGCTTGCCCTCATAGGGGGCGGGCCACTGGATCAGCCCGAGGTCGACCAGTTCTTGGGCCAGCGTGCGCCTGTCGCCGTTCTTGTGGAGCAGCGTGAGCACCTGACGACGGTGTGCCGCCGACTCATCGTGACCGTGCACGAACCAGTCGGCCAGGCTGAGGCCCGTCGTGGCGCGCGTCTCACCGTGTCGGTCGCGTGTCTCCCTGAACGTGGCCAGGGCCATGCCGTGCTGCCGTCGGCTCTCGTGACAGTGTCCGCGCGACCCGGAGCTGGGTGTGAGACCGCCCAGTGCCTCTGCGGCCCCGTGCACGTCGCCCAGTCCCTCGAAAGGGCCCAGTGCACGACTGTGCTGCATCGGCGCCTCCCGGTGGCAGCCGACTGCGTCGTAGACGTGCCCGAGGTCGCACATGAGGTGCCCCTGCTGGGCCCGTTCGCCGACGAGCCGTCAGGTGTCCTCGTGCCGGAGCCCCGACGCGCCGTCTTCCCGGCTCGCACACCGCAGCCCGATCGCCTTTACAAGAACCCCTTACTCACAGTCAATCGTGACTACGAAGAGTAGTAAGCTGACTCGCCTCGACGTTCAGGGCGGTTACCACTTCCCGGGCGCCGCCGTAGGTCGACCGGCCCGCTCAGCACATGGTGCGGCGGGCGCCGTCTTCCTCACAACCTCATCGGCTTCGTCCAGAGGAGAGTCTTATGCGTCACCGCTTGGTATATGCCTGCGCAGTTCTGTCGACAGTTGCAGCTGTGGGGCAAACTGCTGCAGTGGACCGGGCGCAGGCGCCGGAATCCGCAGGATGCGGGAGTGACAAGGCGGCCTGGGCCGGAACTTATAAGGACGCCGAGAAAAGAGGCACCTTTCGCTTCCTGAAGGACGGCACCGCCACCCTGACCTCGCAGAGTGGAGCAGCACGCTCCTTCACGTTTCAGGTAATCCAGTACACGAAGGGCGACTGGCGCGCCCGCCTATCGTTCGCTGACAACGGCCAGCGCCTGGCGGACCTCGTTCCCCAGTGCACTTTTCGCGCACCCGGTCGTGTGAGTCGGTTCGACCTGCTCGGTCAGGGCAACTTCGAACGCAGCTGAGCTTTCGGATGTGGCTGTCCGCTGAGAGAGCATCTGATCTAGGCAGTTGGTGTTCTGGGATGGTTGTGTGACTGGTGGCGTTGGTGTTCGTTGGTTGAGGCGTGAGGGAGCGTTTTCCAACCTCACGCTGATGCGTGGTGAAGGATGAGGACGGCCTTCACCAGGTCGGTGATTCGGTTGGTGCTGCAGCGGAGTTTCCGCAGGAGGCGCCAGCCCTTGAGGGTGGCCATGGCTTGCCCGCCGAGGCAGCGGATCTTGGCGCGGGTGGTGTTGTGGCGGCGCTTTCATCCCTTGAGGCGGCGGCTCCGAAACGGAACCCGGACGGGTCCGCCGGCGCTTTGATATGCCTTGTCCGCCCAGCATTTGAGCCCTGCGTCGGCGAGGGCTTCGATGACCCCGTGCGTACGGGCGGCGGTCAGGTCGTGGGTCGAGCCGGGCAGAGCTGGCGCGGCCCAGAGTAGTCGTCCGAAGGGATCGGTGAGGACCTGGACGTTCATGCCGTGGCGTTTGTGCGGCCCCACTTGTACCGGTTTTACATGGAGTCAAGTGCTGCCCAGGACGAGAAGCTAGTGCGGCTTGTACGAGCTCGGGGGTGGGCGGGTGGAGCCGCGTTCTTGTCATCGTGGTCGGGGCGAGCGCCTGCTGCTGAGGTCGTAGGCGATCAGGAGCAGGATGGCGATGCACACGAGGCCGACAGCGGTGTAGGAACACGCCGCGCGCACCCCACGCGACGCACCGGCGAGGTCCGGTACTGCGGCGGCGAGCACAGCGGCGTCGAACAGCAGGCCTGCAGCGCCGAGCAGTCTCGTGGGGCCGGGGCGGCGCCTCACAGGGGGGCGTCCAGCCCGCAAGGAGGACGGCACTCGGAATGAGTACGACGAGAGTGCAGGCACTCAACGCGATCCAGGTCATGGCGCCGGGTGTTCGTCCGCGTGGAGGCTGATCAAGTGCGGTGTCCCGCCTTGGTGAGCGTCGTAGCGGTGCATCTGGTGATGCCGGTCTTGGGCAGGAGAAGCGTGCCGCCGACCAGGCTTCCCGGCCCACCTGTGCCGATCGCATCCGCAGGGCGGTCATCGCCGGGCCCGGCGCAGCCCGACTCTCTGAGCGTATTCGTGTGGACGGGACAGTCGGCGAACGCCGACTTCCATGGTCTTTCCGCTACTTCAAAGCCGGCCTACGGTTCCGTCGAGCCGGTCCGGGCCGGGGCCCGTCGGCCGAGGAGCTCGGCCAGTCCCTGGCGGGTGGCGGCAAGCACGACGCGGTCCTGGGGGCGCAGTACGTATCCCGGATGGAGGTCCCACACCAGCCCGGTGGGGTGGCCGGTGCCATCGTCGGCCGGTGATGTCGCCAGGTCGGGCAGACGCTCGTGCGGTGCCGCGGGGTCCAGGGCGAGCACCCGCCAAGCACCGGCCCGGAAGGACTCCGTGATGGTCCGCCCTTCGAGATTGGGGTGCCCCGCGACATCAAGGGCCGCGAACAGCAGCACCCGCCGCTCGACCGGGATGGCGCCCAGGATCTGGCGGCCCATCATCGCGCCGGCGAATGCGGGGGCGGCGAGGGTGGAGACGCTACGGCTGCGGGTGAGGGCCTGGGGGTGGGCGGCGCGCAGGGTGCGGTAGACGGCGGTGGCGAACGTGTCGTCGTAGAGGCGCAGGGCCACGCGCACGCCAGGCTTGACCGACCGTGCGTAGAGGGCTGCCTCGAGGTTGGTGGTGTCGCTGCTGGTGAGGGCGAGCAGCGCGTGCGCTCGGTGGATCTTGGCGGCTTCCAGGACGCCCTCGTCGGTGACGTCGCCGATGACGGTGGGGACGCGCAGGCGGCGGGCGAGGGGGATGCCGCGGGCTTCGGGGTCTTCTTCCACGCAGACGACGGGGATGCCGAGTTCGCGGAGGCGGGCCAGGACGCGGGTCCCGATCTTGCCGAGTCCGAGCAGGACCACGTGGCCGGAGAGCCCGCGGGGCGGCCGGCGCAGAGAGGAGGCGGTGCGGAAGGTGCCAAGGGCTTCGAGGACGGCGGCAAGGAGCACAGGAAGGAGCAGCAGCCCGGCCAGCCCGGTGAGAAGTTGGAGAATCTGCCGGGCGGTGGGTTCGCCGAGCGCGGGGTCGTCGATGGCGAACAGGTCGAGCAGGGTCAGGTACCCGGCGTGCAGGGGGTGGGTGTTGCCGGTCAGCCAGTTCGCCACTGCCAGGCCGAGGACGCAGGCCATGAGCCCGGCCACCGACCATCGCAGGCGCGGCGAGAAGAGCGACCTGATCGGGAATCCGCGGGCTGCCAGGCGGCTGGGCGGTAGGGCGGGACCGGCGTGCGAGATGGCCTCCAGGACAACGGTGCCTCGGCCGGTCGCGGCGGCGACCGTTCGATCGTCGGGCAGCAGCAGAGGTGCGTCCTGCCCGCCGTCGTCCGAACCCTCGGCTCCGGACGGGTCGTTGGTGGTCGACGAGAGAAGGGCGAGTGTGCACAGGCCGGGGTCGGCGACTTCTCCGCGGCGCGGCGGGGTGCGTTCCACGGCACGCAGGAGCAGTCCGTCGGCCTGGACGATTTTGCTGGTCCCGGCGACGGCGGTAGCGGCCAGGGCGGGGGCCGCGGTGTCGGCGTCGGAGAGGACGGTGGTTGAGGTGTCCAGCGTCGCCAGATCCAAGGTGGGGGAGGCGACTGTGGCGGCCTGGTCGAGGAGCTCCTCCAAGTGCTGGCCCAGCTTGCGGTTGTAGAGCCGGATCACCAGACGCAGGCGGGGATTGAGACGGCGGGCGGCCAGGGCGGCGCGGATGTTGATCTCATCCTGGTCGTACACCAGCGCCAGCGCGGCGGCGTCGTGTACACCTGCCTCGATGAGCGTTCCCTCGTCGGGCTCCGGTGCCTCAAGGACCTGGGGCGCTTCAGGCGGCGGATCGCCCACGCCCGGTGCACCGGCCCCGCGTGTCATGACGGCTTGCATCCGACTCAGCAGAGCGGCGGCCCGTGCTCGCCCGGCCGGTCCGGAACGTGGGCCGTCGACCGCACGTGCGGCTGGGACGACGACCGTCACGCGCTCGCGGTACACCGAGCGCAGCTCGGCGGCGAGACGTTCGGTGAGCGCGTCGTCACCGCACACGATCATGTGCCCCCTCCGCGGGAGACCTTGCGCCTGACCTGGAAGCACGGGCTCCTCGTCGGGGGTGAGGCGAGCGGGTCGCTGGTCGCCGTGGCTCACGTCTCTTCCTCTCCTTCGGTGCTGTGCGCCCCTGCCAGGAAGAGAGCCGGCCAGGTCGCGGCGGCGACGGCGAAGACGACGCCCAAGGGCAGCAGCGAACCACGTTTGATCATGAAAACCAAGGTAGTTGAGTACGTCGCCATCGCGATCAGGCCGAACAGGAGCAGCACCGTCAGCGCGACCAGACCGCATAACCACCTCTGGTGCACGACGTCCAGCCACCCTGACGGCGACCACGGTACACAGAGGCCGTCGATCGCGAGCGTGAGCGATCAGTGCGGATGAAGACCGAGCGCCCTCGCAATATGTGCCCGACCCTGCGGGTCGGAAGGCCACTTCGAGCCCGGCCGTGTGCCAATGGACGAAACCCGGAGCAAGTCCGGGCCTCCCAAGGCGGCTTACCAGGCACCGGACTCATGATGCCGCACCGCCGCCGGGCCGACGAGGGGCTGCCCGACTGGAAACAGCGGCACAACCGCTCGCACAAACAGGTCCGTGCCCGCGTCGAGCACTGCGCCTGCCGAAAAGTCCATCCGTGCAGTTCAAGCGACATCTTGGTACTCGTGCAAAACTCCCCCGAGGCGGCCTCTCCGGCGGACGTCGAGGTAGGGGGTCTGTGTGCGGGTGAGCGGTTCGGGGTTACTGCGCAGAGGTGCTCCCCGTCTATCGCTTGGTCGGACCGGTGAAGGTTGTAGTGCAGTTCAAACTGGCGAAGTGCGTGACACAGATGACGCTCGTTCCAGACGAGAATCAGTCCAGTGCGCACGACCCCGATGCTGGCGTTGCTCAGGATCTCGTCGAAGAGGACGGGGTACTTCGCATCCCGCGCTCTGATCAGGTAATCGACGGTGGCTTTGGCGTCTGCCAGGTCCATGGCCAGGTTGCGGGCGGCCTGAGTCACCAAGGCTGCGGTGGGGGGGGGCGGTGGCATCGACGATCCGGACGCGGCGGTCGGCGTGTTCGATGACGGCGAGGATGTACTGGCGCCTGCCCCCGCTCATCGCTATACCCTGCAGATCGCGATAGTCGGCGCCCGGCTACTGGGCTGGTCCAAGCGACAGATGCGAACCCGCTGTCCCAAGGCTCTGTCCCGAACCCGCGTTTCGGGTGTTCCCTTCAGACCCTGGCTCGGTCGCAGTCGGGTGGGGCTTCGACATGGTCCGAGGCAGGGTCGGCGTGGAGAGCGGTCGTTACGTGGCGGAACTCGCGCTTCCCTACTTGGAGGAGGAGCAGCATAGCCTCGTCCCGCAGGTCGTCGCCCGAATGTCGGCTGAGGGCGGTCACGAGGGCGTCGAGCAGTGCGGCAGGCGGACGATCTGTATGAGCGGCCGCCCAGTCGCGCAGCGGGAAGGGCCCGCCCTGCGCGTTCACCATGGCGTCCAGTCCGTCCGTGTACAGGAGCAGCCGCTTGGCGGGGCTCACCGTAAAGGACGTGGTGTACACGGCGCAGCCGTGCGGAACGAGATTGAACAGCCCGAGCGGAGGCAGTGGGGTGAGCACGTTCAGCTCGCGGACGTCGCCCCTGTCGGAAAGTAGCAGGGGGGGTGGGTGCCCGCAGCAGACGAGCTCTGCGCGGTCGTCGTCGTGGAACGTGACGAGGAGCGCCTTGGCGAACCGTTCGGTGCGCTTGGCCAGATCCGCATCGAGACGGCGTGCGATCTCAGCGAGGCTTGGCTCGGTTGCCGCCAGCCGCCTCCACTGGTCGAGGAGTTGATCACCAGCGGTCCGTGTGGCTTCGTCCTTGCCCATCAAGTCGGCGACCAGGATGCGTGTGCCGTACGGGCTTTCGCGCGCGTCGCACAGGTCGGCCACCATGATGGTCCGGTTCGCCTGCGGCACGGTCCGCAGGGCCAGCTGGAAGTCGCCGATCGAGTACGTTCGGGCACCTGGCGCCGACGGTCGTCTCGAAGAGTAGACGGGGCCCGGCGGCTCTGACGGCGGCACGGGGGCAGCCGCCGGAGGCGGTTCGGCAGAGTGCAGCCGGAGCTGGAGCCGGTGGCTGATCAAGGTCAGCAGAGCGATGTTCCCGAAGGTGGCGAGCAGGACGAAGGGGCGGCTGCGCCAGTCGACCGCACCGCTCACCAGGGCACCGCTCAGGGCCAGCCCTCCTGCGAAAAGCGGCCACCGCAAGGGACGGTCGGCAGGCACGGCCAGGCTCAGAACGGGAACGGCCACCAAGGCGACAACGATGCCGCGGTGGTGCTCGTGGAAGGTCAGGTCCAGCGAAACCAGCAAGGCCGTGACGAAAGCCAACAGCAGACCGGAAGCCAAAGGCGAACGGGCATGCGCGAGCTGGCAGTTCATCATCGGCACCTTTCTGCCTGTCTGTGGCGGACAGGCTACGACGTAGTGGCAGAAGCGTGGGATAGGAGTCCGTTTCTGATCGAAAGTATTCGTTGGCTGCAGGACTGTCATCTGACCGGGCTGGACGGAGGCAGTGGTGTTCCATCGCCTATGCAAAGCTACGCGGGATGCTGGTTGTTGGGGCATGCCAAACGAGCGGTGCTGCCGTGGGCCGGGCGGCAAACAGTCACCGAAACCCTGCGTACGGAGACAGTCGGCGGACTGGTCCTCCTCGCCGTTGCCGTCGTCGCGCTCGTCTGGGCAAACAGCCCGTGGAGCGCGGCGTACACGGGCATACGCGATTTCCACTTCGGAATACCTGCCCTGGGGCTGGACCTCTCGGTCGGCCACTGGGCAGCCGACGGCCTGCTCGCCATCTCTTTCCTGATCGCCGGAATCGAGCTGAAACGCGAACTCGTAGTCGGTGAGTTGCGGACTCCCGCCACTGCCGCCCTGCCTGTCATCGCCGCTGTCTGCGGCATGGTCGTCCCCGCTGGCCTCCACGCCCTCACTGCCACGGTGGGAGGCGGAAGCCTTGATGGCTGGGCGGTGCCGATGGCCACGGGCATCGCCTCTCCGGAGTCCACGCCACCGTCGCCGGCGCCATGGGCCTCATCCTGCGCACCAACCGTGACAAGGACGAGAAGATGACACCGGCCGCCCGCGTCTCCCACTGGCTGCACCCGGTCTCCGCAGGCGTCACAGTCCCACTGTTCGCCCGCTTCACCGCAGGCGTCACCGTCTCAGGAGATGCCTCGACCATCGTGTTCACCGATCCCGAACCCCTGGGTGTCGTCATCGGGCTCGTCGCGGGCAAGATCCTCGGCATCTACCTCACCGCACGCTTCACCCGAGCTGAGCTCAATCCCGACCTGGCATGGGCCGATGTCTTCGGGCTCGGCACCCTGGGCGGCATCGGTTTCACCGTCGCCCTCCTGATCGGTGAACTTGCCTTCCCCGGCCGCGGGCAGGCCGAACACATCAAGGCTGCTGGGTGCAGACCACCGCCAGAGCGTCCTCGGGCGGCGGATATGGACATCCGCCACACCCGCACGGTCAGTCAGCCGCCGGTAGGCGCAGTCGGCTCGATCTCGACATTCTCCACGGTCACGCCATTCTCGTTTGTCGTCACGCTGCGCCCCTCTCCAGGGTCGGATCGCAAGGCATCCCCTGGTGCACGGTTCGGCTCCGCTTGCCCTGGCTTCATCTACTCTTCACGATGCAGGCTCCTTGGTTGGCGTAGCTGCTCTGGGCCCAATGCAGTGGTTGTGGGCAGATGCCGACCTCTCCGGACCAGTCGCAGTCGTAGCTCACGCCCGAGTAGCCACCGGTTCCATACCAGCCGCCGCCGCACGGTCACCGCCCTTGCCCGCGTGGGCACTTGGGCTCCGGCAGCCCTGACCGCGTGCCAGTGCCGATCGCAGTACGCCTCATCGCACTCGGGGTAGAACCCGGCGCCCCCCTTCAGGCCCGCCGTGCGCGCCCGGGCATAGGTCCGCGGATCCATGAACGCCACCCAACGGTTCGGCGACACTTGCCGCGAGTTCGTCGTGGTCGGCCGACCGGCCTCGGGGATCATTCCTTTCGCGTTTACTTCTCCAGGAGTTCACCGTGTCCCTGTGCCTCTCGGACTAGCTGTTGCGGCAGCCCTTCCGCAGGCTCTCGGAAGGCTTGAAGTCGTCGGCACGACTCTTGGCCCAGAGGTCCAACAACTGCGTGCCCTGTTCGGTGAAATCCATGGGCGGTCGCTTCATGCCACGATGGCGTCCTGCGCACCTCTTCAGTTCACCCGACGGTCACTAGGCGGATGGCGTGGGCCATGCCGCCGGTACCTCGGAAGCGGTCTGCGAAGGGAGTTCGCCGGATGTGTTCTCGGACTCCTGGGGTGTGATGTCGCCTGGTCGGTCATCCGAGGGATCGGTGTCGGTGGAATGTCGGGAGACGGTGGTGAGGACCGCCACCAGTACGGCGGCCGAAACGAGTATCCGTCCGACGCGACGGCGTCGGGCCTGTGTGCCCAGTTCCCGCCACGCGGGCCACCCGGACGGATCTTGCGGATGCCAGGGTTCACCCACCATACGCAGACGCTCTGTCGTCGCGGGTGCGACTGGATCGACATCTGTGTCAGTGATGCCTGCCAGAGCAACGCGTTCTTCGGCCGACGGTTCCCTTGGGGCGGAGCAACGTATGGCCTGCTCGCTGTCCGAGAGGAACCGCTGCCACACGTCGTCGGGCTCGGGTGCCTCGTCGGGTATCACGGCAGAGGCCGGTCGGACGCGGCGTCTAGACACACGAAGGGGATATGGTGGCCGGCCCGGCGGTAGGACTCCACGCTGCCGTCGACGTCGAAGCCGATGAAAGCGCACAGGCGCCTGGCTGCGCGCGAGTGAAGCGGCGCGTAGCGGGCCATGGCCTCACCGCCCTCGGCCTCGGTGAGGAAGTGGGCAGTGAGGGCGTGGAGGCGGTTGCCTACCTGGACCATGGTCTTCGGCGTCTTGCGAAGGTTCTGGTACCAAGCGGATCCGGTGCCGAACCCGGAAGCGATCGTCCAGCTGCTCTGCTCGGGATCGTGACTGACGACCTCCAGGACCACCCTCTGGTCGAGTCCGCTGGCACGTCCGATGTGGTGCAGGAGCGGAAGACGCTTGCCGAACAGGTAGCCGAGCCCCACGCGGTAGAGGCCGATGGGGAGGCGGGCCAGTCGCCGTCGCCATCTGTGCGGCAGTTGGGGGCGTCGCACGGCCGGTTGTGGGTCTGTGGCGCGCTGTTCTGCCATCATTGCCTCGCCCTCCCTGGGGGCTGCGTGTTGGATTCAATCGGGTAACGAGCGTGCTGCTTTGTTCCTTAGCTGACGCGATCTTTGCATAGTCTAAATGTGGGGAGGGTTGCTCGGTGAAGGCGGCCCGAAGCTTGTGACGACACTGCCGGGAGCGCCATGACCACTGCGGAGCACGAGGAGGGACGCCTCGTCCTTTCCTGGTTGCCGGTCGTGGTGATGGCGGTCGTGACTGTCGTGGACCTCACGGCCGGTCCTGGGGTGGGGTTCCTCCCGCTGGTGTCGCTCGGGCCTGCCTTCGCCGGGCTGATCGGCAGCTGGCGGCGCACCGCGTCGTACGGCGTGGCGGCGCTGCTGCTGTGCGTGGCCCTCGGTACGTATGACGGTCTCTTCGACACCCGGCGCGGCTACACGGCGATGGCGTCGGTCGCCGGAGTGACGCTGGCCGGGGTCATCGCGGCAGGGATGCGCGGGCGGCGCGAGGCGGAGCTGGCCAGTGTCCGCTCGATCGCGGAGGTGGCGCAGCGTGTGCTGCTGCGCCCGGTACCGCGGACCGCGGGACCGCTACAGGTCGCCGTCTCCTATACATCTGCGGTCGCGGAGGCGCGAATCGGCGGTGACCTGTACGAGGTCGTGGCCTCCCCGTACGGCGTGCGGGTGATCGTCGGAGACGTGCAGGGCAAGGGACTCGCCGCGGTGGAGACGGCCGCCCTGGTACTGGGCGCCTTTCGCGAAGCGGCGCACGACGAGCCGGACCTGGTCGCTCTCGCCGCCAGGCTGGAGCGCAGTGCGGCCCGGGAGGCAAACGGCGAGAAGTTCGTGACCGCGGTCCTCGCCGAAGTGCGGGCCGAGGAACGGACTGCCGTGTTGCTGAACTGCGGGCATCCGGCCCCGATGCTCGTACACTCCGACGGTGCCGTCGACTTCCCGCGCCCGCCCGACTACGCGCTGCCGCTGGGCCTGGGCGTGCATGGAGGCGAGCCACCCCGTTCGTTCCGCGTCGACTTCGCCCCGGGCGACCAACTCCTGCTCTACACCGATGGTGTGACCGAGGCCCGCGACGCGGACGGCACCTTCTTCCCGCTGAACGAGCGGGCCGGCCTACTCAAGAACCCGGAGGCCGAGGCCGCGCTCGAGGCACTGCGCGAGGACGTGGTGCGGCACTCCAGCGGCCCCTTGCACGACGACGCGGCCATGCTGCTGCTGCGCTACCGGTGACGGTGGACGATGAACATCGAAAGGCGAAGGGCCCGCTGCCCCGCGGACAGGGTAGAAAAGTGTCATGACCAGGAAAGCGGCTCCGGCAGAGCGCATGGACGATGTGGATGCGGTGACCCGTGCGGTGCTGACGGCGTCGCGGGTGTTGGTGGCGGTGTCCGCGCGCTCGCTCGCCGAGGTCGAAGACCGGGTGACCTTGCCGCAGTTCCGCATGCTGGTGGTGCTCTCTTCCCGTGGGGAGAGCAAACTCGTCGCACTGGCCGAGCTGTTGGGCGTGGCCCCGTCGACGGCGATGCGCATGGTCGACCGCCTGATCGCGGCCGGGCTCGCGGACCGGCAGATCAACCCCGACAACCGTCGCGAGACCCTGCTGCGGCTCACCGACGAAGGTCGCCGCACGGTGGAGGACGTCACCGCGAGGCGCCGTCAGGAAATCGCGTCGATCGTCGAGAGGCTCGCTCCGCAGCAGCGGACGGCGCTCGTCGACGCGTTGACCGACTTCAACCAAGTGGGCGGCGAACCACTGGCACCGTCCCTGAACGAAGGCACGGACCTTCATCCGCTGGGATGGGGTGAACAACCGACGGCAGGCTGACTGGCAGCGAACCGGGTCCTCCTGCCCGTGGCATCGAAGGACAGAAGATCTGGAGCGCATGACCGTACGGCCGTGTACGAGACCGCTATCGCTACTGGATCTCCGCGCGCTCTGCTCTCGACAACGCCGAGACCTTCGTGCCCGAGGCTGCGGTGCGGCTGGGCCGCACGGTCCACGACGACTGGCGCCAGCATCTGCCCAGCCTCCACGAACGGCCTGGCGTCCGGGAACACCCGAGCCGAGGCGATCGCACACGGCCTGTACGAGGTGATCGAGCGCGACGTCCTGTCCGGCCTCACCGGCGCGGCTCAGGCCGAGCTGGTGGACGCGTCGACGCTGAACACCCGTACTGCGCGGCCCTGTTGGAGCGGTTCGCCGAGCGAGGATGCTGGTGGGAGCTGCGTCACGTGCCCAACCGGTACGGAGTTCCGGTGATGTGCTGCCACCTGTGGCGCGAGGACCAGTCCGCGGCCGTCGTCGCCGGTTCCGGCGCTCACCCGGACCCGGGTATCGCCCTCTCGCGGGCGATCACCGAGGCCGCGCAGACCCGGCCCACGCTGATCAGTGGGAGCCGCGAGGACAACCAGCCGCTCGTCTACCGGCCCGGCCCACACCGTGCCCCCGCTTCCTCCGCCGGGAACTTGACGCCGTGGCCGGAGATCGCGAGCCGCTACGGCGCCCCCGCCGACACCGACACCGAGCTCGCGCACGATCTGGCGACCGCCGTGACCACCGCGACCGGACGGGCATCGCTGGTGGTGGATCTGACCTGGGGCCCGTACGAGTGCGCGGAGTTCGCCGTGGTCAAGGTGTGTGCCCCCGCCCTGCGTTACACCGCCCGGCACACCATGCCCCGCCCGAAGCAGGTGGCCTGATGAGCACGCATGTCTTCGCCGGGCCGTGAAGGGTGGCGACCGTGTCCTGATCATCGATGGGCTGTGGCACCAGAGCGCACCGGTGCGGCACAAGGAGATCATGCTGCTCGTGGCCCAGAGCGTCGCCGTCTACGGGGCATCCAGCATGGGCGCGCCGCGCGCCGCCGAACTGGCGCCGTACGGCATGGTCGGCATCGGCCGGATCTATCGGGCCTTCCGTAGCGGGCTGCTGGACGCCGATGACGACGTCGCCGTCCTGCAAGAGCCGAACGGACGGCCGCTGACGCAGGCCCTGGTGAACCTCCGTGCCGCCTTCGAACGCGCCGCAGATGCCGGTCACATCACCGAGCCCGAGGCGCAGGCCCTGACCGAGAACGCGCGCCGGCTGCCCTACGGCCGATGGACCCGCACCGCGCTGGGCCGTCTCATGGCCGAGCGCGGCGTCGGCGACGTCTACGTGAGAGCCGACATCTGGGGATGCGGTACCCCGCACGACCTCAAACGCGAGGATGCGGAGACCGCCCTGCGCGTCCTGGCCAATGGTAAGTTCTCCACCGCGGAGGCAACGGCTCCGGCGTGGGCGAAGGAGCGGTGGCGGACCAGCTTCGTTCGTTACTGGGTGCAGCCTTCATCCCTGCCACGGACAGCGGTCTTCCTTTCCTGCCGCTGCTCCAGCACCAGCAGCTCTACGATCCTGCATTTCCCCGGCGTTGGCGCACCCATGTGCTATCCCGCCTCGTCGTCGCCGATGGCCAACGCGCCACCTCCACGAAGGGGCTGTTGAGGACTTCGCGGCCCGCCGCGGCCTGGTGCTGGCCGATCTCACCGGCGAGCAGCTCGGCTACTGGCTCACCGCGTACGAGCGATCACATGTGGGGCCGGGCGCGCAGCTGCTCCGTCTCGTGGTGCGCTCGGCACGTCTCGACGACGCTGGCCTGTCTATCCGGTCCCATCCGCCGAAGCGGGCCCACTGTTCAACGCCGGACGGTCCACGGAAGACCACGTGCTGCACGCCCTGCGGACGAATGCCGCCGCGCTGGCTGAGCACCCGGCCCACAGCACCGCGCACCTGTCTGCCGACCGGATCGCCACCCACCTGCTCGGCCACTGGAGCCTGCCCGCGGATGCCGGCATCGATGAGCGCGACGCCGCCGCCCGCGACCGCGGCCCGCGCAGCTTCACTGCGGCCGTCGAGACTGACCGCACCTTCTACCTTGGCGCGCTCACCAGCGTTTCCTCCGCCACCCCTACCGGGGCGAGGGCCAGGGCCCGGACCTGACGCAGTAGCAACGGCGCGATCATGGCGGCCACGATCGCGGCGGCCCCGGCGGCGAGCGTCGCTCGTACCCCGAAGTACGCGCTCGCCGGTTCGGCGGCCAGGTAGCCCAGCGGGACCGGCAGCACTTGGCCGAGCGCCATCACCCCCCGGGAGGAATCCATCGACTTCGTCTGGGAGGCGCAGGACGGGACGATCAGCCACGCGATCGTCGACGACACGGACTACCAGGAGCTCAGCGCCCACGTGGCCGATGCCCGCGCCGCCTGCGCCCTGCCCCTCGCCGAACACCACCCGCTGCTCTGTGCTGCCCTCCCGGACAGCGACGGCGTACTGCGCGCCCGGTGGTGACCCGGTTCGCACGCCGGGCGAGCCAGCAGGCGCTGTGAATCGAAGTTGTCCTGCCAAGCCAGATGCCGCGCTCAGCCACACGATTGTGACTTAGCGCCGTCGCGGCGCCGTCAGTACATCGCGTACGACCTGGGCGAATTGGCCGACCGTCGACCGTGGGCCGGAGCCGGGCACCAGGCGCAGGCCGGCCTCCCGCCAACTGGGCATGGTGGACAACGCCGGGCCGGAGAGACCGAAGGTTCCTTGAACCCCTGCCGGAACACGGCGGTGGGCAGCGGCTCTGGCGACTTGGGACGCTGTCGCTCGGGCCCAGCCAGGGGTGCGGGGGTGGTCGAGCAATACGAGGTAGGCGCTTCCAGGCTGATAACGCACCTCGACGGGCAGGTGGTGCAGGTGTTCAGCGAGGATGCCGAGGTTGCGTTGGTAGCGAGTGAGCCGGGAGCGAAGGGATGCGGTGCTGTCCACGTTCATCCACGCGGCGTCTTCGAGCCGAGCCGGCGCCGCGCGTTGAACTGCTCGGGCCAGCAGCAGATCGGCGACGACCTCCTGCCCCGCCCGAACGATCAGCAAGCCACCGGTGGCGCGCTGGCTGCCGCCGGCTGCCCACTTGGTCAGCGAATGAGCCACCAGGACATCGACACCAGGCGGCGAACCGGTCATCACATCCAGCAGAGGAGTCTGCGCCGCGTCCACCAGCACGGTCAGCGGCCGGGTCACCGTAAGAGCGGACCAGAATCGCTGGGGGGCGAAGCGACGCTGCACGGGAGAGTTGGTGATCGGTTCGAAGAGGACAGCCCCCACCTGTGGGTCAGCGGCGTAGTGGGCGAGTTCCTCTGCGCACTCGGCGGACACGGTCCGGCACACGTCAGGGCCACACTGCCGAAGCAGTGTGAGGGTCTCCAGCCAGCTCTCCTCAGGAATCAGGAGCTTCTGCCCCGCGGCGCGCAGGCGGGCCAGCATCAGAAGTAGTGGGACCCGGACAGCCGCCATTCCGCTGGACATCATCAAGACGGTGCTGCCTGCACCCCCGAGCGCGGCCGCAGCCTGCCGGCCCATCTGCTCAAGGTTCTCATCGAGCGTGTACCCGTCGCATGTGCCTGGGCCCGCCGCATGGCGGCGCATGACGGCGCCGCACGGAGTGTAGATGTCGTCGTCCGGCCCGTAGACGAGCTGGCGTGGATGACGTGCAACGGAACCCTCCACCGCCGGGGCGATCTGGGCTCCGCCGAAGGCAAGGTGCAGGACGCGACCGACGACGCAGACCTCGGCCTCGTCCACCTCAGCGATCTGCCACGGGTCTACAGCGGCATCGGCCTTCCGTCGAAGCGCCGTGATCCCCTCCCGCGCTGCAGCCGCAAGCCCCTCTGTGGACGCATGGTCGATCAGGACACGCAGCCTGTTCATCCGGGCCTGGAGTTCGCCACGCCATTCGGCCAGATCAGATGAATTCACAGTCGCTGAAATAGGCCAGGGAAACGGCATAGCGGCTCATTTCCTCCGGTGTAAGGAGCATGCCATGCTCAGTCCAGACCGCGCTGGAATGCCTGCTGCGCCTTGCTCGCCTTTGCGGCCTGCTTGACTGCCGGGGCGGGAGAGGTACGCCAGTCCGAGGTGTCACCCGGGCAGGTGGTTCGCGCCATGGCGCGTGATCTTTCCGGGCAGTCTGCCTGCGTGGGCACCGGGCACGTCACCTGCGCCGGTCCAGCCCGCATCTGGTCGACGCCGTACAGGGCACAGGATCGGACTGGGCCTCACGGGACAGAGAGGCACAGCCACGTTGAAGACAGCGACTGCACTCTTCCAAGCTCAGCCGTACACGCCGCAGTGCGAAGTGATGGCAAGGGAAGGCGCACACGCGGTGATCGGAGTCTCGTCGGGCAACAGCTACTTTTCCGCACGGCGCGTCACCGATCTTGCCCGCTGGGGTGCGGCCAACTTTGAACAGGTCGATCTGATCTACACCGATCTGTTCGTGGGGGAAATGTTCGAAGCACTCGGTTACCCCCCGGAGGACGCCCGTCGCAAGGCTGTCAAGAACCTGCGCGGGGTGCGGGCGAAGGTCACGGCAGCAGCAAAGGACGCCGACCCCTCCGGCAGCCGTGTACGCGCCCACGCGCTGTCGGCGCTCACCACCATCGCGGCCTACCAGAACATCCACACCAAACTGATCACCCTCCTTGAGGGCGACCCGGAGTTCCGCGCCACGTGCGACTCGCTGGTCGACGCGTTCTTGTCGGCCAAGCTGCTGCACGGCCAGGCGGCGACCCGCCGGCAGCGCGACGTGTGCCTCAAGTACCTGTGCGCCGAAGCACCGCTGTTCCTCGACACCCCCGCAATCCTCAATGTGCCGTCCTCGCTGAACTGTTACCACCAGCTGCTGCCGATGGCCGAGCTGCTGTACGCGCGTGGCCCCGGGCTGCGCGCCTCCCGCAACCAGGGCCACGCCGTCCTCACCCCCGCCGAAGGAGAACCTGATGAACGTTGACACGCTGCTGGCCTTCCCGTTCTCCCCGCGCGGCGACCGCCTCCCGCCCCAGCTCGCCCAGCTGCGGGACGAGCCGGTCAAGCGGGTAAGGACAATCGCCGGGGATCCGGCGTGGCTGGTCTCGTCGTACCGTCTGTGCAGGCAGGTGCTGGAGGATCCGCGCTTCAGCCTCAAGGACACCTCCGCACCCGGGGCACCGAGGCAATACGCGTTGACCATTCCGCCCGAGGTGGTCAACAACATGGGCAACATCACCGGATCCGGACTGCGCAAGGCAGTGCTGAAGGCCATCAGCCCCAGGACACCCGGCCTCGAAGACTGGATGCACACCCACGCCGCTGCCATGCTCGACGGCCTGCTCGCGTACGGCCCGCCCATCGATCTGCGCGGCCGGTTCACCAGCCCCTACGCGGAGCATCTCCACTGCCGCATCCTGGGCATTCCCCAGGCGGACGCGCCCCGCCTGGCCGCCAGTCTCGACATCGCATTCATGAACTCGGCGTGCCCCGTCCCTGGAGCCAAGCTCAACTGGGACCGAGACATCGCCTACATGGTGGAGCGCCTGGACGACCCGCTCACCACCGGCCTGATGAGCGAACTCGCCGCGCTGCGCGGAAAGGAAGAATACGCACATCTCACCGACGAGATGCTGGCCACCGTCGGCGTGACCATGTTCGGCGCCGGCGTCATCAGCACCATGGGCTTCCTGACGATGGCGATCGTCTCTCTCCTTCAAAACCCGCCCGTGTGGCGCCAACTACTCGCCGAACCCGACAAGCTGCCGGCCGCGGTCGATGAGCTGCTGCGTGTCAACCTGTCCATCGGCGACGGGCTGCCCCGCATCGCCACGGAGGACATCCTTCTGGGCGACGTCCAGGTGAAGAAGGGTGAACTGGTCCTCGTCCTGGTCGAGGGCGCCAACACCGACCCGGACGTGTTCCCTCATCCGCACACCGTGGACGTCGACCGGCCCAACGCGGCCGAGCACCTCTCCTTCGGCGGGGGTGGGCACTACTGCCCGGCCACCGCCCTGGGCAAGAAGCACACCGAGATCGCTCTGCGGGTGCTGCTGGAGAAAATGCCCGGCCTGCAACTGGGGGTACCGCTGGACCAACTGGTCTGGCGCACCCGGTTCATGAAGCGGGTACCTGAGCGGCTGCCGGTAGCCTGGTAGCTGTCCGCTAAGCGGTCTACGATCGCCCGGCGCTCCTGCCCGAGATGTGGCTGTATGGGGGCCGTCGGTGAGCGGGGCGATCCGGTGGTCAATCGGGCCAGTAGTTCTGGGTGGTCGGCCAGGATCGGTGTGGGGCGGGCTGTGGGGTGGGGCTGGCGGGGCGGCGAGGGCTGTGATCCCGGGAGCGTTCATCCGATCGGGCCTTGCGGGGGCTGCGGGTCTTTCGATGAACAGCTGGATGGTGCGGGGCGAGTTGGGGTCCGGCGGTGCGTTCGATGAGGTGCAAGGGCGACGTCGATGCCGGCGGAGTCTCCGGCGGCGGTGTTGACGGGGCCGTCCTCGACCCAGCGTTCGGCGACGGGGGCGGCGCCGACGGCGCCGGCTACGCGGGTGGAGGAGGCGGCCTCGGCGTGCAGGCCACATTCCACGGTGCCGCCGGCGGGGGCAGTAGTTACGTCGACGGCCCTGGGGTCAGCAACGGGCGCACCCTGGCCGGCACCGGCGGCCAGGCCGGCGGCAAGGACGATCCCGCCTACGAGACCGGCATCGGCGACGCCAACAACCACGGGCAAGTGGTGCTGCAGTGGACAGAGTTCACACTCACACCGGGCGGGCCGCCCACCGTGGAGCTCACCAAGAACGGTCCTGCCGGATATCCCGGTATCAGTGTCGCCTCGAGCGTTGCCCTGGCACCCGTCACGGTGACGGTGGCCCTGCCCGCCGATCGCAAGCTGCTCTTCGGCACACAAATCCTGGCCGACTACCAGCTGACGCTGCAGAACACCGACGGGACGACCACCGTATACACCGGCGCGCTGTCCGATGACAGCACCTCCCTCACCTTCACCGACATCGACCTGCACCTGCCCGGCACAACGACGATGTGGGTGGCCGTCAGCGCCACGCACGACTCCCCGGCCGGACCCACCGAGCTGACCTACACCGTCGCGGGCAAGACGTCCGCCTCCACACCGATCGTCGTCAAACCGGCGTACACCGTCTCACCAGGCGGCGCCGCGGTGACCGTCGGGCGCGGCGGGTCGCCCCGATATCCCGGAGTGGAGGTCCGCAACAACGGATCCCGCGGCATCCCTCCGCAGAACGTCACCGTGACGCTCCCGCTGGATTCAGGGCTGCGCTTTGGCACGCCGAGCCTTCCCGACCTGCAACTGACCATCCTGGACAGCAACGGACGTTCCGCCGTATCCGTGGGCACACTCTCCGCCGACGGTCGCACCCTGGCCTTCACCGGCGTCGACCTGGCCGCCGGTGACCCTGGGGCGGTGTCCGTCATGTGGGTCTGCGTCAGCGCCGCAGAGGATGCCCGCACTGGCCCAACGGCGGTCGCCTTCACCGTCGGCGACCAGGCCTCCGCCTCCACCACGATCAACGTCACCTGACGACAGGGTGCCTCTCCTCCACCATGCCTGAGGAGAGGCACTCCGTCTGGACACGCAGGCCGCTGACCCCGGCCTGCCAAACGTCCGGCGCATCTGGTGCCCACTGCGAGTCCGGCCGCGGGCGGACAGTAGCGCCTGTGCCCCTCTCTCTCGCACTTTGAAGAGGTCGTCGAACCGGTCCGCGTACTCCTCCAACGGCCCCGGTGCAGGCGGACACGGGCGGCGAGCAGTCATCTCCAGCTCCCACCAGAGCAGTTGACTCCTACTACCGGCCTACGGCCAACCTGCACCGCCCTCAACGCATACGACCGCCGGATTCAACGAACTACCGGTAGGGACAGTGAGGCGCGCCCACACTAACCGTCACATAGAGCACTTACCTGGAGCAACGATGTTGACCCAAGGCATTGAGATGCCCGGGCCCGACGCCTGATGGTCGGTGCCAAGCTGCGGGCGGCCACCTCCGTGCCTCGAAAGTGAGCAGGCAGCCGTCCAGATGGGAGGGTCCGGCCCTTGGTGCCGACCTGGTTCTCGAAGTGGCGGGAGAAGGCTTCCTTACGCCACTGGGAAGCAGAGGCCAGGCAGGGTGGACGGGACCGCACCCGTGCCGCTGAACGTCTCGGTTCACGAGGCAGGCCGTGTTGTCCGGGACGGACAGTACGACCACGGGAGTGATCATCACTCCGGCCGTCTTCAGTGGGTGGCCTGAGCCGCCGATGAGGGATCTGAGCCCATGACTGTTCCGGGCCGAACTCCCTATCAGCAAAGAGGAACAATGACTGCCAATGCACGCCGCACCGTGAGTGTCGCGGCCCCGTTCGTTCTGGCCCTGGCCGCCCTGACCGCGCCGGCGCATGCTGCCCCTGAGCCACGCCACAGCGGGCCGAACTGCCAGGCCATCGACTCCTTCGCCCCCAACAAGAACGAGGAGCACACCGTCGCCCTCTCCGACGGCCACGCCTACGCGGGCGCCTGGGACAAGAAGGCCAAGAACATCAGGTGGCAGGAACTGTCCGACAACAAGGGCTACCCCGCACGCGCCTGCGACATCACCCTCAGCGAGCAGGGAAACAACGTCTGGATCAAGGCCATCACCACCGATGGCAAGGTGTACGAGACCTCATGCATCAGCCCGGGCATGAAGCTGATCTGCAACAAGCCCTGGACCCGCCTCCACTGAGAAGCTCGCCCCCTCCGGTAGCGTCGCCGGTCAGTGGCCTCAACTGACCGGCACTCAGCTGGCGGCGGGGCATTTGTCGCGCAGCAGTTCATCGTTGATGCGAGACAGCAGCTGGGTGTCAGGCTGCGACCGGGCCCCGTGCCTCCACCTCCCCGATGACCTCGGGCAGTGAGCAGGCACGGATGCTCCGCAGCACCAGCCGATGGCTCCTCCGACGGCACACCCCCGTCACCGCCGCACGCGCTACGGCCTGGAAGAACGCCGACCATTCCGGCGACTGGACACCGGTAGAGCGGCACTTGCGCGACGGACACACCCAGACCTGGTGGGCCGCCGACGCCCGCCTGGGCGGATATGGCCCCCACTCACCCTGCCGACTGGTCGTGGCCACCACCGATGCAGCCACCCTGCCGGAGAAGGCCACCTGATACCTGGCCTCCAACCTGCCCCACCCCGACGCACCCACGCCGCCGCCGGCTCGCACCCGCCGGCCGACCTCACCGAAATCGTCCGCCTCTACGGCCTGCGGCCCTGAACCGAGCAGAGCTACAAGCAGGTCAAAGACGAACTCGGCTGGGCCGACTTCCAGGTCGCTCCGACCGCGCCATCCGCCGCCACCGGGCCCTGGTCACCTGCGCGTTCTCCATCTGCTGGGACCAGTGGTTCGCCCCACCCGGCCCCGTGGATGCCACCGAGCCGGACCCGTGTCCCAGCGAGCGGCCAGAGAGGGGGCCCGCCCCCGTCCCACCAGCACCAACAGCCCTGCTGGCCCAGGGCCTTACGGGCGATCCGTTCCTGGCTCGCCCCCGCCGTCACCCTCACCCATTGGTGGCGAGCGTGGACGGACAAGGAACCGCCCTCCGAGCTCCAGGCCCTGACCGAGGTGGTCACCACCGGACACGGCATCGACCTCTACCGCCGGATTTAACGAACTACCGGTAACCGAGCACATCAACCGGTTCGGCGAGTACAGAACGCACGCGCTCGGCATGCAGCCCGAGGCGTGCGACCCGAGGTTGGATAAGATTTCACGCAACTTCGGCCCCGAACAGTGCGGGATTCGGCCGGGTCGCCTGACCGGTCGTAGGGGCGCTGTGAAGCGTTCCCGGCCGGACAACGCCCGGCACGCTCGTGTTGCGGGAGGACGCGGGCGTCAGCCTGCCGGCTTGTGAGTCTCTTCGGGAGACTGCGGCCGGGAGGCGGAAGTGCCGGTCCAGCTGGCGAGGAGCCTCAGGGCTTCGGCTGAGGGGGACGCGGGTTCGGGGGTGTAGAGGGTGAGGGTCTGTTCGGGGTCGCCTTCGACGGCCAGGACCAGGTAGTCGAGGGTGAGGTCGCCGACGAGCGGGTGGTGAAGGCGTTTGGTTCCGGTGCTGTGGGCGATGACGTCGTGGTCCGCCCACATGCGGCGGAAGACGTCGCTGTGCAGGGAGAGCTCTCCGATCAGCTCGGTGAGCTGCGGGTCGTCGGGGTGACGTCCGGCGTACAGGCGCAGCATGGCCAGGCAGTCGCCGGCGACCCGTTCCCAGTCGGCGTACAGCGTGCGGGCGGCTTCGTCGAGGAAGACGAAGCGGGCGAAGTTGCGTTCGCGGCGGGGCCGGGCTTCGAAATCGGTGTAGAGGGCGTAGGCGAGCTTGTTGGCGGCCAGGACATCCGTGCGTCGCCCTTGGACCACGGCGGGGACGCTGAGAGAGTCCAGGGTCCGGTAGAGGACCGGGTGGACCCGTTGGGGGGCGAGGGGTCGCTTGCGGCGGGTCCGGGCGGTGGTGGGCTGGGCGAGGTCGAAGAGGTGGGCGCGTTCGGCCTCGTCCAGTTGCAGGGCGCGGGAGACGGCCTCCAGGACAGATTCGGAGACGCCCTGCGTGCGGCCTCGCTCCAGGCGGATGTAGTAGTCGACGCTGACGCCGGCGAGCTGGGCGACTTCCTCGCGGCGCAGTCCCGGTACGCGGCGGGGGCCGCGGTGCGGGGTGAGGCCGGCCTGGTCGGGGGTGATCCGGGCCCGGCGGGTGCGCAGGAACTCACGGATCTCGCTGCTGCGGTCCATGTGCCCACGGTACGGCCGTAACCAGCAGGTCAGCTTGTCGTAGGGGGTACTGCCAGACCCCCGGAAGAGCGGTGCCCTTTACGACGGCCCACTGGGCGTTCCCGGGTGGTTGCCTGGATAACGGGCCCGGTACACGGCACTGATCATTCGAGAAGTACGCACAGAGCTCGTCATCGCCGCCGCCTGCCCTTACGCCGTACATCTAGAGAGGACCACTTATGGCTTCGCAACTGACTGGCACCGTCGTACTCGTCACCGGCGCGAGCAGCGGTATCGGTGCCGCAACCGCCCGCCGGCTTGCCGAGCGCGGGGCCTCGGTGGCGCTCGTGGCCCGCCGCAAGGACCGCCTGGAAGTTCTTGCCGCTGAGATCGAGCAGGCGGGCGGCACCGCGCTGGTGGTGGCTGAGGACATCACCGACCGCCTCCAGGCCGAGGCCGCCGTACAGCAGGTCATCGAGCGGTACGGACGGCTGGACATCCTGGTCAACAATGCCGGTCTGATGCTCCTGGGTCCCGTCGTCGGCGCGGACCCTGAGGAGTGGGACCGCATGATCGCCGTCAACGTTCAGGGCCTGCTCTACACCACCCGCGCCGCCCTGCCCCACCTGCTGAAGGCTGCCGAACAGGACCCGCGTCAGGTAGCCGACGTCGTCAACATCGGCTCGTACGCCGGCCGGGTGGCGAGCAAGGGCTTCGGCGTCTACAACGTCACCAAGTTCGGCGTGCACGCCTTCACCGAGTCCCTGCGCCAGGAAGTCACCCAGCGCCACGTGCGCGTCGGTGTCCTGGAGCCGGGCGCCGTGGAGAGCGAACTGGGCACGCACAACAAGCCCGAGGTCCGCGGCGAAATGATCGACCCCTTCTTCGAGGGGACCGAGGTCCTCGCTGCCGAGGACATTGCCGACGGCGTCGCCTACATGGTCACCCGTCCCCGCCACGCCACCGTCGGCGAGCTGTGGATCATGCCCACCGAACAAGCTTGAGCACGTCCATCACCGGGCCTCCCTGGTCGGCGCAGCACGGAACCACCCCACCCCCCACCGGGTGCCGCATCCGGTGCCTGAAAGGAAATTCCTCATGAGCAAGGTCATCTTCGTCACCGGTGCCGGACGCGGTCTGGGCACCGACATCGCCCGCCAAGCCCTCGCAGTCGGCCACCAGGTCGTCGCCACCGGCCGCCGCCCCCAGGAGGTCGAGAAGACCCTGGGCGGCCCGCAGGACAACCTACTCGCCACCAAACTGGACGTCACCAGCCTGGACGACGCCCACGCAGCCGCACAGGCCGCCGTCGACCGCTTCGGCCACATCGACGTCCTGATCAACAACGCCGGAAACTTCTACGCAGGCTTCTTCGAGGAGATCTCTCCGGAGCACATGCACCGGCAGGTCGAGACCAACCTCTACGGGCCCATGAACGTCACCCGCGCCGTCCTGCCTGTCATGCGCCGTCAGCGCGACGGCCACATCATCACCCTCTCCTCGATCGCCGGCCTGGTCGGCGCTGAGTTCAACGCCGCCTACGCCGCCTCCAAGTTCGGCGTCGAGGGCTGGATGGAGGCCCTGCACCACGACATCGCCCCGTACAACATCCGCACCACCATCGTGGAGCCCGGCTTCTTCCGCACCGAACTGCTCGTGGACGCCTCCACCACCTGGCCCGAACCGACCATCGACGACTACGCCGAGCGCACCACCGCCACCGTCGAAGCCTGGAAGAGCATCAACGGGCAGCAGCCCGGCGACCCCACCAAGCTCGCCCACGCTCTACTGACCATCGCCGACCACAACGAGCCGCCGCAGCGCTTCCTCGCCGGCGCCGACGCCATCGAAGGCGCCACGGCCAAGGCCAAGGAACTCCTCACCCAGGCCGAAGCCTCCCGAGAACTGGGCGGCGATCTCGGCCACGACGACATCAACGGGTAGCCCGCGGCCCGTCCTGCTCGCCCTCTTCGAACCGGCTGCGCATCTATGGGGTCATCGCCAAGCTGGCAGAACGACGGTCGTCTACTGGCCGCGTATGGCGGGAACTTCGTCGCGGGGTCGATCGCCTGGGGCATGTTCGCCGACGGCTACCGCCCCGACCGCTGTGATGTCATCGGCGCGCTGACCTGCCTAGCTGGGCTGGCTGTGATCATGTACTCGCCCCGCAGCCACTGATGCCTCTCACTGTGTTCCGCCATCTCATCACCGACCGGGACGCAGCCCGCGAAGTCCTCTTCCGCCTCCACCTCATGCACCCCGAAATCGCCACCGTCTGGGCCGACTTCACCTATGCAGGCGCCCTGGTGACCTGGGCGAAGACCCGTCTCGGATCCGGAGTCTGCGGCGGCTCGCCAGGCGCTCGGCCGGTCCCAGGGCGGGGCTGAACCCAGGTCCGTCAGAGAAAAGCCCCTGCCAGTCGCCGCGGCAAGTGGAGTCAGCCCTTACGGGATTTCCTCCCTTTCCCCGCCTCGCCGCGGCCTCCGAATTGACGACCGACGTGAGGAGGGAGTGTAGGACCGAACCTTCACCATTGGAGCCGGACTCTCCCATGAGGACAGAAAAGAGTGGAGTGGCCAGCGCGGTGAAGCCGGAAAGAAGGTCGAAGAGGCCCATGTCCGCTGCCGCGGCCGCGCGGGCCTGGGGGCCCGCGTGAGCCTTGCGAGTCATTGCCAAGCACACCCTGGCAAGGGCGAGGCCCTGACCAAAGCCCGCCACGCCGGGCGCACAGGGCGCAGAAGCCCGCTATGGGCATATGCAGATTGGTTCTGGATGCGCCACGTCGATCCGTGCGCCCCCTGACCATGAGTGTTTCGTTCCCTCCCGCGGCAACCAGGAGAGAGCCAGACCGGCCTGGAGCATGCGCGCCTTCACGCATGCGCACGCATCAACGCTGGCCCGGCTGCCGCTGGTTCTGATCCGCGGTCGGTCCTGGCCTTCCGATTCAGGCGATGGCTCCGGGCGTCGCCGGGAAGGGAGGCGTTCCTGTGGCTGCCCCGCCGCTTCCTGCTGCGCCGGTCGACTTGGTGGTCATCCGCGCCGAAGTCGAGTCGGTCCTCGCCGCCTTCGTCGAGCGCAAGGCCACACCGGCTGTCACGTACCAGATGCCGACCGAGATCACTGAGGTCCTGAAGGGCTTGTTGTTCGCTGGTGGCAAGCGTCTGCGCCCCGTGCTGTGTGTGGCCGGCTGGTACGCCGCCAGCGGGCACGGTGACATCGTCCCGGTCCTCAAAGCCGCCGCATCGCTGGGGATGTTCCACACCTTCACGCTTATCCACGACGATGTCATGGACGACAGCACCACCCGCCGAGGGCGCGGCCCGCTGGCCATGAAGCACTGGCAGCCCATCATGCCGGGCACCCCCATGCTCCACGGCTGGGCGTCAACGGGGCCATTCTCCTCGGAGACCTGGCCTTGACCTGGTCCGACGAGCTGCTCCACACAGCCGGTCTCACCACCTCCCAGCTCGCCGCGGCCCAGGCGGTGGTGGACACCATGCGCACGGAACTCATGCTCGGCCAGTACCTCGACCTGACGGCCTCAGGCCGTCCCGGTCCCGATGTCGACGGCGCCTTGCGCATCGCGCGGCTCAAGAGCGGCAAGTACACCGTGGAGCGGTCCCTGCACCTGGGCGCCGCACTGGCAGGCGCCGACAAGGACCTGCTGGCGGTTCTCAGCACCTTTGCCGTACCGCTCGGTGAAGCCTTCCAACTCCGTGACGACCTGCTGGGCGTCTTCGGGGATCCGGCCGTGACCGGCAAAACCGTTCTGGACGACTTGCGCGATGGCAAAGCCACCGCTCTGGTTGCCCTCGCCCTGACGCGAGCCGACCGAGTCCAGCGAGGCCTGCTGCCCACTCTGATCGGCGCAGCTGACCTGGACGAGGACGGAGCAGCCCGCGTTCGCGAAGTCCTGAACGTCACCGGAGCCCGCGAGTCAGTCGAAAAGATAATCAACGTGCGCTGCACCCAGGGCCGGCAGGCCCTCGCACGCAGCGCTCTGCCAGCCCCCATAACCACTGCACTGTCTCAATTCGCCGACTCCGTCACCGTGAGGACCTCATGACCACGCTGCCCGAGTTGTCCGGCACCCTGCCGCTGCCTGACCTGCAGTTCCCTGTCTCGAGCATGGTCCATCCGGACGCGGACCGCATCGAGGGCCATCTCACCCGGTGGGCCACCGACCTGCACCTGCTGAGCGATGAAGCCGCCGCGCGGCGCTTCGCCCGCGCGCAATTCGGCCGCTTCGCCGCCTACTGCCATCCACATGCCGCCAACCTGGAAACGGCCGCCGCGTGGAATGCCCTGATGTGGTTCATCGACGATGTCATCGATGAACAGCAAGGCAGCGACGAGGCGATGCTCGACCTCGCACATGATCTGAACGTCTCGGGCCGCTACAGCTTCACCGCCTCCACTCCGGCCGGCGGCCGTCTGCGGCTGCTGCGCGACCCGGACGACGACGAGGACGGACCGGCCGCCCGAAGCCGCCAGCAAGTCCGCTGCACTGCGAAAACACGGCTCAGGTTCGAAGGCCGTTCAACACCGGGAGGATGAACGACAAGCTAAGGGGTGGTGAGGAGCAGTGCGATTTCAGCGCGTAGGCGGTGGAGGGGCTGGGTGAGGTCGAGGCCAGTGAGGTGGCGGATCCGGCGGAGTCGGTGGTCGAGCGTGTGGCGATGGATGAAGAGGCTGCGTGCCGTGGCGGCTGTGGACATGCCGTGGTGCAGGTAGGCCTTGAGAGTGGTCAGCAGGTGGGCGTTTCGGGGGTCGCTGTGGAGGGCGCCCAGGCTGCGATGCAGGAAGTCCTCGTTGCCTTCGTTGGTTTGCTCCAGGAAGCGGACGAGTGGCAGAACGTCGCGGGCGTCGAGAGGGGTGTGGCCGTAGAGGTGGGCGAGGACGGCTGTTTGGCAGGCACGGTCGGCCGCAGTATCGAGGCCTTCTGCCTCCTCGATGGCTACGGTCGCGCACGGGCCGACAACCCGGTCGCAGACCGGGTTGTCGGCGCTGAACAGCAGGATTCGCTCGCCGAGTTCACCGACGAGGGCACGGGGGTTGTCTTGGCGTAGCACCGCCGCTTCGACCGCTCGTTGCGGGATGTCGAGGGGTGTGGTGGCCATACACCAGCGCAGCGGTTGGGCGACGTGGGCCGGCAGCGGTAGTGGGGCCGCTTTCGGGTGTGCGTGCCCCGAGTAGAGGAGGGCCCGAAGTGTCGTGCTGGGGTGGGTGTCGGTTGCCGAAGGATGGAAGCAGAGGTGGTCAGTGGCGGGGCCGGGGGGCATGGGCGTTTCTGTGTTTCCTCCCTCGGGCCGGCCTGCGCGGGGAGGCGTCGCACACTGCTGCCTTGGGCTGCCTGCGGGAGGCGTCGTGGTGAGGGGGGTAGGCGTTTGATGCGGCACGCGGCGAGGGGACATGGGCGCCTTCCGATTCTGTGGGTGACGTACCGGAATCAGTGGAGTACCCTCCCGTCAACCAATACGGGGTTGACCTGCTTTGGGGCGGTATAGCAGGTAGCGTAGTGAACGTTCGATGGGGTGTTCCAGGGGCCGTTCGAGTGTGCGCGTATCACGATTTCGTGTTCGTAAGACGATCGGGGCTGCTCGTTCCGGCCGGGCGATTCGGGTCAGTGGCTCGCACCACGTCGGCGGGGCGTGGACCAGCAGTCTGCGTTGCCCAGGAGCAAGGCCATCTCGGCGCGCATCCGATCGAATGGGGTGTCCAGGTCGAGGCTGGTGATGGCGGTGATGGCCCGCAGACGGTAGGCCAGCGTGTGGCGGTGGATGTAGAGGCTGCGGGCGGCCGCCGCAGTGCACTGGTTGTGCGCCAGGTAGACGGCGAGCGTCTGTAGGAGGTGGCGGTTGCCCTCCGCGGTGTGGAGCGCGCCCAGGCAGCGCACGGTATAAGCCTCTCGCTCGGCTGCGGGCAGGTCCACTGCGGCGAGCAGGGGTGTGGCGTCTTCTTCTTTCACATCGGTGCCGTAGTACCGGGCGATCACGGCGGCGAGGGCGGCGCGACGGGCGGCGCGCGTGGTGTCGCCGTTGACGACCGGTACCAGTCCGTGCGGTCCCAGAACAGCGGTGTTGGTTGGGGGACGTGTGGTGAAGACGGTCATGTGGACGCCGGCGACGGCGATGAGCGCGTCGGGGTTGGCCGTTCGGAAGGCACGTAGTGCCTCTCTGATGTCGCCGTCGGCGAAGGATGTGGCCAGGCACCAGCGGGCCGTTTGCGAGGAGGGGCGGTGGGGTGTGGAGGACGAGGGGGTGTGGCTGCCGACGGACGGGTGTGGGCGTACGAAGGCGGGGTCCCGTTCGGCGGCCGCCATCACCTGCGTAAGGATCCTCATCAGGTGTGCCGCGTCGGTCGCTGGGGAGTTCCGACCGGCTCTGTGTGGTGCGGCGGGATCGCCGACAGTGCTCAAGAGGGCGGCTGCGTACGCGTGTTGCAGGCACATCGCGTCTGCACGGGAGAGGCCCGCGGAGGCGTGTGCGGCGAATCTCCGGGTGAACGCCTGCGCGATCTCGGCGGCGGGGAGGTCGTGTGCCAGCGTCTCCAGCCACACCGTCAGGTCAGCGGTGATCAACCGCGTCGCCAGGGGAGAGTCCTGTACGGCGGCGGGCAGGGGGCCGCACAGCACTTGCTGCGCCAGCGCGTTCACGGCGACGTTGTGGAGAGCGCTGCGCGGTCGAGCGGATGAGGGTCGTGCGGGGGAGGACGGGGAAAGGGGGACGGCATCATGACACTTCTGTGAGTTCACGACGTACTTCTCCTGTTTCCGTGGTCAGTCGGCCGGGGGTGTTCGCCCGTCGGCCGCCGTTGCCAGCCTGGTGGGCATGAGCAGCGGAAACAATGGACACAGTGGACCGGAAATTCGAGGTGTGAGCGGCGGCTGTACGCCACTGTGTCCACATCTGCTCGTGCCCATCCCTGATCGTGTCGTCGCGTGTGTGAGAGGCGGCCGGAGCGGGAAGTGCATGCCGGATCAGCTCTGTCGTGCCCCGGGGGTCGGCTTGGCGGCTGGCGTGTGCGTCCTGCGGTTGGCCGGGTGACGCGGAGTTCACCTGCGCCGGTACAGCAGCCGGTCCATGAGCAGCAGGCGTGTGACGGCGGTAGACAGGTGAGTGGGAGATGGGGTTGAGGTGGGGGGAATGACGATCACAGGTGACTTCGGCGGATTTCCGGAGTCCTGGCTGGAGCGTTGCCCCTTCTGCTCAGGTGCCAGTCATATACGCGTCCATCTCAGCCACCTCGCAGCCCGCGAGTGTGTGCCGCAACCGGCAGTGCGAGGCCTTCGCCCCAGTGCGCCGGCTCGACCATCCGGGCCGCTCCTCCCGCAGCAGCTCGTCGCCTGCTGTCCGCTCCCGTCCTGCCTGAACGCCCGACTTCGTCTGCGGCGCCGCCCGTGCGCTGCTGTCGGCCACCGGCCGGCGCGCAGGAAGCGTCTGGCCCTGTTGTGCGGATCGGATCAGCGGGGCAGGGACTCGATCGCGTCGCACCACGCATCGAGGTCGGTGGTGGTGGACAGGGCCCTGGAGCGGGCCTTGGCCCGGTGGGAGGCCTGGCGCCAGTTGCGCGGGGTCTGCAGGTGTTTGAGTGCGTGGATCCAGGCGCTGAGGTCGTCGCGGTAGGCGAAGATGCCCGCTTCGCCGAGGGATTCGACCAGGCCGGGGGTGGGATGGGCGATGACGGGGATGCCGGAGGCGAAGGCTTCCACGGCGACCCGGCCCCAGGACTCGTAGATGCTGGGCATCAGCACCACGCGGGTGCGGGCGTATACGTGGTGGCGCATCTGATGGCCGGGCACGCCGTCGATGACCTCGCCATTGGCCAGCGGCGTGGGCGGTTCGAGCTGCTGGCCGTAGGCACCCCGCACCCCCAGGAAGTGCCATGTGGGCGACCAGGCGGCGACCTGCCAGAACAGCTCACCCCCCTTGTCGGGGTTCAGGTTGACCAGGGTCGCGCTGTTGCCGGGGGTGGTGGCGTAGTCGGCCGCGGTCACCGGGGGCCGTACGACGAGGGAGTGCTGCGGCAGCAGAGCGTGCGGGTAGCGGGCGAAGTGGACTTCTCCCTCGCGCCTGATCCATTCGCTGTTGTAGACGACGAGGTCGGCGCCGGCCGCGTTGTGGAAGGTGGCGGCGAAGTTGTCGTGGCAGATCACGACGGTCGGGATGGCATGGGTACGGGCAAGGCCCGCGACGATGGGGACGTTCTCGTAGTGGGACAGCAGGATGTCCGCCTTCTGCGCGGCGGCGGCGAACCCCGTGCCCTCCTGGAATGGAACGACGCGGACGCCCTCGAAGTCGTACGCCTTCTTGATCTTGCCTGGGTGGGACAGCCAGATCGTCACCCGGTGCCCGCGATCGGCCAGCGGCTTGAGCATGGAGTGCAGCATCCACTCCGAGCCCGCGTTGTGTGCAGGGGGGTAGCCGAACACGCGGCCCACCAGGGACAGACTGCGCGGCGTGGCCGACGGGCGGGACGGGCGCGGGGAATGGCGTGAGCGGAACATGGTGGCACTCCGTTCCTGGTGCGGGCGGGCACACGACGCGGCGGCGTTCGTCGCGGCCGGTACGGATGGGTCCTCCCGCCACGCTCGCGCGCGGCAGGAGGACCCCGGGGGTTGTCGGTTGGCTCAGCTGGTGACGTGGATCGTCGAGGACGGTCCGCTCTGGCCGCCGACCTGGAAGGTCAGGGACGTGTCGCCGGGCGCGGCGTTACTGTCGGCGGTGACCGGCAGGAACAGGGTCGCGCTGGTTCCCTTGCCGGTCAGGCGCAGGTCCACCTTGTCGAAGGTCAGGGTCTGCCCGTCCGCGGACGGGGTTCCCGTGTGTGAGGTGTTCCCATTGCCGGTCATGACCGTCAGGCTGGGCGTGCCGAAGCGCAGGCCGCGGCCGCCGGGCAGGGTCACCTTGACGGTCTGTGCGGCGGTGTGGTCTCCCGTGGCGGTCACGTGCACCCCCGGGTACGCAGGGTCCTTGCCGCGCTTGACGGTCACGTCGCCGCCGGGCGCCAGGGAGACGGGTGCCGAGTCCTCGGTGACGACGACGCCGGTGACGTCCGCGCCGGTCCACCACTCCCACTTGTTGTTCCCGTTGGCGGGCCCCGTCCAGTCCGTCAGACGGATGGTGGTCTCCTCGGACTCGGCCTTGAACTGCAGACGGTACTGTTTCCAGCCCGGCTCGTTGTTGTGGTTGTTCGCCTGCTTGCCGCCCTTCGGCGCCTCGAACTGCTTGAGCTTGATCGCCTGCTGGGTGTCGGCGTTGATGGCGCTGATCTGGGCGGCCACCTTGGCGAATCCGGTGCCGCTGAACATGTCGTAGCCGAGCCAGAACGACACCGTGTACGAGCTTCCCGGTGTGGTCTTGATGTCCTGCTCGACGTAGCCCTGCGAGCCGAAACCGTTGAGGTCGACGACACAGGCCTCACGCGGCGCCTTGGGCGGCAGGGTGAAGGAGGAGTACCTCCGGCGGTAGAGACTGACCGGGTGGTTGGCCGAGCCGGCAGCCACCCCGGTCCGCCACTTGTTCAGCTTGGTGCCGCGGTCCGGCGCGAAGTCGACGTAGTCCATGTTGCCGTTCTCGGTCCAGCCCGCCGTCGCCTCCCAGTCCTGGAACCAGGGGTCCTGCACGAGACCTTCCTGTGCTGTCTCGGCCGGGGTTTGTGAAGTGCTGTCCTGCATGGCATTGCTCCTTTCAAGCAATGGATTGTCGCTTCGAATATGCCCAGGCCGGTAAGCGTGCAGAAGCCCTCCGTGTCATCGTTGTCCACTATGGAGTAAGCCGGTTTCCGGGCGCGAAAAAGCGTCACGCAAGCATCGAAGCAAAGCGAAGTTCCACTGCTCGCAGCACGAGGGGCCGTCAGGAAGCCAACGGATCCTCGGGAAAATGAGGCCGATTTCGGAGCGGGGCCTTGTCGGCGTGCCGGCCGGTTTCCGCCAGCAGCTGCGCCACCGTGGCTAACGTTGACGCGATCTTTCTCTGCTGCCGCCGCTTCCGGGGTATTTCCGTCGGAGGAAACCGTTGCCCAGGGAGGAGAAATCAGATGTGCGGCAAAATATCGCAGATTCCGGCCGAAACGTCAGGAAGAACTCGTGGTCGATTCTGTTCAACATCCGGACAGTTACGGCACTGAGCGTCGACGGCAGAATGAATTTTATTGGCTACGCGCAGGCACGCGGCAGCCAGACGAACGGCTGGTGGACCGGAATTTGCAGCGGTGCCTGCGCGTACCCCCCTCTCTCTGGGCTGCAAAAAGCCCTCCGGCTCCCCCCGGCGGGGGGCCGCGAGGCCCGCGCCTTACGACCTTCCCGTCACCGCGCATCCGCCCCCGGCCTGGACGAACCGCTGGTCGAAACGGGCATCCTCGCCTACCGGATGACCTGACCGCCTGGATCCACTCCCTGCAATGCCTGCACGCCGCGCAGTGGGCGCCATTCCTCCCGCCGGGCCGCGGCCCGCTCGAACGCCCTGAGTTCCACCAGCGACCTGGACCTGTAAGCGAGGCCCTCGGATCGCTCCGTCACCCCGGACACAGCGACGGCCCGGACAGGCACCGCGCCCGAAGCACCCCTGCACAGCTACGGCCGGTCGCTGTGCCGGCACCGAGGGCCGGACGGACCTGCACGGAACCTGCACGGCCAGAAAGAGGGGAAACATCATGGAAGACGCAACGCCAGACCACGTGATGGCCGGTCACACCCCTTGGCTGGGGAGAACAAAGGTGCTGGTCGCCATCATCTGGCGTCCTGCGCCCGGGCGCGCCTGGGCCCACCACGTCACCACCGCGCACTGGCACAGCGTGCTGCCCGGCACCGACGTGATCGACGTCGACACCGACGTTGAACCATTCAACCGCGCAGCCTGCCGCAACGCCGGCGTCCGCCTCGCCGAACAGAACGACGCCGATGTCGTAATCCTCTCGGACGCCGACATCCTGGTTGAGCCGGCACCCGTGCGGGCCGCCATCACCCAGGCCGCGACCAGCGGCCAAGTCCACCTGCCCTACACCGAACTGCGCTCCTTGCAAACCACGGGCAGCAGCGAGTACAGCGCGGGCGTTCCTCTGCCCGCCTGCCACGCCGTCACTGTCGACCAAGCCGCCGGAGGCGTCTACGTGACCGCGGCCGCCACCTGGTGGTCCCTAGGCGGCCAGGACACACGCTTTCGCGGCTGGGGCTTCGAGGACGCCTCCTTCGACCTCGCCCACCGCACCCTGATGGGCACACCACCAAAGCGCCACAACGGCCGCGCCTACACCCTTCACCACCCAGAGGCGGTAAAGGAAGGCGCCCAGTACGAAGCGAACCTGGCCCTGTGCAAGCGTTACCACCGTGCTAGCGGCGACCGAGCAGCGATGCAGGCACTGATCAGCGAGTCCCGGGGGCAGGGCCAGCCATAGGCCGTGTGGCGGTAACCGGGCTGAACTGATCGCCTGGGTGTGATGGAGCAGTGGTTTTGAGGGGGGCTCTGGTCTGGTGTCCGCTGCTCACCAGGTCCATCTGCCACAACTGCATCGGGGCATCCCGCTGCCACCGCCTATAGACGCGTCGGTGGACCTCAACCTGGTGGTTGACGAGCCCGTTGCGGACCAGGATGCGGTGCACGGTCGACCGGTCCTGCGCGTTCGCGACATCGCGCAGGGTCAGCCCGTGAGCGATCCGCCGGGCACGCCACCAGCAACAACAGCGTCAAGCGAGTCCTGAGACTGCACACGTCGGCAGTCCGTGGACGGAAGCGTGGCGGGCCTACGGGGGGGACGGGCATGACGACGACCGAGCCACCGAACGAGAGACGGGATGAACCGCGGCCGGGTGGTGCCGGCGGCACTCTTGCGGAGCCAGCCCCATAACAGGCCTGGCAGAACGGGGACTCGGCCGGCGGCCCGCCGGCCGCGGGAGCGCAGCCGCCGCGACAGAGCGACGCCGACGAGGGAAACGGAGCGCGTGAGAGCTTCGCATCGATCGTCGCCGAGACGCTCGGCCTGTCGCCCGGCTCCTCTCGGCGGCGAAGAGCGGTGACCTTGCTGGTGATGCTGTCGATCGCTTTCGTGGCCGTTTTCCGGGACACGCTGACCTGCTACCTCATGATCAAACCCAGTGCGGGCAGGGAGAACGACTCCAACGCGGAGTACGACGCCAAAAAGGTGCCGTTCACGGTGTCCGTGCGGCCCGAGGAAGACGAGCCCGAGGCGTGGGCGATGGCTCTCGACCGGGCACTGACTCCCGAGGAGAGGCGGAAACTGGTAGCCGTCGAGAACGACCGCTCGGGCACCTTCTCGTACCTGAGGAATCTGGGCGGTCACCCGCTCCCCTTCGAAGCCACGCTGGAGAGCGCCCCCAAGCGATACAGGGATCAGCTGGCGTCGAGCACCCTCGGAGGGTACGCCGACGTGTTCCAGATGAACGTGATGAGTACCCGGTCCACCGCCGTGGTCATCATCGGCTGGCAGGTCACTGACGTCACCTGCCGGAAGAGCACCGGGCACACCACCGGGCACACCATCGTGCGGCTTCCGGCGCAGGGCGGAGCATCCTACGAAGGTCTCCAGCTCCACATATTCCGCCCCTCGTCGGCGAACCGGTGCTAGCCGATGCGACCAAGGGACAAGGGGAGTCCTACTTCACCACCCATTACATCGAGGTCGGAGGCGGCCAGCCCTCGGGTGACTTCAAGGTGGCGGCAAGTCCCTGCGTGTACGCACCGACTCCGTTCTTCGGAGGCCCGGCAGGAGTGGATTTTGATAGTCGCGCCATGGCGCCTGTGCGATCCGTCGGAGCCGCGGAAGTGCATCACATAGTCGGCAGAGTCATGGCCTTTTCCCTTCGAGGGAAGCGAGGCCGCTGCCTACCAGATGAGAGCCTGCGAGTCCTCTAGTCTCCGCATCTCTCCCAAGGGTCCGGAGTGCCATGGGAGAGGACCAGGCCGTACGATTCCGGTACCTCACAGCCGTTTTGCTCAGTCCACTGGTAGGCGAAGAGGGTCCAGATCGCGACCGTGATCACCGCAGCCACACCCGGAAGGCTCCAACGCGACCGTCCCCCGTGGGCGTCTCCATTGTTCTTGGGCGGGCCGTTGGGAGGTTCCCTGGGTGGTTCCCAACCCGGCCCTTTGTACCCCCGAGGCCGCCACCCTTCCTCACTGTTTGGCATGCCCGCCAGTATCCTACGAACGAGCCGAAGTGCGTTGCGGTCGGGCGAAGTTGTTGACTTTTCCCCTCTGCCCGACGCCCGCCTGGTCACCACCCGCGCCCTGCTCAGCGCCAGGGAGAACCTCACCGGCACCATCAACGCCCGCGCGATGATGTGTCTCCACGGTGACGCCGGATTCGGCAAAACCGTCGCCGTCACCCACTGCCTACGCGAACTCGAAGCCAGCGAAGACATCCGCCGCATCACCTTCCACGCCCGCATCACCTTCCACGCTCACGTCACCACCCGCGCCGTGCGTCACGAACTGCACGCCGTCCTTTCAGACGCCGGGCCAACCTCCTCGCTACGCTACCGAGTTCGACCATCTCCTCAAGGCGACGCTCACCGCCCACCCGCGCACGCTCGTCCTGTACAAAGCGCAGTGGCTCCCTCGCCGTCAACCTCGTAGATCCGCCCTTGAAGCCGTTCACCGGCCCATTCCAGCTCGACGCCCAGGTCAAACCGGTGGCCGATCCGCGGCCTCCGTGCGGGCTGCCTGCGCGGCTGCGGTTCGGGACCGGCTGTTGGCAAGGTGTGCGCGGACGACTTCCACCTCCGCCTTGAGGACCCGATGGCGCTGCAGGTACTGCGGATTCACTTGTGTCCGGCGCGTGATGTCTGCGTCGGACAGGGGTGTGCGCGTCTTGCGCATGCCGGCGATCACGTCGAGTACGCGTCGTCGGCGCTTTTCGCTGTCGGCGCGGCGGCGCACGACGGCGGCCTCGCGACCTGCTTCCAGAGCGCTCGCTCGCGCAGGGCCCGCGGAGGCGCCGGGTCGCTCCCGCGGCAGGCTCATGGTCATGACGCTTCGCCGGTGAGCCGGATGGGGTCGGTTGTCGGCCGGTCCAGCTGCTGGCGGCCGACAAGCACCGTTGCCACGGGGATGAGCGTGACGAACCGGTCGCGGCTGTGCATCCACGCCTCCACCGGCGCGCGGTCGTTGTCGGTGAGCGACCCGAAATCCGTCTCGCACTTGGCGATCAGCTCGTCGACCTGAACGATCTCCTGCCGCAGCAGCTCCATGTTCGCCCGGGTCAAGGCGTTCGGGTGAGCACGCTTCCGTAGGCGGCTTCCAGCATCGCGAGCTGCTGGGCCTTTGCCTCGCGCAACTGGCACAGCTCCGGCAGTTGGGAGAAGTCGGTGGTGAAGAACTTGCGGGAGTAGCAGCGGTAGTAGACCGGGCAGCCGTGCCCGTCGGCCCGGACGTTGTTCATCTCGTGGCAGGAGCCGCCGGGGACCGGCACTGAGCCGACGCCCGCCCGGACCCGCAGGGCCAAGTCCTCGTCGCCGCTGCGGTGCCGGAGCCGGCCGCCGACGACATCGAACTGGTACTTCGAGGCGATGGCCCGGACCGCCTCGACCCGGCAGGGGTGGGTGGACCCGGTAGTAAATCTGCGTGGTGGATGGCATGTTGGCTTCGTTGATTGCTTCGGACAGCGCTCGTTGATGGGTTTGGGCGGCACTTCTTGATCTTGACGCGTTGGCCGAGTTCGGAAGCATGACCACCAACCTCGTCCTCAGTCGGACACTGCCGTCCCGCGGCCCGCAAGAGTCACAGGCGAACACCCAGGCTGCTCTTTAAGCGATCGCCCATCCGACTGGCATCAGCACCCCAACCTGGCCCCACGACCTGCAACTTCAGGTTGGAGGTCGCTCACTGGTCACTTCGTGGCAGCTTCGGGCTGCCTGCGCTCCTGCGTGCATGCGAAGGCTGGCACGATCAGCTTGTCGAGCCGGTCAAGCGTAAGGCACATCTCGCTATGCCGAACCCGCTGATGACCGCCTGGACCTATGTTGGCGTATCGCGTCACGGGCGATTCATGTGCCGGGCGTGTCACCACTCGATGAGCACCAGGCCGGCCGCTGCGCCGCTGGCGAGCCCGAACAGAGCCACTAGATCACCCCGGCGCAGCCGGGCCTGACGCATGGCTTCAACCATCTGTAGGGGCAGGCTGGCCGTGGCGACGTTGCCGTAGTGCGGGAAGGTGTGGACGAGCTTGTCCTTCGGGATGCCCAGGGCGTCGCGGATGGTGTGCGTGAAGGCCACGGACGGTTGGTGGACGCAGAACAGGTCAATGTCGTCGATCTTGCGGCCCATGGCGTGCAGGGCGTCGAGCGCCGCGGTCTCCATGCCCTGGAAGGAACTGGCCAGGGCGGCAGAGTCGAAGCGTACGGTCATCGTGCCGAGGGCCGGTGTGAAGTAGGGATTGCTGACGGTGGCGGCCTGCCAGCCCGCGGAGTTGGCTCGGAAGTGACCGCCGAGCATCCCGGGGCGGTCGCATGCCTCCATCAGGAGCGCTGCACCCAGGTCACCCAGCGTGCAGGCGGGCAGGAACTCAGCGAGGTCGTTGCTGTGGTGGGGAGGCAGGCGGGAAAGAAGGCTTCCCCGTTCCCCGGTGCAGATAAGGACTCGATGGTACTGGCGCGTGTGAATCAGGGCGTCAGCGATCTCCATGGCGTTCAGGAGGCCGTTGCAGGCGTTTTTCACATCGAAGGCTGAAGCGCCGACGCCGATCTTTTGAGCCACGATGTGAGCCGTGGCCGGTTCTTCCACGTCTTCGCTCGCCGAGGCGAAGATCAGCAAGTCGATGGCGTCAGGGAGAAGACTGGCCTGGCTCAGAACGCGTCGTGCGGCTGCTGCGGCAAGGTCTGAGGGCCACGTACCCGGCGGCGCGACGCGGCGCTGCTCGAAGCCGTACATCTGCCTGAGGAGGCCAGGCATCACTCGTGCGTCGGGATCACGTGCGCTCAGCAACTCCTCGATGTCTTGACCCGTTTGGCGGCCGGGGGGCACGTGTACAGCGACCTGGCTGACGGTGCTATAGCGCTTCATCTCGGGGGAGCCACCTCCTCGGTGACTCGCGGTCCGTGCGACGCCACCCCGGCAGACGGCGACACGCCGACGGTTGGCGTGGTGCCTTCCGTTCCATGGGCTGCGATTTGGCAAAGCCGGGGCGCACTGGCGGAGTCGAAAGAGGGCGGGGCAGGAGGGGGAGGGGAGGCGGCGGACATGTGCAGTCTCCTGTGTATGGGCGAGGTAGGTGTTCAGCGGAACCGAGGCGAGGTTCAAGGCGGCGCCGCAGCGACCCGTCGGGTGGCTGGCACCGGAGCGCCGAAGCCCTCTAGTGGAGGAAGGAACCGTAGGCGCGGTGCAGAGCTCGGTCCGCAGGATTGCAGGATTGCGGGATTCCTGGAGTCCCTCCGGCGTGGCGCGGGAGCCACGACGGCAGGCTGTCAGGCTTACCAGGCTCTCAACGCGAGGACGACGTTGTGGCCTCCGAAGCCGAAGGAGTGGCTGAGGGCGGTGCGCACGTGCTGCCGACGCGGCTCTTTCACGACGAAGTCGACGTCGAATTCCGGGGCGGGTGCTTGAAGGTTGGCCACGGGCGGAACCACGTGGTGCTGCATCGTCAGCACGGTAAGGGCTGCCTCGATGGCACCGGCCGCCCCGAGGGTGTGCCCCAGCGCGCCCTTGGCGCTGGTGACACTGGGACGGTGCGGTAGGGCACGGGCGATCAACGCGGCCTCCGTGGCATCGTTCAGCGGGGTGGAGGTGCCATGGGCGTTGACGTGCTCGACATCGTGCGGAGAGATGCCCGCTTCCGTCAATGCCAAGGTCAATGCGGCTTCCGCGCCCCAGGCTCCTTCCGGAGGCGAGGTGGGGTGGTAGGCGTCGGACGTGCTGCCGCACCCGGCGAGCAAGGCGCGGGGGCGGGCGCCGCGGGCAAGGGCGTCGTCCAGACGCTCCATGACCAGGATGCCGGCTCCCTCGGCCATCACGAAGCCATCCCGGTCCGCTGCGAAGGGACGCGAGGCGCCGGTGACGTCATCGGTGCGCTCGGAGAGGGCGCCCATACGCCAGAAGCCGGTGGTGCAAAGCCGTCCGATGGCCGCCTCGGCACCGCCGGCCACAACGACGTCGCAAAGGCCCGACGCAAGCAGATCGCGGGCAACGGCGATCGCGGTGGCTCCGGAGGCGCAGGCGGTGGTGGGTGTCAGACTGGCGCCGCGGGCATCCAGGTCGATGGAGACGCCACCCGCCACCTGGTTGGGAATGATCATGGGGATGGCCAGTGGCGAGACCATGTCGGGCCCGCGCTCGTGAAGCCGCGCGTGTTGCTCCTCCCACTTCTGTACACCGCCCATGCCACAGCCGATGACCGTCGCGACCCTGGTTCCGTCCCAGGACTTCGGGTCCAACCCTGCGTCGGTCACGGCTTCGCGGGCGGCGAGGACTGCGAACTTTTCTGCGCGGCCCATCCGCCAGGATTTGCGCCCGAGCCTGCTGTCCATCGTCTCGTCCGACATCTGGATGCGGCAAGAGAAGTCCACCGGCAGGCCGGAGAGGAGAGGGTCCTTGGTGGCCGGGGAGTGTCCAGAGCAGACGCCGTCCCAGGTGGTGTCCGCGTTTTCACCGGCCGGAGTGATCATACCGAGTCCGGTGATGGCGACCGGGGGCTTGGCCGGGCCCATCAGGGCGCAACCGTGGCCGAGCGCAGCTCATCGAGGTGGCTGGCGACTTCGGCGAGGGTGGTGGTCCGTCCGGCATGCTCGCTGTCGATCTTCACACCGAGCCGCTCCTCCAGGATGAGTGCGAACTCCGCCAGAGCCAGGGAGTCCAGCTCGAGTTGTTCGAGAGTGGCGCTGGCGAGCACCTCCTCCTCGGGTACGCGAAAAGTTGAGGTGAGGGCGGTACGAATGACGTCGAAGGTGTCGGTGGTGATGTCGTCCACGGAGGTGACCTCGCTCGAGTTTCGATGGATCGGGAGTGGTAGGCGTTCGGCGTCGCTGGCCCCTATGGGCTCCAGGTCTGACCGGTACGCAGGGCGTAGAGGCGGGGTGGCGATTCGGGGGAAGAGTGCGCGCAGAGCGGGCGGCAGCCACCAGTTGAGGTGGCCGAACAACCGCATGAGGGTCGGTACGAGCACCATGCGGATCAGCGTGGCGTCCACGAGTACCGCTGCGGCCACCAAGAAACCCAGGTGCCGTAGATCCTGGCGCTGAGTGGTCATCAACGCGGCAAAGACGGCGGCCATCGTGACTGCGGCCAGGGTGATGGGGCGAGCCGTTTCGCTGAGGCCGCGCACGACAGCCGCGCGGTGGTCGCCGTGGGTACGGTAGTGCGCGGTGATGCGGTGGACGAGAAAGACCTCGTAATCAAGGGACAGCCCGAACACGATGGTCAGTGCGAGCACCGGGACCATTACGTTCACCTGGTCGCCCGTATGGTTCGTGAACCAGGCGAGGAGACCGAAGGCGGCTGCCGTGGCGAGCGCATTCATCAGCAGGGCCTTGACTGGGATGAGCAGGCTGCGGAAGGCCACGAGCATCAGCAAGAGGGCGCCCGCCGCGCAGAAGCCGGCCACTTGCCACAGAGCGGCGCGCAAGGTCGCGTGGAAGTCGGCCATGGCTGCGGCTGGACCGGCCGTGTGCACTGGCTGTCCGGCAGGTAGGGCACGGGCTGCCGCCGACTGGATGTCGCGTACCAGACGGGCGGAGTCGGCCGTGTCCACCGGCACCCGGTCTGTGACGACGGCCAGGGTCAGGTCGCGCCCGTTGTCCAGTGTGCTGACGGCGGTGACGCGTGGGTCGTCCTGGAGTGCGGCAGTCAGAGTGTGCGTTTTCACCGCGCCTTGGCCGGCGCGGTGCGGCAGTGCCAGGAGGGTGGTGTTGGCCAGGCCGTTCCGCTCCAGCTGCTCCAGTCCGTTGCCCGCGGCGCTGCGGGCAACGGCAGCGCGGTCCAGGTTCGGGGTCAGGAGCAGTCCGCCGACCGGCGCGACGGCGAGGGCAAGTACGGCGATGGCTGCCGTCAGCCAAGGCCAGGGGTGGCGCATGAGATGTACGGCCCATCGTTCCCAGCGGTCCGAACGGGGGCATGTGCCTTCGTCGTTCCTGGAGCCCGTCTTGAGTAGCGGTCGGGAGGGAGCACGCTGGTCACAGCGCAGAAGTGGTCCGAGGCGGGGCAGTACGGCGGGCAGGACCACCCAGACTGTAGTGGCGGTCACCAGGGCGGTGAGTCCGGCGGCCAACCCCATCGTGCGGACCATCTGTGACGGAACGATGTACAGGATCGCTGAGGTCACGATGACCGCGCCCGCGCACCACAGCATGGCCCGCCCAGCGGTCGTCCGTGCCCGAACGGCCGCTTCCCGATGCCCGGCCCCCTCCCGTACGAGGTCGCGGTGACGGAGCACGAACAGCAGGGCGTAGTCGAGGCCCAGGCCGAAGCCGATCGTGGTGGCGACGGTGAGAGCCATGCTGTCCACCGGACACAGCAGTGCCAGGGCGCTGAGGAGGCCGGCGCTGAGTAGCGCGCACGTCCCCGCCGTCATCGCTGTCACCAGTGCCGCGCCGAATGAGCGCAGCCCCAGCACGAGGAGCAGCAGCACGATGGGCGCGGTCACCAGCTCGAGGCGTCGCAGGTCGCGCGAGTCGGACTGCTGTAGCTCGGCGAAGACCGGAGTCAGGCCGGTCACCGCCACAGAGACCCGGCCGCCGGAGGCAACGGCCACCGTGTGCTCGGCCGTTGCACGCCAGCGGGGCAGCAGTCGGCGGCGAGTCTCGGCGTCCCCTTCTGTTCCCACCAGAGCATGCGCATGGCGGGGATGAACGCCGTGCGGCTGTGGAAGCGGCATCGTTGTGCCGACGCCGGCAGCCTTGCCGACCGCCTTCAAGGTGGCGGACACAGCACGCTGGTAGGGCTTCTCATGTGCCCGCAAGGAAGGGGAGTTGAAAGCGAGGAGCATCTGCTCGGAGCCAAGACCAGGCATGTGGTGAGCGACAAGCTCGGCTGCACGATCCGATGGACTGCCCGGAACCTGCGGAGCGATGCCCCGCAGTCGCTCCTGCCCCGCCGGGATAACCAGGCAGGCACCCAGTGCGAACACCGCCCACAGCAGGACGATATACCGCCCCTTTCGGGTATCTGGCCACGGCACAGCTACCGGCTCCTTTTGCGGGTAGGCAGAACAGACTTCACCTGAAAGAGCTATTTACCTTTTTGTATATCTGATAGCCCTTTTGTGTACACGGCCATGCAGTAGAGGATCTTTCGCTGTGTCGAGTACGACACAAGCCGTCATATTCGTCATGCTCCCACAGTGAACGTTTAAGGCATCGGATATCCGGGCGGCGGCATGTCCACGTGGCCGCACCGGCCGTCCGGCGGCCTTCAGCGGGAACTCGTATCGCCCGGTGCCTCCGCCCCCGCGCGGTACGGGGCAAGGCGGCGGCGGCCCCCACCGTCGCGCAAGAGGAAGGCCCTGCCCCGCAAGCCACCAAGTCGTCTCGTACGTGCAGGAGCGCATCCATGAAAAGCGTCGTCGTCACCGGAGCTACCAGCGGCATCGGCATGGCCACAGCTTTGGAACTGGCCGCCCACGGATTCCAGGTCATTGGCACGGCCCGTACCACCGAAAAGGCCGGGAAGCTCACTGCGGCGGCGGCCGAGCGAAACGTGAACCTTCACATGGTTCTACTCGACGTCACTGATATGCACTCCTGCCGGACAGCCATGGCGGAAATCACCGACATGACCGAGGGCGGTCCCTGGGCTCTGGTGAACAACGCCGGCATCGCGGTCTCCGGAGCCTTTGAAGACGTCTCTGAGACGGATGCCTGGGCCGTAATGGAGACCAACTTGCTCGGCACCGCCCGGATGACGCGCCTCGCGCTGCCCGCCATGCGCCGACGGGGCGAAGGCCGAATCGTGCAGATGAGTTCGGTGGCAGGATTGGTCGCCATGCCGCTCAACGGCTGGTACTGCGCCGGAAAGCACGCACTCGAAGCCTTGACCGATGCCCTGCGCAGGGAGATCGCCGACAGCGGGGTCCATGTCTCACTGATCGAACCAGGCTTTATCGACACGCCCATGCTCACCAATGGGCTCAGGCAGTTGCCGGCTCACACCCGCTACACGAAGGCCTACGCGGTGATGCGCCGGCTCGTCGCGGCACGCGGCCCCCTCGGGCCCGAGGTCGTCGCCCGGACGGTCAGAAGGGCCCTGACCGTCCCGGGGCCCCGTCGTCGCTACGGCATCGGCTACGAAGCAGCCCTGGGGCGGGTCGCCCAGCACATCCCGTCCGCCGCCGTCGACCTGACCATCCGTACCCTCCTGCAGCTGAACCGGAGTTGAGATGACCAACCCCCACACCGCCCTGCGTCACCTGCCGCGAGACGTCCGCTTCGACTGGTCGGACCTGCCGCTGCACTGGGTGCCGAACGAGCCTCAGGTCACCCACACTCTCAACACCTTGCACCTGCTGTTGCCCGAGGGAGAGCGCTGGTTCTGCCGGGTCTTCCAGCAGGCGCTCCCCATGGTCACCGACGAGCGTCTGCGTGAGCGGCTGCACGGTTTCATCGGCCAGGAGGTCATCCACGCCCGGGCCCATGAAGAAGTACACGGCAGGCTGCGCGATCTCGGACTGGACATCGACCCTTACCTGCGACAGATGGAGTGGCACTTCCGCAAGATCCTCACCCCTCGCGACGAGCCGACCTCGCCCCGATACCGCGAACAGGTGACGGAGCTGGCCGCCATCGTCGCCGCAGCCGAACACTTCACCGCCCACTTGGGTGCCTGGGTTCTCGACACTCCCGCCCTCGACAGCGCCGGCACCCACCCGGCGATGCTCGACCTGCTGCGTTGGCACGGCGCCGAGGAGGTCGAACACTCCAGTGTCGCCTTCGACCTGCTCACCCACCTGGACCCGGGCTACGCCCGACGACTGCGCACCGCCGCACTCACCGAAGTCAACGTGCTCTGGCTCCTGACGCGTGGCGCCCGCTACCTCATGAGCATCGACCCCCAGTTGCGCGGCTCGGTGCGATTCAGCCTGCGGGCTCACCAGAATGCGGCCCGCCGGGGACTGCTGTGGCCGTTGGCCTCGCTCGGCGGCTCCGCGCTGCGATACGCCCGCCCCAAGTATCACCCGTCACTGGATTTCGACCTGCGGCCCGCCCTGGCGTACCTGGCCCGCTCTCCCGCAGCTCGCGCCGCCGACCGGCTCTGACTCACCTTGCCGCAACTCGGCGGCGCCGGCCGAAACGAAGCCGCGGCCGCCCCGCTTCCGGCGGCCCCTCCTCGCCCAAGGAGCTCTTTCATGCCCACGCAGCCGCAGCCTCCGAACGACCTGTACCGGCCCGAACGCCCCGATCAGTTCATGACCCAGCTGACCCGGCTGAGCCGAGTCCTCTTCTTCAGCCTCACCCTCCCCGGTGTCCGACGCAGTTCCCGGCTGCCCACGCCCGCGCACGTCCCGGCAGAAACACCTCTGACCGTACGGTCACGCCGTGATCTCGCCCCAGACGTCGCCGAATTCACCCTGACAGCACAGCGGCCGCAGGAACCGCTGCCGGCCTGGCAGCCGGGCAGCCACCTCGACGTCATCCTGCCCTCAGGGCGGATGCGCTCGTACTCCCTGTGCGGCGACCCCGTCGACACGACCGTGTACCGAATCGCCGTACGCCGCCTGGCCAACGGCCGGGGTGGCTCCCGAGAACTGCACGACGTCGTGTTGCCCGGCACCCGGCTGACCGCTCGCGGCCCCTTCTGCACCTTCCCCTTCGCGGCCGAACCCACCGTCCTCTTCCTGGCCGGAGGCATTGGTATCACGCCACTGCTGCCCATGGTCCGCGAAGCCGCACGGCGTGGCCTCGACTGGCACCTTGTACAGACTGGACGCGATCACGCCTCCTTGGCCTACGCCGCCGAGTTGGCCGCACTGGACCCCATCGGCACCCGAATCACCAGACACTGCTACGACATCGAGGGCTACCCCGACCCCGCCGTACTCCTCGCTCGTGCCCCACGCTCCGCCGCGGTCTACTGCTGCGGCCCCACACGGCTCCTGGACTCCGTTCGCCGCACCCTCTCTGCACAGACCGACCGGGGGTTGCATGCTCAGAGGTTCACCAAGGACTCAGTTGCCGAAGGCGCACCCTTCACTCTCCGCCTGCGCGACGGCACTCGTCTGCCGGTCCCCGCCGACCAGACTGCCCTCGACGTCCTGCTCGACGCCTACCCGGCCGCCCCTCGCTCCTGTCGGCAGGGCTACTGCGGGACCTGCCGTATCCAGGTGCTCGACGGCACTCCTGACCACCGCGACCACCTACTGACATCCGAGGAGCGCGATGCCGGCGCTCTGCTTCCCTGTGTATCGCGCGCCGAGGAGGGCACGCTGCTGTCCATCGACATCTGACACTGGGTAACACCGCGGACGCCCAGCGGATAGCCGAGCTGGAGCGCGAGAACTGGGCACTGCGGCGGGCGAACGAGATCCTCAAACCGGCGTCGGCATTCTTTGCGTAGGAACTCGCCCCGCGACGGCCCAGGTGACGGCCTTCGTGGACACCGTCCGCGAAGAGCTCGGCGTCGAGTCGGTCTGCCGCGAACTCCAGATCGCCCCCACCTACTACGCCGCCAAGAAGGCGGAAGGCGAACCCTCCCAACAAGCCTTGCAGCACGAGGAGTAGAAGAAGGAGATCCAGTGCGTGTACGACGAAAAACGGTAAAACGGTAGGTACAAGGGGCGACAAAGATATGGCACCAGCTCCGCCGCGAGGGCATCGAAGTCGCCTGCGCACCGTCGAACGCATCATGCGCGTGCTCGGCCTCGTCGGCGCGGTCCGCGGCGAGAAGAACCGCCTGGCGGACGCTCGACGACGTCGAGATCGCCACGCTGACCTGGGTCGACTGGTACAACCCGCAGTGGATCCACAGCGCGAACGACAACCGCCCACCCGCCGAGTGATATCGAAGCGCGGACGCACACCGGCCTCCTCGACGCCGCTTCTCAGAGCCACAGCCAGCCCAAGGGGGTGACTGTAAAAGCCCTACCCGCCCAGCCGGTCGCGCATCGGGCCCACTGGGGCGCGCACGTACCACCGGCGCTCAAACACGAATGCCAAACTCCGGTACTCACCGCGTAGTTGGTCCTCGCCGCACTTGTCCGCGAACGGCCTGGAACGACTGGGACGGGGTGGGGGAATTCGAACTGCCAGTCGACTGCGTCGGCCGCCTGTTTCTGATGGAAGGCGATGACGATGTCGACCAAGGCGCGATCCTGTTAGACAGGCTGGCCTTGGGCGGGTGGGGGCTATTTCGGGGCGGAGCGGTGGTGGGTTTCGGCGAGGTGGTCCAGGCGGATCGCTTCGAGGCTGGTTCTGGTGATGCGTTCGGTGCCGTCGCAGATAGCGGTGATGGCCTGTGATGAGCTCGCGGAACGGTTCATGTTGTCCGAGGCGTGCGGGGAATGCTCCGCGTTCCACCAGGGAGGCTCGCCCGGCGAGTTGTGCTCCGCGTACTCTGGAGAACAGGGCGGTGTGGGTGACGTCGATGCCCGCGTACACGAAGGTCGCGCGGATGCGTTCGGTGAGGTCTTTCAAGAGGTCGGCGGTTTCCGCGCCGGTGGTGGTGCGGGGTTGAGCGGGTGGATCTCGTCGATGAGGATCAGGCGTACGCCAGCCTGGTTGTAGGTGTGGCAGACGGCGTTGATGATCTGGGCCTGGGTCATCCGGCCGGTCACGGGAATGCCGAGGTAGCGGGCGAGCTCGGTCGAGGGCTTTCGCGCTCGCTGCGGGCGGGATCAGCACATACGCCATGGCACCGCTGCGTGCGTGCTGCGGTCCGATGGCGGGTGCTGTCGGGTGTGGACGAGGTGGCAGGTGCGCCCGGTATGCAGGAGGGCGGTGGTCTTCCGGCCGCTACCGGTCCGGTGACGATCAGCGAGGGGCGTGCGGTGGTCTGCTGGTGCTGTCCCAGGATCATCAGCGTGCGCACGTTCGTGGTCAGGGTGTCGATGGCAGGGGTCCATACGGTGACGAACGCGGAGTGGTAGGTGAGGCCTTCTTCCGTGCCTCGTTCTGGTTCTCGGGGTGCGGTGTGGTTGTGGGGGAGGGGTGATGGTGAAGTGCTGCCAGCCCTGCCAGGTCGTCACCGGCCACGCTGCGCCCTCTGGCTCGGCGCTGTCTGGGGCACTCGTACCCTGCCGGGACGAAACGCTCAGTGAGTGGCGCGGGGGCGGTTGCCCTGTTCGTCGCAGGGCATGCGGTGGTCGCCGTGGGTGGCGGTGTAATTCTTGGTCAGGTCGTCGTCGACCGCGGTCATGGCGCCGGAGCTGATCTGGATCATGCCGCTGAAGGGGCGTTCCACATCGCGGATGACGAGCAGGACGCTGGTGAGCAGGGCGGTCGTCACGATCAGGGTGGCAGTGACGGTCGCGCTCTTCGTCTGGGGCAGGCACAGGCCGAGGACGACGACGAGGACGGCCAGTGCGGCGAGCATGACCCAGTAGACGGTGCTGGGGATGGTGGGGGTGGATTCCGCCACCCGTGTTTGCCGGTACTGGTCGCGCTCCTTGTCGGAGGCCAGCAGCATGGTGAAGGGGGCAGCGTCGGTGCCCATGTCCTGCAATGCCGCGTGGAAGTCGGAGGTCCAGGTGCTTGGACCGGTGGAGCCGTGGCCGTGGGCCATCGCTGGCCACTCCGATGACCGTACGGAGCGGACATAGCAGATGACGTCTGCTTGCAGCCTCTGGCGTTGCGGCGCCGGGGCGAAGTCGGCCACTTCGTACATGTGGTCCAGGGCCTTGGCTTCCTTGCGTACCGCTTCTTCGGCTCTGCCGTTGGAGTTCGACGCCATCACCAGGACGAAGGCGAGTACAAAGACGGTCAGGGCCTGCAACGGCAGGACGAAGTCCCGCACGGTCAGGGTCGGGGTTTCCAGGGACTCGAGTTGGCGGCGGAGGAGGCGGCGACCGAACACTCCGGCCAGCACGGCGCCGACGGCCACGACGATGGTGACGATCACCTTGCTCTCCCTTCACAAGCGGCTGCCCCCGGCGGTCGCCCGGGAATGGCTCAGCGGGCCCGCGCGGCCGCAGACGATGATCCCGGTGGCGGAAGGTGGCCATTCGGCCGCTCACCAGCCCGGAGTATCCCTACGAGTGCTGCGGATGCCGTGGACGGCGGTGAGTAGCAGCATGAACGTATGGACGACGACCACGTCATCACGAAGGCCGACCGGGACCAGGCGGCCCAGGGCAACGGGGGCAGTACGGCTGCGGGCGACGCGACATCCCTGGTCCAGGCAGCGCGCGAAGCCGTCGCCGGCTTTGGCTGGCACCTGATGCCCCCGGCGGCGGCCTCGCAGTGTGTGAGCGCCGGTCCCTTGGTGTGGGAACGGTTCGCCGCACACTGGGAAGACCTGGTGGCGGATCCGTACGCAGCCGAGAAAGGCACACACCGTCTCCGGCGTTACGGACAGTTCCTGCTGTCCCGGGACGGGGAGATCGCGCCGCTGGGCCATGAGGTGTTCGTGCAGCCCGAGGAGAGTAACCCCCTGTATGTGGGTGTCGAACGTCGTTTCGAGCCGCTGACCGAGGCATTCCGGGCAGAACCGGTGCTGTACGCGCTGATCCGGTTGCTAGGTGACGTTGCCGGGGGCATGCGCGATACCGCTGAGTGGATCGTCAGAGTGCATCCCTTCCGGGTGGTCGCGCAGGCGGACAGCCTTTCGCAGCCCACCCCTGAAGGACGGCACAAGGATGGCGTCGACCTGGTGTCCTCGCTGCTGATCGGCCGTGAGAACGTGAGCGGCGGCTGCAGCACGGTCTATGGCGCGGACGGTCGCGAGATCGCGGCCGCCACGCTCAGCGAACCCGGCACCCTCCTATTGAGCGATGACCGGGCGACGTGGCACGCCGTCTCGCCAGTCCGCCCGCAGGACATCGGCCGGCCCGGCCACCGCGATGTCCTGGTGACCACGCTCACCGCCCGCTGACCTCACCCCCGGGCACCACGCCCGCGGGCGGTGGCCAGCACGAGCCGGTCCACCACCGCCCGCGGCCCGGCCCCGCCAGCCGCCCAGGCCCGCTGCCGGGCCGCTCCGTCACCGCGGCGCGAGAGCCGGTCGAACAAGGCCACGACCTCGCCCAGGTCCCCGGCCTCCTCCAACGCTGGCCGAAGGAAAGCCAACACGTTCTCCGCCAGGGCGGCCACGGGCCGGTACTGGCCGGTGACCGGGTCGAAGCCCTTGCCGCTCCACCCGTCGCGGGCGGCCCGCCAGCACGCGGCCCGCAGCACCTCCCCCTCCCACACAGGTCCCGGGTCACCGCACTTCGCGCGGGCGGCAGCGGTGACGGTGAGCGCGCGCAGCAGCACGGCGACCGCGACGGTGTCGTCGAGATCCTGCAGCACGTCCATCGCGCGGATCTCCAAAGTGGGCAGCCGCGGGTTGGGGCGCAGGTCCCAGAACGGCGTGCCCGCATCCAGCATGGCCTCGGTCTGCGCGATGGTCACGGCCAGCTGCTCGTGCTCCTCCAACGTCGCCGCATAGGGCGGGGGGCCCAGGCAGGGGAAGCGGCTGCGGATGATGGACCGCCAGCTGGCGTAGCCGGTATCACTCCCGCGGTGGAACGGCGAGTTGGCGCTCAGCGCGATGAGCAGCGGCAGCCAGGGCCGCAAATGGTTGGCTGTCCACACCGCGAGCTCACGGTCGGGCAGGTGGACGTGGACATGGAGGGCGCTGATGGCGAAGTCATCCATCATGCTCCGGTACTGCATCTGTCCCGCCTGGTAGCGCGGATGGTCGGCCACCAGCACCGGCCCTGCCTCCTGCATCACCGCTGTACCCGACGCACACAGATCAGCCCCCTGGGCACGAGCCGCCGTGACCAGCGCTCCGCGCACCCGCTCCAGGTCCCCGCGCAGCTCACCTGTCGACCGGCACGGCGACGTGCGCCCTTCGACCTGGCACAGGGCGAACTCCTCCGTCACCAGATCACCCACTTCTTCGGCGGCGCGCTCGGCTACCGCCGGCCCGGCCGGGACGAGGAATCGGGTGTGCGGGTCGACGAGGAAGAACTCCTCCTCCACCCCAATAGTCGGTACAGTCACGGACAAGTCACCAGATAGTGAGGGTGCGTTCACGCCTTCCAGCATCGCGATATAACACGGCGCTGCGGGCTCGCCACGCGCAACCAGGAAGCCACGCCGGCCCATCCGCACCTCCCACCGGACGGTCAGGAGATCGACGTCCGCGAGCGGCTCCAGTCCCAGGCCCACCCGAACGCTGCGACCTGCGCTGAGAGCGGTGATCAAGCGCTTAGCGCCAATGTACGGCTGGTCTACCGACGCCAATTGCATCGGATGCGACTCCCGAAGGCGGAGGCCGCTCCGGCGTCGGCAATGCCCGGTTCTTCTTCTAATCGTCAGTTGGCCTCCGACGGGCTGGAGTGGAGCCGGAGCCCCAGGCCTGCGTGCAACCATGACTCCCGAGTGCTTTGCGACCGACACAGGGGAGGGGAACGTGGGCAGCACTACGTCCGCTAAATGGTCCGGCTGGCGCAGCCGAATTGTCGAGATGCCGGGTGCAGGGGGCGGGAAGCCGGTCCTCTTGGAGTTCCGCGCCGGCCTCACCACGAGGTTCAGCCTGTCGACCGTGCGCAAGGGTTCCTATCATCAGCGGGCCCATGACCCGCTCGTCACCATCGGCCGGACTGGGCCGTCACACATCGTCCTACCGGCCGACTGCGACGCCCTCGCCATCTGGCGAGTCATGGTGGGCAGCGATGCCGCCAGTGGCCTGGGCCGGTGGAAGGTGCGCATCGTGGACAGCGGTGCGCTACCTCAGCTCCCGACCAAAAAGGCCCAGGGCAAGGGAACCCAGACCTTCGGCTACTTCAGCCCCAAGCCGTACTTCGAATACGCGCCGGTTGTGCACTACGACTTCATCGATGCCCCCGGCACCATCATCTACACACCGGCCAACGGCGGGAAGCAACTGATCCGCCTCACCTCCGCTGTCAACCAGAAGGGCACCCTGCGCCTTCCGCAGCACGGATACGTCACCCTGTCCGAACGCGGCAAGTGGCGAATCTCGGTGACCTGACCCCCCGATTTGATGGTCATGCTCCGCGCACCTTCAGCTAGTGTGATGCGCCAGAGATCCGTCGGCAGAAGCGGGCGAGTGACTCGGGGATTTCTCTGGCCGTCTTGGTCCAGAGTCCTGCTGCGCCTCACCTTCAAGAGTGCGCGCCTCTACGACTCCACGGCCGTCGACGGCTATCCGCCGCCGTCCACCGCATAACCGATGAGCGGTCGGCGCGTCCCGCACTGGCTCCCCACGACCCCGACTTTGTCGACGCCGCCCTGGCTCCGTACGGGGTGCTCGGTGTCGGCTACGCGGCCCTTGCCACGGCCGGCGTGACGATGCCGCGAGGCGACGTCCTCTCGCCGAGCGATGCGCTGCTGGTCGCCTGGATCGGCTTGGCCGCGTTCGCCGTGTACGGGATCGCGCTGGCCATCGCTGCCCGCTCCTCCTGGATTTGGACCTCACCCGGGTGACGTGACGCTTCGACGCCACACGAGAGGCGTGGATGGTTCCTTGGCGACGACTCGTCTCGAACCCGCCCCGCAACGGCGGGCTGAGCAGGTCTGTACGGCCTCACCGGTGGTGGTGCACCGGGACATGGGGCGCGGGCGGTGCGATGTGGCTCGCGTCGCGGTGATCCATACGTACTGACACGCGGTCCGGATCGTCGCGTGATCCGTACTGTCGAGCGATGTGATCACTCGATCGTGAGTTCTTCCGCTCTCCGGCCGGGCACGGCGGGATGCTCGCAAAGGGCGGCGCGTGACCGGCGCCGTCCGGATGTCCACTGGGGCGGGGGGCTTGGCATGACACAGCCGGCGGAACGGCGCGGCGGCCTGGACGGCCAGGCGGTACTGCTGGTGGCCGGACTGGCCGATCTGGCGGTGAGCACGCTGGGTTCGGCGTTGGGGACGGTACGCGGGATGCTGCGACGCTCCGACGCCGCCGAGCTGGCGACGGAGGCCGAGCGTGAACTTCTGACGCGCGGCCGCCTGGTACTCGACCGGTACGCGACCGTGCCCCCGGCTCACCTGGAGGTGCTGGCCCGGCGGGCGCTGGCTCGACGGGCCGCCGATGACGTCTGAGGCGTGGGAGCCGGACGCGTTCAAGGCCCGCGTCGACGAGACACTGCGCCGGTTCGTCGCCAGGGAGGCGGACCAATTCGTGGCCATCGATCCGCTCCTGGCCCCAGTGGCCGGGCAACTGGAGGCGGCGGTCGCGGACGGCAAACGGCTGCGGGCGGCGTTCTGCTACTGGGGCTGGCGCACGGTGGGACAGCCGGACAACGACGCCTTGGTGCGGGCAGCGGCCTCCATGGAGCTCGTGCACGCCGCGGCCGTCGTGCACGACGACCTCATCGACGACAGCCCGCTGCGGCACGGGCGGCCCACCGCGCACCTCGCCCTGCGCGGCGCCGTACGCCGCCGCCCGCGCGCCGACGCCGCGGCGAGGTCGTTGGCGATGCTGGTGGGAGACCTGCTGATGGCGTTGGCCGGACACCTCTTCACCACCAGCGGACTGCCCGCCGCGTATCTGGCCCGGGCCCGCCCGCTGTGGTTGGTGATGGCCCGCGAGCTGATCGCGGGGGAGTGCCTGGAGATCCTGCGCACCGGATCCGGTCCGGACATCGCGGCGTCGCTGAAAGTGATCCGCTACAAGACCGCCAAGTACACCGTCGAGCAACCCCTGCTCATCGGCGGGGCCCTAGCCGGCGCCGGGCCCCGCCTGCGCGAGGGCTACGGAGCGTATGGGCTGCCGCTGGGCGAGGCGTTCCAGCTCCGGGACGACCTGCTGGGTCTCTTCGGAGACCCGGAGCTGACCGGTAAGGCAAACGCCGACGACGTGCGCGGCCACCGGCCGACAGCCCTCCTTGCGGAGACCTGGCGCCTGGCCGGCGACGACGAGCGGGAGCGGCTGCGTGCCCTCCTCGGCAAGCGCGACCTGGGCGCGGAGGGCCTGCAAGAGGTGCGCGAAGTGATGGACAGGCTCGGGGCGCCCGCCCGCATCGAAGCCATGATCAGCGCGCGGGTCGAGGAAGCGCTCGACGCCCTGCACGCCCTTGACGTGCCGACGCACGCCGGAACCGCCCTGACCGTGTTGGCGCGTTCGGCGGCCCTCCGCCTGTCCTGACCCTCGCACCAGGGTGGGTGAACCCGCGCCTTCCTTGCCCGGCCGGCGCCGGCCGGCCCGGCAGCGGACATGTAGAGATGTGGAAGACACAGAAGACAAGGACCCCGCCATGACCTACACCGAGGCATCGATGGACTCCCTGCGCCAAGTGGGGGACGAGCTCGCCGACGCCACCGTCGCCGAACTCTTCGACCGTGGGCAGGTCGGCACGTTCAACACCCTGATGCGTTACGTCTCCACCGCCGGCTCGCCCCTGCCTGAGGGCCTTCCGGAGGTCGCTCGCGAGTACCTCGAAGCCACCCGTACCCCGCCGGCCTGGGTGGACTGGGGGGAGATGGAGAAGGCGCGGCTGTTCTTCATCGACAACAACGTGCACATCTCCACCGCGCTGTCCTTCGCCTCCATGCCCGCCTGCTACGTCGTTCCGCACGTGGCGAAGCTGCTGTCGACCACCCACGGACTGAAGTACCCGTCCAAACGGATGGCGGAGACCGGACAGTTCACCGTCTACCTCATGCAGCCCGACGCCTTCGAGAGCGGCAGCCGCTTCATCCCCGCCGCCCAGAAGGTCCGCCTGCTGCACGCCTCCATCCGCCACCACCTCAAACGCGAGAACCGGTGGGACACTGGTGTGCTCGGGACGCCGATCTGTCAGGAGGACATGATCGGCGGGCAGATGTTCTTCTCGATGCTCGTGCTGGACAGCCTGCACCGCTTGGGCATCCACATGTCGACGGAAGGCGCGGAAGCGTACTACTACGCCTGGCGTGTGGTCGGTGCCATGCTCGGCGTTGACCAGGAGGCCGTCCCCAAGACCCTCGACGAGGCCCGCCGCTTCCTCGACCTGTACATGGTCCGGCATATGGCACCCTCCGAGGAGGGTGCGCATCTGACCCGGCAACTCATCGACCTCTACGAGGAAGTGGTGCCCGGGACCGTGCTCGACCCGATCGTCTCCGCTCTCATCCGCTTCCTCGTCGGAGACACCTGCGCCGACTGGCTGGCGGTTCCCCGCACTCCGTGGGACACCGTCGTCAAGACCGTGCCCCATCTCCTGGGCGTACTGGAGACGATCGAGGACCGCTCCCCGCTCGGCGCCTGGGCGCTGGACCGCCTCGGCCATCTGACCAGCGTTCTCGAACTGTCCTCCCTCACCCGCGGGCGCGTCATGCACTACGCCATCCCCGAGCAGCTCAAAAGGGATTTCGGCGTTTCCAACACGGTTCTCCGCACCCACCGGTGGACCCCACCGGCCGCCACGGTCGGCTGACCGCCGCTCTCTCGCTGACGCAGGGGGCAGAGTGGTCGGTCCTAGCCAGGCCCGGACCCATATGCTCCTCAAGCGTCGGCCATGGCGCCACCGGCACCCCGTCCACCGGCGCGGCGTGCGCGGCCGACACGGTCCGGCACAGCGTTCCCAGCCGCCCGCATCCTGCGCCGGCAGCGTCACCCGCCACCGCGCCTCGACCACATGCGCACCGCCGCGCACCGGCGCACGGCACCGGGCCCCGCCTCTTCGGGATCCGTGGCGGGAGCGACCGCGAGATCGTCGCCGAACAGCGGTCGCCCCCCGGCAGCTGTCGCGGCCTTCGCAAGGCGCACCGTGCCCGCCACCGTGTCGCGGTCGGTCAGCGCCAGCGCGCGATGCCGCGCTCGGCGTACCAGGTGGTGGGGGAGCGAGGCGCCGTACCGGGCCGAGTAGCCGGAAGCGCCATGAAGCTGCGCAAAGCCGCCCATCACGTACCTCCTGCCACTGGTCACACCCCCTGCCCGGCTGTCCCGTCCCAGTTGGCCACGATCACCAATACCCGCACAGGTGTGCGAAAGGGTGAAAGCGGCGAATCGATCACGTCTGAATCCTGGCGTGTGACTTTTCGCGGTAGATGTGGAACTTGTTCGCGATAGTTGTCACTCGCTGTCGATGCGACGGTGTGAGCCGGCTGAGCCGGGACGCGATAGTTGGAACTGGGCCACGACGGTTGGAATCAAGATCAGCTCGCGGAGCGGTTGGGACCTGAGGGCTCGGCGTTGGCGGGCCGGGCCGCGGCGTCGTGGGCGGCGAGTTCTTCTCGGGTTCCGACGAGGGCAGATCCGCAGTTGGGAGGGAGTCGGTCGACGACCATCGTGACGGCCTGCTGTGCCGTCGTGGCTGGACCCACGGACTCGCTGCGCAGGGGCCCGGAGACCCAGACCCAGTATCCGCCGTCTGCTGCGGGCTGGATGTAAGGAACGTCCCATGCCCACGGCCACTCCGTGCAGCGGCTGAAGTGCAGCTCTCCCATCCCCGTCCAGGGGAACAACTGGCGTAGGCGGGGTTCGGCGTAGGCCGCTTCGAGCCAGTTCCGGACGGACCCGCCCGTCGTCGCGGACCTTCTGCCACCCGCTTCGACCAGGGCCAGTGGTGCCGTATCCATGGTGACCATCCTCCCCGGGCTGCGGAAGCCTGATGTTCGTCTCCGGTTCCAACAGCGATGGCAATTCGCCGTTGGTTCCAAGAGCAGTGACCGGTTGGCTCCAACCAGCGCGTCCCCCCGCAAGGTCCGAAGCTCCAGGTCACTGCGGTTCGCGGCTCCAACTATCAAGCCCCGGCGCATCGGCCTGCGTACGACTCGATCTCGGTGCGGAGAATCGCGTGGACAGGGCCGGGCTGGAGCTCAAGACCCTCAGGCGCCGACGGGTCCGTGCTGTGCAGGCTTGCGAGGCGAGCCGTCTTTCCCCCTGCGTTGCGTAGATCCAGGCGAGAGCGGAGGAGGAATGGAAGACCGGCTCGGCGCTCACGGGCTGGCTCTGACCACCGTGGTCCTGTGGAACAGCCTGTACCTCGACAGGGAGGCCAAGCAGCTCGCCGCCAACGGCTTCCTTGTCACCGACGACCTCCTCGCCCGCCTCTCACCCTTCAGTTTCGACCACATCAACTTCCTCCTTGCCGCCGCCCTGGTGGCCACCTGGCACCCTGCCCCTCGGCCCGGCCGCCGCATCGCCGCGCGTAATGTCCCCTGGACAACGTTGAACTGAGCGACGCCATAGCGGACTTCGCGAGTCTGATCGGTCGCGTCGAGGAGACCGGCGAGCGGGTGTGTGTCATCGATGGCGGCGAGCCGATGAGTGTGCTCCTGCCCGCGGCGTGCCCGGCGTGCGGGTGACTGCCAGGACCAGCTGTGCCGGTGCAGCAGCCGCCATACCGCGGCCGGTGAGACATCCAGCGTGAACTGCCGGAAGGTCAGTATGCGGATTCTTGCGAGGGTCCAGCGCTGGTCTTCCCAGCCGTGCACGGCCCCCGGGCCAATTCCTGCTCCAGTCCGGCGAATCGGTCATCGGTCAGCTTGGGCAGCTTGGGCGGTCCGGCGGAAGCCAGGGCTGCCGTCCCGTCCTGACGTCAGGCCCGCCGCCAGCGCTCCATCGACCGCACACTCACCCGCAGTTCCTTCGCGATCACCGCGTTCTTCTCACCCCGCTCGAACCGCTCGCCGGCCTCGAACCGAATCCGTTCACGAAAGTGCTGCCGTTCGGCGGTCAGCCCGCCGCCCTGTGCGTAGCGCATACCACCGGCCTACCGCAGGGATCACCACTCGTCACCCACCACGACAACACTTCGAACAGGTCAGTAAACCGGAACCGCCCACAGCGCTTCAAGGACTGTCCCCAGGGAGCCGTGGGGCGTCCAGGAGGACGCTGGACATGTGGTGAAGAAGAGCGTCCGGATGTGCAGCCAGTGCGGCAGCCGGCCTTGGGGTACAGCGGTTAACGCTCAGCCGGTGATCTTGAGCGTCTAGCACAGGTGGTAGGCCCTGGGGCGGGGTACGACGACCCGGAGTGGGGGCGGGAGTTTCCGTACGTTCCTGCACGGCCGGGCCTGGACGCACGCCGAGGGGCCGGTGGCACTGTTCAACCAGGCGGTGGGCTGGCTGCGCCGGCACCGAGTGCTGCTGCCCGGGGTATCGGTGCTGGCCCGGAAGGTGTCGAAGGTCCGTGCCGTCGCGGAGAAGCGGCTGCATGCCACGGTCGCCAGGGCGGCTCGCCGCGTGGACGCGGCGCTGCCCGGGGACCTGGTAGCCACGCTGGTCATTCCGGAGGGCGGGCGGTTCTCGGGGCTGGAGCGGCTGCGTCGGCCGCCGACGCGGACGACGGGCACGGCGTTCGCCCGGTTGCTGGAGCGGGTCGATGAGATCGCGGCGTTCCAACGGGGGCGGGTGCGGCTGTCGCAGGTTCCGCCGAACCGGCTGGCCGCTCTGGCGCGCTACGGGTTGGGCTCGAAGGCGGCGAGCCTGCAGCGGGCAGAGGAGCAGAAGCGCACCGCGGTGCTCACTGCGGTGATGCGGCACCTGGAGGCGAAGGCCATCGGCGAAGCGCTGGATCTGTTCCAGGTGCTGTTGGCAACGAGGCTGATCAGCACGGCAAACGGGCGACGGAGAAGGATCGCCTGTCGACGCTTCCGCAGCTGGAGAAGGTGTCACGGGTGCTCGCACGGGCGGCGAAGGTGCTGCTCGAGGAGGTGGAGCTGGTCGATACGCACGGCACCGGCCTGGACGCCGCGGCGCTGTGGGCGGCGGTTGGGGAGGTCGCCCCGCGGGCGGCGGTGATGAGCGCGGCCACGCTGGTGGTCTCCCTGATGCCCGAAGACGAGGGCTCCGCCGACGTCGCGATGCGGGCGGCCCTGACCACCCGCTACAACACGGTGCGTCCGTTCCTGGCGCTGCTGGGCGAGTCGAAGGCCCTCCAGGCGGCGACCCCCGGCACGCGGGTGCTGGCCGGGGTGCAGGTCTGCCCGCGCTGGTGCGGCGGCGGGTGAAGGACAAGCCGCTGCTGCCGCGCGAGGTCGACGACAAGCCGGTGCCGGCCGCGTGGCGCAAGGCGGTGTACGCCAACGCCGACCTGCCGCAGGGGTCGGTGGACCGGGACGCGTACGTGGTGTGTGTGCTGGAGCAGCTGCACCGCGCCCTTCAGCGCCGCGACGTGTTCGCCTCGCCCTCGCACCGCTGGTCCAACCCCAAGGCCCGGCTCCTGGAAGGGGCGGCGTGGGAGGCGGTGTGCGGGGACGTGCTGGCCGGGCTGAGCCTGGACATGCCCGTCGCGGAGCACCTGGCGGAGTTGGTGCGGGCCCTGGCCGCGGGCCGGAAGCAGATGGCCGAGCGTCTGGAGTCGCAAGGTCGGGAAGAACGCGGGCAAGTCCCCCTCGGTCGCCTCGCTCTACCGGGCGCTCGCCGAAACCGAGGCCGCCGCGGTGGACGACGGTTCCTGCCTCTGCGGCCCAAGGCCAGAGCCCCGACTCACCTTCATAGCCAGCGGAGATTATCGACACGTTCGACGACCCTGGGCTGTTCCGCTCGACCGTGGTGATGCAGCGCTATCAGTTCGGTCGCGGTACCTACGAGTGCTACGCCGAGCCGACCGCCGTAGCCCTGGTGCAATATCTGAGGGAGCAGTTGTATCTGCCGATGCCGTGGATGGCCAACCAGTGGGCGCCGCAACTAAACGAATGGTCCTTCCCCGCAACGCTGGGCGAGCTGATCGCCGAGTGCGCGGACAACGCACAGAAGCGGCCCACCCCGTTGATCCTGCAGTACGGCGAAGGCGATTACCCCTGCCTGCACCAAGACATCTACGGCGACATCGTCTTCCCGCTGCAGATCGCCAAAATGCTCAACCAGCCCGGGGAGGACCTCACGGGCGGCGAGAAGGTCTTCGTCGAGCAGCGACCCCGCCTTCAATCCCGCGCCATCGTCGTCAAACCTGAGCTCGGCCAGGGGATGATCTTCCCCGTCCGCCACCGCCCGGTCCGCGGCAAGAACGGTTTCCGTCGCCACCCCATGCGGCACGGCACCAACGCCGTCGCTTCTGGACACCGCAACACCCTCGGCGTCATCTTCCGCAACGCCCGCTGAGTCCGCCTCCGGCCGCATGACGGCACCCGAAGGCTGAAGACCCTCGAACGCACCCAGCTCCGCCCCCTTACAGGGGGCGGAGCGACTTCCTCGCCCGGGTTCGACCTGCGGAACCGGTCAGGATCGCTCCGCCGCGGCGAGGAGAGCCAGGGCGGCCTGGCAAGCCAGCTCACCCGCCCGCGCGGAGCTGTGATGGTCGGCCACGACGGTGGCACCCTCCGCAAGAATGAGCAGTTGCAGCGCGAGGCGGTGCGGATCGTCGGCGCCGGCTCCCTCGGCGATGCCGATGAGCAGCTCGAGGTAACGCTCGACGTGGCGCGCGGCGATGGCGCGGACGGCGTCAGTGTGGTGCTGCGTGGCAGCGTTGATCAACGCGCAGCCGCGGAATTCAGGACCGTCGTACCATCCCTGAAGAGCCCGGAACAGGGCCGTGAGCTGGTCGGCAGGACGGTCTCCGCTCGATGAGACCGTATCCGTCAGCCAGTGGATGACCCGGTCGCTTCGCGTGTCGAGCACCGCGTGCACCAGCCCGTCCTTGGTGCCGAAGTGCCGGTAGAGCGTCTCCTTGGACACGCCAAGACGTGCGCAGAGCTCCGCCACCCCGATGCCGTCCAGCCCTCGCTCGTACAGCACCTGGGTGGCTGCGTGCACGATCGTGGCGCGGGTTCGCTCGGGATCGATGGTCGAACCTTTGGCAACAGGCATGAGGTGATGGTACCAACCGGTTCGATCGTCGTGCTAGCCTCAGATGGTACTGATCGGTTCGATCCCCTGGGAGTGGGTATGGCCACCGCCGCGACACTGGCCTGGACCGCCCTTCTGTGCGCTGGCGCGGCCGTGCTTTCGGCGATCCCGGGCAGGCCGGAACCCCGCACAGCTGCTCTCGACGCTGAATAACCGTGCGGTTCTCGCAGCACCACCGTGGGAGGAGAAGAGCCTATGACGACGAATCTTTCGCACTCGCGGCCCCAGTGGCACGAGGGTGAGGAAGCCATACACCGGCTTCTCGAGGTGCCGTACGGATTCAATCCCACAGCTCCCGGGCTGCCCGTGGAGTACGTGCCCTGGATGACGCAGAGCCCTCTCATCGCACTGGGGGCGGTCGACCGGAACGGCCACGTATGGACAACAGTGCTCGGCGGGCAACCTGGTACCACGCTTCCCTTGGCCAGAGGCGTGTTGAAGGTGACTTCGCTGGCTCACGTCGCACACCAGCCCGGGGGACAAAGTGCGGGCACGCTCGGATATGACCCGACACTGGAGGCGCTTTTCTCCGACGATGACGGCCACATGCGCCGAGCAAACAGCGAGGAGCAGGACAGGGACGAGGAAGGGCACGACCGCGACGGGATCCTCGTCAGGCACGAGGACGGGGGAAGGCTGGCCGCCGGCCTGGTGATCGACCTGGAAACCAGGACACGGGTCAAGATTGCCGGGAGGGTGCTCGGCGGAGCTGTTCTAGCCAGGCCGTCGGAGAAAAATACGGTGGCCTGGAGGAGGAGGGGGCCTGCGGAAGTGCAGGTCGCCCTCGCCGTGGACGAGACGCTGGGGAACTGCCCGAAATACCTCAACAGGAAAACAGTCCAGCCTCATGAGGCATCTCCTCACCTGGTCAGCGACCGGCTCCCACTGCCGCCCGAGGCGGTGCAACTCATCGCCAAATCCGACCTGTTTTTCATCTCAAGCAGGCACGGCGCTGAGAGCATGGACACCAACAACCGAGGCGGGGCTCCCGGGTTCGTGCGAGTACACACGAACTCCGACACTGACGGTGTCGTCCTGGTGTATCCCGAGTATTCAGGGAATCGCCTCTTCCAGACATTGGGAAACATCAAGTCCGACCCTGTCGTGGGAATTACCTTTCCCGACTTCGAAACCGGCGACGTCCTCTACCTGACAGGACGGGCAGAGATCTTGGCCCGCGCGGACGCCACATCCATGATCCCGCACAGCAGGCTCGCTGTCCGCGTGCGGGTGGAGGCAGCTCGATTCGTGAAGGACGGGCTGCCGTTCCGTGGGCAACTGCTGGACCAGTCGCCCTACAACCCGCCGGTACGCAGGTTGGCTCACGAAATCAGCGGAGCGGAGTCTGGTTCAACCGGCAACGTCGACGCGGACGGCCGACCGGTGGGGAAAGCGACGGCGACATTGATCCGCGCACACCAGCTGACGCCGACGATCTCGCGATACACCTTCCGACTCGCCCCCGATCTGTCCACCCCACAGTCGAACGCAGAGTTCCAGCAGCTCGAACCATGGCGCGCAGGGCAACACGTCACCCTTGACTTCTCCGCCACGCTCGATCGCGGATGGTCACACATGCGCGACCACGACCCCCGGTCACTCAACGACGATTACATCAGGACCTTCACCATTTCGAGCCCAGCGCTTCCCACCCGTGAAGCACTTGAAGCCCTTGAAGAATGCACCGCAGGAACGGAACACCGTGGGCCGCTGAGCGAGGTCGAATTCGACATCACTGTCCGGAGGAAAGGGCCAGTCACGTCACTCCTGGCCAAATGGAATCCCGGTGCACAGCTTTCCGCTACCGTTTTGGGCTTCGGTGGCGAAGAAGAGGTGAGATACGCCGAGGTAGCCAGCGGGTCGCGCACCGATGACGACATCATCGTGGTGGCTGCTGGAGTAGGAATCACACCTCTCATGGCGCAGGCGCAGCCCGTGCTGGATTCCGGCCGGAGGATGAGAATCCTCTGGAGCCTGAAAGCGGATGACCTGCCGCTAGCAGTCGACGTCCTGGAAAAAGTCGACGGTCTGGGAGCGGTAACGGAGCTGTTCGTGACCCGATCGGTCGACGGGAAACAGAACGCAGAAATCGACAGGATCCGCCGGCTCGGCACAGTGGTACGCACCCGACGCATCCAGAAGAACGACGTTCTGACCAAGATCACAGCGGGTCGGCGGCGGTTCTATGTGTGTACAGGTTCCGGTCTGAGGAGGTCGGTCCTGGAATGGACGGCAGGTGAATACCTGCGGTTCGAGAAGTTCGACTACTGACAAGGCCCGTTCAACCTCCCCCGGAACCCGTCCACAGGGTGGGCGAGGCCAGTTGGCGCCTCGCCTTCGCCCATCCCGGGAACACCGCAGGTCCCGTTCTCGAAACACGCAGAAAGGCAGAGTTGAGATGACTGTGTCGTCGCCGCAGCCGGGAGCCCGAATCGTGGGCGTAGGCCACTTTCAGCCCCCGCGGGTGGTGAGCAACGACGAGATCGCGCGCATGGTCGATACCAACGACGAATGGATCAGACAGCGCGTCGGGATCGTCAGCCGGCGCTTCGCGGACACTGAGTCCGTTGCGGACATGGCGTCCGAGGCAGCCCGCGCTGCTCTCGCCGATGCCCGTGTCCATGCTGAAGAAGTCGACCTGGTGATCGTCGCGACCTGCTCGAATGTGAACCGCTCACCCAGTACGGCGGGGAGAGTCATCGAGTCCCTGGGCCTGACGGACGCAGCAGGATTCGACGTCAATGCCGCCTGCTCCGGATTCGTCCACGCACTGGAGACTGCCCGGCAACTACTCGCCGGCGGCGCCACGCGCACCGCCATCGTAGTCGGCGCCGAGCGGATGACAGACGTCACCGACTTCACCGACCGCTCCACCTGCATCCTCGTCGGTGATGGCGCAGGTGCCGTTGTCCTCCGAGCGAGCGCGCACGACACATTCGGACCCATCGTCTGGGGCACCGTGCCCGGCCTCGCCGACGCGGCGCGCATTGAAGCCCCGGAGGGCACTTTCGCTCAGGAAGGCCACAAGGTGTTCCGCTGGGCGATCACAGAAGCCGCCCCTCACGCCAGAAAAGCGTTGGAAGCCGCGAACCTCCGCCCCGACCAGCTCGCGGCGTTCATCCCGCATCAGGCAAATCTCCGCATCGTCGAGCACCTTGCCGACCAACTTCAGTTGACAGACGCGGTCATCGCAACCGACGTCCAGGAATCGGGTAACACGTCCGCAGCGAGTATCCCCCTGGCTCTGTCCAAACTGCTCCACCAGCACTCGATCCCGCCCGGCGCGCCCCTTCTCCTCTTCGGCTTCGGTGGGGGCTTCTCCTACGCGGGCCTCGTCGTCGCCGCACCGCAACATCCGTCCGAAGAGGGCAGCTCGTGACAGTTCTCCCCGTACTTGCTGCTCGTCGCTACCGCGGCCTCGTCGGCCCGCTCTGCTCTGCCGTCTTCTCCTGCGACGGCGTTTGTTGGTGAGTTACTGAGCCTGAACTCGTGGAGTCGTAGCTGCTGACAAGCCTTGATCCTCGCGGTACGCCATTGTCATGAGGTATCCGCGGGGTGGCGGTCTGACGGACGAGCGGCGGGTTTTCCGCGAGGACATCCGGCAGACGGCGGCCGAGCGGTTCGCCTGCGGCGAGCCGAGCTCGGTGGTCGCGAGGGATCTGCGGGTCAGCGTCCGATCGGTGCAACGTCCTTCACCGTCTCCCGCTGGAGGATCCTTTCGCCTCTCGCTCGCGGGCGCGCACGCCGATGTACCCCTGCCCGGAGAACGCCCGGAACGCGGAGCCTTCAGTGAAGAAGTAGGTGAACTGTGCTGCCGGCCTGCTGTAGGCGGTGACAGCTTGTGAGGCTCCGAGGATCCCAGAGGCGTTGATGACGAACGGCAAAGCCTTTTCGCTGTGGATCAGTCCGGCGGTGATCTGCTGTTCGGTGGGCTCCCAGCCATCAGGCATCCTCGCCTTGGCGGCCTCCCGGGTCCCCTCCCTGTAGAGGGCACGGTATGCGGGGTCCCGCAAAGCCTCCTGAGCGAAGGCGTGTGCTCGGCGGTACTCAGGGTTGCCGGTCCAGCCCCCGAACTCGCTCACCCGCAGATCGGGGGCGCTTACCATGTCCCGGGCACGCCGGATACGCGAGGCCATCTGCCGGAGATCCGCCCGGGCCTTCTTACGGGCCTGGTTCTCGGCAAGCCCCCGGGCGAGGTAGGTGGCTTCAGTCATCTGCAGGTCGGATACCACGACGTCGACGTGCTTGATGTTCTGGGCGGCCCACTGGAACAGGATCGCCAGGCGGGAGACGGAGAAGTAGGGATTGCCGGGGCTGACCATGAGGACCAGGTGCTCACCTGCCGACAGGATGCGGGCGCAGTTGTCGCTACAGGGATCGACGTCCACCAGCTCGCTCTCCACCCTCGCGCCCTCATCCCATCTCACCCGAATCATACGATCACCGACAGAAAACACCATAAGATGCCCCGAGGCTCCCCGCGTGGGGGCAGACCCGCCGCGGTGAAGGGCCTCCAGGGCAAGTTCGCCAGTTTCAGAGGTAAGTTCGCCCGGGCCCGCCCTGTAGGCGAGAGGATGGGCTGAGCCATCTGCAGCACGGCCGGTGGGCGGCACCCGGCACGCATGAGTGACCTTGTTGTTCATGGGCTTTGACAGCAGGACTCAGGTGCCGCCGTGCCTGCCGGGCGGGTCTGGCCTCCGAGCAGCAGGACGGCGAAGCGCAGCAACCGGCGACCGGTGTGCGCCCGCAGGGGAGCCTGTCCGGCATGGGCTGTGCCGGTGTCCGCGCCGACGGCGCCTGTCTCACGTACCGGCTTGTCCGGCATGAGCGAAAGCCCTGAGACCACCGTCATCACCGGTAGGCGGCATCCGTCGGCGTTCGAGCCGCTGACTCTGGTGATGACCGTGCTGCTGTCGGGGCTGGGTGCCGTCATCGGCATTGTTCTGATCACGAGCCTGGGCGTCGCCTGCAACACGGCTGTCGTCGGCGCGCTGATCGCCATGCTGATCGGCCGCATCCCTGTGGCCGCTCTATCGAGGATGAGGGATCGACACCGACAGAACCTGGTTCAGTCGGCGGTCTCGGGGGCCACGTTCGCCGCTGCCAACTCCCTGATCCTGCCTATCGCCGTCCCCTTCCTGCTGGGCCGCACCGACCTGGTGTGGCCCTTGCTGGGCGGGGCGGTGATCGGGCTGGCCGTCGACAGTTGGGTGCTCTACCGGGTCTTCGACTCCCGGCTGCTTCCGGCCTCCGGCGCCTGGCCCCCGGGGGTTGCCGCGGCCCAGACGATCGAGGCCGGAGACAAGGGAGGGCGCAAAGCGAAGACCCTGGGCGTCGGAGCGGTGGCTGGGGTGGCGGGCAGCCTGTGCGGGTGGCCCATGAGCGCGGCCGGAGTGGCCTTCCTGGGCAACGCCTGGGCACTGGGTATGTTCGGCCTCGGCCTGCTCATCGCCCAGTACGCGCCCACTCTCACCCACACCGACCTGCACGCTTCCTACATCCCCCACGGACTGATGATCGGCGCCGGCACCGTCGCCCTCATCCAAGCCCTGCTCCTGCTCCGCACCCGCCCAGACCCACGGCGCGTACCAGCCGCCACCCCCGAGCAGACCAGAGAGCGGACCATGGACGCTTTCACCCCCGGCGTACGTACGGTCGGTGAGAGGCGTCTGCGGCGCGGTTTCACCGAGGGACTGGTGCTGTTCACCGCCGGTGCCGCCCTGGTCGCCCTTCTGGGCGGGATCACGACCAGCATGCCCGCCGTGGCTGTCGCCGGATGGATTCTGCTCGCAGGGGCGGCAGCGCTGGTGCACCAGCTGATCGTGGGCCTGGCGGCGATGCACTCTGGCTGGTTCCCAGCCTTCGCCGTCACCTTGATCTTCCTGTTCCTGGGCCTGCTGCTGCACCTGCCGCCCCTGGCCCTGGCTCTGCTGGTGGGATACGTCGCCGCGACCGGCCCCGCCTTCGCCGACATGGGCTACGACCTCAAAGCCGGCTGGCTGCTGCGCGCCGACACCGTCCCCTGGCTGCCCTACGAACAGGCGGGGCGCCGTCAGCAGTACCTCTCCCAACTCATCGGCTTCGCCGTTGCCCTCACTGCCGTCGCCCTGCTGTGGCAACCCCTCTTCTCCCAAGGGCGCCTGCCGCCCCTGGCCAAGGTCTACACCGCAACCATGCACACCGGCCTCAGCGACAGCACAGACCTGCTGCGCATGTTCCTGTGGGCCCTGTCCGGAGCCGCCATCCAGCTGATCGGCGGCACCGGCCGGCAGATGGGCGTCCTGCTCGCCACAGGCCTGCTGGTCGCAGCCCCCCAGGCCGGCTGGTTGGTCCTCACCGCCCTCACCGTGCGCGCACTGCACCACGTCGTCACCCGCCGCGCACCCAGCACGCCAAAAGCCGGGGACGAGACCCTCGTCCTGCTCGGAGCGGGATTGATCGCCGGCAGCTCACTGCACGACATCGCACGCGTACGCGACGCCCTGTGAATACTTCCGGACCGCACCCCCCCACTCAACCCGCTCAACCCGGCACTCGAGGTGTGGCCGGCGGGGGAGTGGAGCTATGCCCGGGTGCGGGCGCGCTACGACCGGCTGGACGGATCGGTCCACAGGTGAAGGCGGCTCTTGCCGTGACTCTGTTGTGCTCTTGGTAGGTGGTCAGGTGCTGGCGACCCGGCTGGGTTGCGGAGAGTTCGGAAGTGGGGCGCCGGGCGGCCCGATGGGGTGACGTCGTACCAGTTGGTGAGAGTGGCTGAGGTTTCAGGCCATGGCGGTCAGACGTGCTGCACGTGGGTGCGGGTCGGGGCGGGGCGGACCTCGGTAACGGCTTCTGCGTGAACCGTGAGCTCGTACGTTTTGCGAGAAGGGTGGCCTTGACGCCGACGCCGACGCCGACGCCGAGGCGGATCGCGTATCGACGCTGCCACTGTTCGGTCTGCCGATAAGGGAAATGCTTGGCACAGTCGGATGATGAGGTGGGAGCGGTCGCGCGAAATTCCTTGCGCAGCAGATCGCCCGCGAGGAGCAACAGCGCCACGCGCTCGACTAATTCGTCGGCTGGTGAAGGCCGACGAGCAATTGTGAGGACCTGTGGATTGCCCGTCGGCACCTGTAATCTGTGCGCATGATTGTTCGAATCTGGCGGGGATGGACGACATCCGAGAACGCCGACGCGTACGAGTCGATCGTCAGCACGCGTGTGCTGCCCGCCATCGCTGAGCGAAAGCTCGCCGGCTACCACGGTGCCTACCTGCTTCGGCGTCCGCTCGATGGGGGTGAGGTCGAGTTCTCCACCATCATGCTGTTCGACTCGATCGGCGCCGTCCGGGAGTTCACCGGCCCGGACTATGAGGTCGCGCATGTCCCGGCCGAGGCAAGGGCCGTCCTGGCGCGGTTCGACGAGCGGTCCGCCCACTACGAGACACTGTTGGCGCCGGAGGCCACGCGTCCGGTGTGAGTGGTGCTGCAGCTCGGGTGGGGTGTTGATCGCTACCCCCCCTGCTTGGCCAATGTCCCACCAGGCGCTGTTGGAGTGGTACGGCAGGCGGCATGCTGTAGCCGCCGAGCGTGAGTACCCGCAGGGTGGATGCCATCGCCGCCTCCAGGAGGCGATTCGGGTGCCCTCACTAGCCCCGCACAGCCATACCGCGAGGCCACGACCATGCAATACACCGCCACGGCAAAGCCCTGGTCAGCAAGTGATTTTCCGTGACAGGCTCGTGGCTTTCTAATTGGTGAGTCGCACGTTCGCGCGAATATTCGATGTACGCGAAAAGGGGAGGCGCTGAGTATCTGCGCTTCCGTGGCGTGGCTGGAGGCACACGGCACTGGTGCGCTGGGCCGAGGACGATGGACAGACCGAACTGCCCAACCTGATCGCCAAGGCGCTTACTGCCGCCTTCGGCGATGACGTCGTCGACACCGGCCCGGACGCGTGAGAGAGACCTTCCGAGCACTCGTCAGAAGCGACCGACTCCGGCCAGGTCGGTCTCACAGTCGCGTCCCACGACGTCTCGGCGAGAGCGAACTGGCCACCGAGAGCGTCCCTTTCAGTACATTCCGGATCACAGGGCCCGGGTGGCGGGCGGTCAGGAAGCTGAAGAAGCTGCAGTACCGGCCCGAAGTACTGGCCGACTGCCTCCGTGCGACCGGCCGGGCCCTGATCCCCGTCGTCGGAACCCGAAACCGGATCCGCTCGCCGGAGACCGTTGCGGCAGCGCTTCCATGACTGCTAGGGCAGATGCATCGCCGGGCTGTACCTCATCGAGTCAATCCTTCACGGAGGCGCGGTCACAACCTTCTAGTTGGCCGATGTTCGCGTCTTGGGTGGCCTGTCGGCGCGCGCCGATCGCGTCGGGCAACCGTTCCCGTAGCGTCGGCTCCAGCAACTCCAGTCCCAGGTCGCGAAATCGCATACCGATGACGAGGGGGGGTCTCTGATCAACCATGCGCAGACCGTACGGATCCGCCGATGGGGCCGGCAATGCCCCGGGCGCCGGATTGGGACGGTGGAGCCAGGGCTCGGGAAGGTAGCCATCAGCCAGGATGAGCCGCAGCACGGGCAAGAAGACGAGATCGCTGCCGCCGAAGCGCGCCTCGGTGTCACCCTGTCCGATGAGCTCAAGGTGCTCTACAGGGTGACACGGGTCGACTCGGGCGACGACTTCGAGGCGGCAGACCGCGCCGGCGAGGCGGTCGGCTGCAAGCTCTCCAGGCTGGAACACCTGTATGCCATCGATGCGGAAGCCCGTCACCCCGGCCGGGACCTCGGCGCGACGCAAGCGGTCAGCACCGCGCCCGACGCCGCGGTGCAGGCTCTGGCGGCTCACCCGGCTGGATCGGCTTCGGAAGCAACGGCGGCGATGAGTTCGCCGTCGACCTGACTCCCGGCCCGGCCGGACACTTCGGGCAGGTCATCCTGGTCGATCACGAGCAGAGCCTCGGTGTCGAACTCGTGGCCGATTCACTCACCGATTTCGTTCTGAGCCGGATGCGGGAGGAACGCCGTGACCGCCGCGGAGACAAGTTTCCGGCCGTCGCTCGGGTCGGCACCGGCTGCCTTGATACTGTCCAGGCCGCCGCCCATCCCGCCCTGGAAGTCCTGTCCATCGGCGCCTGGGACGGCACACCGTTCAGCCTCGCGCCGGTCGCAGGACTGCCCCGCCTGCGCACTCTCACCGCCTTGCCCGGCACACTGGCCGACCCCCTGGAGGTCGCTGGGCTCACCGGACTGGAGTTCTTGGCACTCGGCGCCCAGGAATGGCGCGTCCTTCTGGACGCCGGAGCCGTCCCGCGCACCTTGAAAGCGGCAGCCATCAAGGAGGGGCCGCAGTGGTGGGCCGGCCTGACCGCGCGGCTCACCGACGACACCGACGACGGCGACGCGCCGGCGCCGGTGGTGCTGCGGGTGGCCAGGCTGACGCCCCGTCGCGCACGTCCCGGCAGGCGGCGCCGGAACGCGCTCCGGGGTCAGGGCGCGCTCTTGCTCAGGCCGCCCGCACGGGCCCCTTTGCTGGCCCGCCGGTCATCGCTGCCATTGCCATTGCTGCTGCCGGGCACCTTGCCGTTCCCGTTGGTGGTGCCGCCGGAGCTGCCCTTGGTGCTTCCGCCGGCGTCACCGTGAACACGGGCCGGAGCGGGCGCCGCCTCCTGGCCCCGGCCCGCGGCTGGGCCAGCCGCCGCCGCCCCCGGCTGCTCCTCAGATGCCACAGACGCGACAGACGTCACAGGCGCCTCGGCCGCCGCGCGTGCCTCCGCCTTCAACCGGTCCCGCATCTGCAGGAACTTGGCATTCATCTCGTCCACGGCGATGAACTTGTTCACGCCGCGCTCGCTGACCTTCGGTTCCTGCCGCGCCATGATGTCGTTGTCCTGCCGGTCCTGGACGTACTGCTCCATCATCAGCGACAACCGCAGGATCGGCGGCCGCAACCGCTTGACCGGCACCATCATCTTGAGCAGCGGATACTCGTAGAGCCGCATGATGGCCTGGGTGTTGTGCTCGTCGATCGGCACCAGCCAGGTCGTGACCTCCAGGAGACCTTGGCGTACGTGGGTCATGCACGGTGCCTGGTAGATGAGGTCGAAGTGCCAGATGTTGGAGGGGTTGCCCTCCTCGCACTGGTCGAAGGTGTTGCGGATGATCGTGCCCTCGACGTCCACGCGATGGTTCACGATCTTGTTGGCGGCGATGTAGCGCTCCCGGCCGTCCAGCCAGAGTTTGCGCCAACTGCCGTACATGAAGGTGTAGTCGATGATGTTCGCCCAGTGATCGCGGTGCACGAACGTCACGTGGTAGAACTCGAGCAGGCTCTCGATGTAGCGCGTGTAGTGCACCGGACGGCTGAAGGTGATCGTCTCGTACGGCCGCGGGTGCTCCGCCAGTTCGCGCGCGAGGGCGATGTCCGGCAGGACCTCGCGCTTGTCGCCCCACCACAGCCACACCAGGTCGTGCTGCTCACGTACCTCGTAGGTGTCGATCTTCAGGGACGCCGGGATGCGGCCGTCGGCGCCGAGCGCGGGGACGTGCCGGCAGGCGCCTTCGGTGTTGAACCGGAAGCCGTGGTACGGGCACGCGATCGAGTTGCCCACCAGGCGCCCGTCGGCGAGGTTCGCGCCCTTGTGCGGGCAGCGCGCCGACTGGCACACCAGCTTGCCCTCGAGGTCGCGCCAGAGCACGAGTTCCTCGCCCAGGCGGCGCACGCCGGTGGGCGCGTCCTCCTTGATGTCTTCGGTCCGCAGAATCGGATACCACTGGTTCGGGATCATCTCGAACGTCTCGCCTTCCTCTCGTGTACCTCGCGTGCCGGCCCGGCGAGCGGGGCGCTCAGCCCTCCACGACCTCGACGACACCGGTGTCGCCGTCGACCGTGACCATGTCGCCGGTGTTGATCACTTGCGTGGCGTACTTGGTGTTGACCACCGAGGGCACGTTGAACTCCCGGGACACGATCGAGCTGTGCGAGAGCATCGAGCCGATGTCCGTGACGACCCCGCCGGCGATGGCGAACAGCGGTGTCCAGGAGGCGTCCGTGTGCCGGGTGACCAGGATCTCGCCGGCCTGGAACTCGTCGGCCTGCCACACCAGGTCCTCGACGATGCGGGCCCGGCCCACGATCCGCCCGGGGCTCGATCCGAGTCCCGCGAGGCGCGCCCCGTCCTTCACGGGCCGCACCGCGCGCGTGCTGTCGTGTTCGCCGACGAAGGTGAGCGGCGGCTCCGGCAGCCGGTTGCGGTACTCGTGCACCCGGCGCCGCTCCTCGGTCCGCGCCCGCGGGAACACGGCACGCGCGGGCAGCTCACCGGCCAGATAGCCGCGTACGTCGGCGAAGTCGAGGTAGGCCACCTCGTCCAGGGAGTGCAGCAGCCCCTCATCGACAAGCCGCCGCCCCACCTCGTACACGACGTTCCTGACCAGCCAGATCGACGTGATCATCGACATCCGGGTGGTCTCGCGCAGCTCGCTGCACAGGGCGTACATCGAGATGAGGCCTTCGATGGTGGCCCGCTGCGGCAGCGGCAGCTCCTTCAGGACCTCCCGGGCGTCGCCCTCCTGCCGGGCGCGGCTGCGTCCCATGATGTCGTCGGCGGTGAAGCCGTCGGCGGCGTAGCGGCGGATCATCTGGAAGATGTACGAGGGGTCGTCGATCCAGCGCTGGTGGGTGAGTTCCATCTCCTGGCGGCCGCGGGTGCCGTTGGCGCGCAGGAACGGCTCCATCTGTGCCTGCCAGAACGCCTCGCCGTCCGGGTCGGCGCGCAGCCGGTCCACGACCTCCTCCAGGGGCGCCGCCTCGATGATCTCCATGACCCGGGGCCTGGCCTTCGCGGCCTGGGCGACGGCCCAGATCTCCTGCGCCGAGGCGACCGTGCGCAGGCTCGACATGTCGGTCTTGATGCGGTTCTGCAGGTTGTCGCCCGCGGAGCCGAGCCAGCGGGCGCACAGCTCGGTGAGGATGCCGTAGAAGCCGAACGCGTTGATGTAGTACGGCATGTAGCCGACGTGCGCGTCGTGGAAGTAGTCCAGGTAGCGGCTGAGTTCGGCGTGAAGTTCGCGGCGGCCCATCCGGGTCAGGTCCAGGCGCCGGGCCCGGTCGAACTCGTAGAGGCGGGCGTCGACCATGGTGCGGGCGCGGCCCTTCATCACCAGCATCTCGTTCGCCGTGGTCCGCAGCCAGTGCGTGGCCGAGAGCAGGTCCTGCATGCCGCCGCAGAAGGTGCCGAACGGGTTCTCGTACGTCGCCAGGTCCACCTCCTCGCTGACGAACCGGCGGGTGAAGTGCCGCTGGTCGCGGGTGGGCAGGGCCTGGCCGAGGAGGTAGGAGGTGTAGGAGATGTTGAGGTACACGTGGCCCTGGAGGAAGCCCATGTGCAGGCCCACGTCACCGGTGTCGCGCACGCCGAGCGCCGCCGCGCAGTCGCCGTGCACATGGTCCTGGTAGTGGCGGGCGAAGCTCAGGCCGAGCGGGGTCATCAGGCCGACGAAGATCTCCCCGATGTCCATGCGCGACCAGAGGGTGCCGTGCCGCACGGCGTCCGGCTGCCCTTCGAGGCGTTCAGGGAGGTAGGGGCTGCGGGCGTCGCCGGAGGTCTCGGGCCGGGGCCGGGTGGTGATAGGGCGGGACTGGAGCAGATACAGCGCCCCGTCGCGCATGGCCCACTCGATGTCCTGCTCCGTGCCGTACCGGTGCCGGACGTCGAGGGCGAGCCGGGCGAGGGCGGCGAGCTGGTCGCGCGTCAGGCAGGGTGTGTCCCGGTCGGCGGCGTCGACCTTCGTCACGCCGATGCGTCCCGGCGCGAGCGGCGCGCACTTGGTGACCTTGTAGCGCACGCGTTCCTCGACGACGTCGAGCGTGCGGTCGTCCACGACGAAGAAGTCGCTGGAGACCCTGCCGGACACCAGGCCCTCGCCGAGACCGCAGCAGGCCTCCACCACCAGGCGGTGCGGCCTGCCGCCGATCGGGTCGACGGTGAAGAGCACCCCGCTGACGTCGGCGGGCACCATCTCCTGCACGACGACGGCGATGGCCCCCGCGGGCTCCCCGGCACGGTAGGCGGCGGCGCGGTCCGACCACAGCGACGCCCAGCAGACCTTGACCGCGTCGAGCAGCGCCGCGTCCCCGGACACATCGAGGACCGTGTCGTGCTGACCGGCGAAGGACCGCTCGGCGGAGTCCTCGCGCGGCGCGGAGGAGCGCACCGCGACCCGCGGGCGGCCGAGTGCCTCGTACGCCGCCAGGACCGTGCGGGCAAGGGGCTCCGGGATGTCCCGGGCCAGGATCACCTCGCGGACGGCGGCCGGTGGCGCGGAGCGGGCCCCGGCGGCGCGGAGTTCGGCGGTGAGGCCGCTCTCGCGCAGGAACAGCTCGAAGAGCCCGGTGGTGAGACAGAACGCGGGCGGCACCGGAAGCCCCGCCCGGATCAGCTCGTCGAGCCGGGCGCCCTTGCCGCCGAGCTCGTCGGGGCTCGCCGTGTGCGGGTCCCCCAGCACGGCCACGAGGTCCCCGTGCGCAGCCGCGCCCGCCGCGACAGGGGCCTCCTGGGCCCCGGCCCCGGTCGCACCCCCGGCCCCGGTCGTCGCGTCGGCCCCGGTCTCGGTCGTGGCTTTCGTCGTCATGAACCGGTCCTCTCGACGGTGGTGGTGGCGGCGGAGCGGGCCGGGGGTGCCCCGGCCGGGCCCGTCACGGAGTTCCTGCCGGTGAACGCGCGGAAGGCCTGTCCTGGCAGCACCCGCGTGGCCCGTACGTCGTCGAAACCGGCCTCGCGGAGCTGGCCGAGCAGTTCGTCCTCGCGCGGCAGGGGCCCGCCGAACGGCGCGTACTCGAACCACAGGTTGAGCACTTCCAGGCCGAGGGTGCCGCTGCCCCGGCAGGAGGAGGTGAGCAGCAGCGTGCCGCCGGGGGCGAGCAGGGAGCGGGCGCGCGCGAGGATCTCGGCGCGCTCGTCCTGCGGGAAGTAGTAGATGTTGTTGTGCATTGTCACGATGTCGAACTGCGGTTGCAGGTCGAGTGTGCGCAGGTCGCCGTGACGGGTCTCGACGCGGTCCGCGAGCCCCCATTGGGCCATGTTCTTGGCCGCCTGCCCGGCGACATCCGCCTGCAGGTCGACGGCGAGCGCGGTCAGGCGCGGATTGAGTTCCGCCGCGTACCGCACGTAGGCGCCGCTGCCGCAGCCGACCTCCAGGAGCCGCACCGGTGCGGTGCGCGGTAGCGCCTTCCTCACGGCCGCCTCGACGAAGCCGCGCACCACCAGGGACGACCGCGCGACGACCAGGCCGTCCTGGTCACAGAGACCGAACCGGCCGCCCCCCTGGAGCATCCGCGGGGCGTCCCGCAGCGCCGGCACATGGAAGCGGAGCAGTTCTTCGAGGGTCGCCGCGACGGCGTCGTTGCCGACCCGCGCGAGCGCCTTGGCGGTACGGCTCTTCAGCCGGTAGCAGCCCTCGCGCCGGTCGAGTTCGCCGAGGCGCACCCCGATGTCCAGCCAGGCGCGAAGGCGTTGCCGCTCCTCGGGGCCCGTGTCCAGGTGTTCGGCGATGCTCTCCAGGTCGCAGGGGCGTGTCGCCATGCAGCGCAGCACACCGGAGCCCGCGGCCGCGGAGAGGAACGAGGCCCGGTACAGCGGGGTGAACAGGGTGCGATTGAGCACGAGAAGCAGCGGAAGGCGTGGGTCCGCGACGGTCCTGGCCATCGTGGCCACGCCCGTGAACGGCTCCTGCGCCCGGCCCTTGACGGTCCTGGCCAGGCTCAGTAGGTCCATGAGGGTTCCCTCTCCTCGGCGGTACGGGTGAGTTCGGCGCGCAGCTCACGAAGGAGCGGAAGCCGTGCGGGTCCGTTCAGGTAGAAGTGGCCGCCCCGCACCCTGTGGTGCAGCAGGGAGGCGGCGGTGTACGCCCGCCACGCCTCCACCTGGGCGGGCAGGGCGATCGGGTCGTGGCTCGCGGAGAACGCCGTCATCGGGCAGCCGAGCGGGCGGCGCGGTCGCCAGCGGTAGCGCGCGCACAACGCGAGGTCGGCACGTAGCACCGGCAGTCTGCGCTCCAGGTAGGCGTTGCCCACCCGGTCGTCGGGGCGCAGCGCGCCGAGGTCGCGCACGAGTTGCCGCAGGACGTCGTCGCCGAGCTCCTGGCCGTCCGGGCCGCCGTACAGGTGCGGCGCCTTGCTGCCGGACACGAACAGGTGCCGGGGCCCGGGAAGGCCCCGGTCCCGCAGCGCACAGGCGACCTCGTAGGCGAGCAGGGCGCCCATGCTGTGCCCGAAGAAGACGTGCCAGGACCCGGGGGCGGTGTGCCCGGCCGCGACCAGGGCCTCGGTCGCGTCCCGTGCCAGTTCCGCCATCTCCGTGTACGGGGCCTCGTCGCTCCGCAGGCCACGGCCGGGCAGCAGGACGGGTACGACGGTGACGCCGGGCCCGATCCTGTCCGCCCAGTCGCGGAAGACGGACGGGGTGCCGCCCGCGTAGCCGAAGCAGATCAGCCGGGGCCCCGCGGTATCGGCGGCGCCGGTCGCGGGCGCGAAGCCGGGGCCTGTGAACCAGGCGTGGGCCGGCGCACGGCGGCGGGCCTGCGGCCGTTCGGTGCGGGGCATCGGGTTCCTCTCGGGCTCGGGGCGGGCGGGGTCGCGGCTGGGGGATGTCAGCGCGGGACGCGGGCGCGGCCTTCGGGCGTGTCGAGCCAGGCGAGCGTCAGCCGCACGCCCTCCTCAAAGCCGCCCTCGCTCTTGAAGCCGAAGTCGTCGCGGGCACGGTCGATCGCGTACGACTGGTCGCGGTCGAAGAGGTGCACCGCGTGCCGGGTGAGCACCGGCCGAGCCTTGAGCCGCAGCGCCCCGTAAATTCCCTCCGACAGCGCCGCCACGCCGCGCGCCACCGGCGTGGGCAGGCTCAGGAAGGGCGGCTTCACCCCGAGCCCGCGGGCGAGGGCCTCGACGTACTCGCGCCAGGTGGTGCGGTCGGCGTCGCGCAGGTTGTAGGTGCCGCCCGCGGCGCTCGTGGACGCACAGGCGGCGATCATGGCGTCGGCCGCGTCGGCCACGTACAGCAGCCCCGCGGGGACGTCGCCGCCGCGGATGTAGACCATCTGCCTGCTCAGGAGCAGCGTGGCGATCTCGACGACGAAGTCCTTGCTGCGCGGCCCGTACACGCTCACCGGGCGCACCACGGTCAGCGGCAGGTCCGCGCGCGCCGCCGCCTCGCGCACGGCCTGCTCGCCGAGGAGCTTGCTGCGGTTGTAGGGCAGCCCGATGTCGCGCGGCGGGGTGTCCTCGCCGCAGGGGCGAACCGGGTAGCCGTACACGTCGGTGGTGCTGACGTGCACGAAGCGCTCGACGCAGCCCGCGTGGACCGCGGCTTCGACGAGGTTGCGGCTGCCGTCGACATTGACGCGCCGGAAGTCCGCCCAGGGGCCCCAGTCCGCGGACAGACCCGTGCAGTTGTACACGTGCCGGACCCCGGCGGCGGCCCGGCGCAGGCTGTCCGTATCGCCCAGGTCCCCGACGGCCACCTCGACGTCGGCGCCCGCGAAGGCGGAGCGGTCGCTGCCCGCCCGGACGAGGGCCCGCACGCGGTGGCCGCGTTCGGCGAGGCGCCGGGTGAGGTGTCCGCCGATGAACCCGGCCGCGCCCGCCACCAGGACGTCGGGCGCGGCGAACCGAGCGGTGGGGGCCGGTGCCACGGCGGGTGAGGGGGCGGGGGGCGTGGTTGCGGGTGGCGTCTGCGCTGCCGTCCCGGGTGGCGTCTGCGGAGCCGCCTCGGGTACCGATTGGGGAGCCGCCTCGGGTGCCCATTGGGGAACCGTCTCCGGAGCCGTCCCGGGGCGCTGCCCGGTGCGTGCGGTTCCGTTCGTCCTGCGTTGCGTCATTGCGTGCCCCAACAGGTCCAGTGCGCGGTCGAGTTCGTCCTCGGTGTGGTCGGCGTTGATGAAGAAGCGCAGGCGGCACTCGTCGCGCGGCACGGCCGGATATCCGATCGGCATCACGTTCACGCCGAGGCGGAGCAGCGCGTTGGAGAGCGCCATGGTCTCCTCCCAGCCGCCGATGACGACCGGGACCACCGCCGATGCCCGCGACACGCCGATGTCGAGGCCACGGGCGCGCGCCGAGTCGCGAAAGTGCTCGGCGAGGTGCCGCAGCCGGGCGACACGCTCCGGTTCGTCCCGCAGGACCCGCAGCGCCTCCAGGGCGGCGGCGGTGTTGGCGGGCGACGTGCCGGTGCTGAAGATGTGCAGCGGCGCGGTGAACTTCAGGTACTCGACGATCGTTCGCCGCGCCGCGACATAGCCGCCGAGGCTGCCGACGGCCTTGCTGAGCGTGCCCATCCACAGGTCGACGTCGGCGCGGTCGACGCCGAAGTACTCGCCGATGCCGCGCCCGGTGCGCCCGAGCACGCCGAGGGAGTGGGCCTCGTCGACCATCAGGAGCGCGCCGTGCCGGTTCTTGACGTCGATGAACTTCGGCAGGTCGGGGAGGTCCCCGTCCTGGCTGTAGGCGCCCTCGACGAGGACGAGGGCCCGACGCGCGCGGGCCCGGGACCCGGTGAGCGCGCGGTCGAGCGCCCGCCAGTCGTTGTGCGGGAAGGGCAGCCGCCGCGCGCCCGAGAGGACGCTGCCGCGCACGGCGCTGTCGTGGATCCACTCGTCGTGCAGGATCAGGTCGTCGGGGCCGAAGAGGTGCCCGATGGTGGCGACGTTCGTGGCGTGCCCGCCCGCGAAGACGATGGCGGCCTCGGTGCCGAGGAACGAGGCGATCTCGGCGTCCAGTTCGTGGTGCAGCGGGGTCTCGCCGAACAGCAGCGGCGTCGCCGAGCAGGACGTGCCGTACCGGTCGACGGCTTCGCGGGCTGCCCGCCGGACACGCGGATGGTGGGACAGGGCAAGGTAGTTGAAGGCGGAGAAGTTGAGGACGGTACGCCCGCCGACGGCGGCCCTGCCGCCGTTGTAGCCCTCGTGGGTGCGCCCGTAGGGGTTGTCCCCGTCGGCGGTGGCCTGTCGGAGCCGTCCCTGCAGCTCGGCGTACTCCGGCCACTCCTCGAAGACGCGCTCCTGCCGGACGGGCGGGCCGGTGGTGTCCGGCGCCGCGGGGGCGGCGGGCGCGGGAGCGGCGGGCGCGGGCACCGGCAGGGCACCGGTACGCACGGGCGCGGCGCCCGTGAGGAGCGCGGCGAGCTGCGCCACCGTCGGGTCCTCGGGCAGCCGCTCGCGGTTCCCGTTCAAGTGCCCCGGGAACAGCCGTTGCAGGGCTCGCTCCAGCTCCGTACGCATCAGCGAGTCGAAGCCGAGGTCGGCGCCGAGGCGCGCCTCGGGCGGGATGTGCTCGACGGGGTGCCCGCAGACGCGGGACACCTGCGCGAACACTTCCTGTGGGGCGTCCGGGGCGTCCGGGGCGTCCGGGGCGGGGCCTGCTTCCCGCGGTACGGGACCTGCTTCCCGTGGTACGAGGGCGAGCCCGGGCGCCTCTTCCGGCGGAGGCGGCGTGAACCAGTACCGCTCCCGCTCGAACACCGCGTGCGGCACCGGAACGACAGGGCCGCGCCGCCCTTCGTCGAGGGCCGCCCAGTCCACCGTGGCGCCCGCGCAGTGCAGCCGCCCCAGGGACTGGAGCAGCGTCTCCCAGTCACCCGCGGCGCCCGGCACCGCACCGGCCCGGCCACGCCGCAGCGACGGCAGCCACAGCAGCGGGTCCGCGTCCGGGCCGGACTCCGCCGTGCCGGAAGCCGTCATCGACCGGCCGAGCCCGAGCAGTGTCGGATGCGGGCCCACTTCCACGAAGGCGGTGCAGCCGAGCCGCCGCACCGTGCCGAAGCCGTCGGCGAACCGCACGGTGCCGAGGAGATGGTCCACCAGGGCGTCGCCGTCGATGCGGCCGACGGTCTCACCGGTGGCGTCCGACACCCACGGGACGACGGGCTCGGCGAAGCGCACGGTACGGGCGGCCTCGCGCAGCGGCTCCGCGGCCCCCGCCATGAGCGCCGAGTGGAAGGCGCCCGACACGGCGAGGGGCTTGACGACGACGGAGCGTTCCGCGAGCGCCGTTCGGGCCCGCTCGATCTCCGCGCGGCCACCGGACAGCACCAGATGCGTGGGCGAGTTGACGGCGGCCACGGACAGCGGTCCGTACCGTTCCGCGACGTCACGCACCACCGACGCGTCACCCAGGCAGGCGATCATCGCGCCGTCGCCCGGCTGTTCGTCCATGAGCCTGCCGCGGACCGCCGCGAGCAGCAGCGCGTCGTCGAACGTCATCGCCCCGGCCACGCACGCGGCGGCGTAGGCGCCCACGCTGTGCCCGAGCACGGCGGCCGGCCGCACGCCCAGGGACATCCACAGCTCGGCGAGCGCGACCTCCAGGGCCACGAGCGCGGGCTGGCAGTAGCGGGTGGCGCGCAGCCGCCGGGTGCCGTCGTCGGCGAACAGCAGCTCGGTCAGGGGCACGCCGAGGTGCGGCCGCAGCACGTCGTCCGCCCGGTCGATGCTGCGGGCGAAGGGCGGGTGCGTGTCGTACAGGCCCTTGCCCATGCCCGGGTACTGCGTGCCCTGGCCGCCGAACAGGAACGCCGTGCGCGGCCCGGGTCCGTGCCCGGCCGTGCCGCGCACCACGGCCGTCGACGCCGCACCGGCCGCCAGCGCCTCCAGGCCCGCGTCGAGCGCCTCGGCCGACCCGCCGACGATCACCGCGCGGTGCCCGAGCCGGGCCCTGCCGGTCGCCGCGGACCGGCACAGGCCAGCCACCGGCGCCTCCGGGCTGGCGGCCAGGTGGGTGCGCCAGCGCCGGGCCAGGGCGGTCAGCGCGGTCGGCGTGTGGCCCGACAGGCACAGGGCGTGCACCGGCCGCGCGGTCGCAAGCGCGGTCCTGGCCTCGGGCGGTGACTCCAGGACGACGTGCGCGTTGGCGCCGCCGAACCCGAAGGAGCTGACGGCCGCCCGCACCGGCCCGCGCCGCGGCAGCGGCGTACGGCGTGTCGGTACGTCGAGGCCCGCGCCGTCCCAGTCCAGTCGCCGGTTGGGTGTGCTCAGGTGGAGCGTCGGCGGCACCTCGCGCTCCCGTACGACGAGCGCCGCCTTGATGAGGCCCGCGACGCCCGCGGCCGCCTCCAGGTGCCCGATGTTGGTCTTCACCGAGCCGACCAGGCACCGGGCGCCGTCCGGCCGCCCCATGCCGTACGCCTCCGTGATGCCCTCCCACTCGACCGGATCGCCGAGCGGTGTGCCCGTGCCGTGTGCCTCGACGTAGTCGACTTCCTTGCCGCTCAGCCCGGCGCGCGCCAGGGCCTCTTCGACGACGGCGCGCTGGGCGGAGCCCCGGGGCGCGGTGAGGCCGTTGCTGCGGCCGCCGTGGCCGGTGGCCGAGCCTCTGATCACGGCGTGCACGCGGTCGCCGTCGGCGAGGGCGGCCGCAAGCGGCTTCAGACAGACGAGGCCCGCGCCCTCGCCGCGCACATAGCCGCCCGCGGCGTCGTCGAACGTACGGCAGCGCCCGTCGGCCGACAGCATCCCGCCGTCGGCGAACGCCACCGAGAGGCCGGGCGTCAGCATCAGGTTCACACCGCCCGCGAGCGCCAGGGAGCACTCGCCCCTGCGCAGGCTGTCGCACGCCAGGTGGACGGCCGTCAGGGACGACGAGCACGCCGTGTCCAGGGCGAGGCTCGGGCCGCGCAGGTCGAGCGCGTAGGACAGCCGGCCGGCGGCGACGGCGTGCGCGTTGCCGGTGGCGCCGTGCACGTCGACGGTGTCCAGGCGGCCCATCACCAGCTCGGCGTAGTCGTGGCTGCTGATGCCGACGAACACGCCGGTGTCGCTGCCCGCGAGCGACGTCGGGTCGCTGCCCGCGTCCTCCAGGGTCTGCCAGGCGGTCTCCAGGAGCAGCCGCTGCTGCGGGTCCATCCGGACGGCCTCGCGCGCCGACAGGCCGAAGAACCGGGCGTCGAACTCCTCGACGCCGTCGAGGAACCCGCCGAAGTCGGGCGCGGCGACCTGTCCGGCGTCCCAGCGGTCCCGCGGCACCTCGGTGATCGCGTCGCGGCCGTCGCGCAGCAGCTGCCAGTAGCTGTCCGGGTCCGGCGCCCCGGGGAAGCGGCAGCCGATGCCGACGACGGCGATCGGCTCGTGCCCGCCGCCGTCGGGCAGGGGCTGTCGGAGCTGTTCGGGATGCTCCCCGGTCGGTGTGCTCGGTGTGGTCGGTGTGGTCCGAGTGCACGAAGAGGCCGTGGCGGACCGCGCGGGCACGGTGGTGTGCGGCGCCGGGGCGGACTCCGCGCCGGTGGTGGCGAGGTGGGCGGCGATCGCCCGGATCGTCGGGTGGTCGAAGACCACGGTCGCGGGGATCTCGTGGCCGGTGCGGGCGCTCAGCTCCGCGAGGACCGCCACGGCCTGCTTGGAGTCCAGGCCGAGAGACGCGAGCGGCAGGGCCGGGTCCACCGCCGCCGCGGTCAGCCCGAGGCGTTCGGCGACACGGGCGGTCAGCCAGTCCTGAACGGCTTCGGGACCCCAGACGGCGCCCGCGGGGCCCCGGGTGGTGAGCAGCCCCGTCAGCGTGTCGACGCGCGGCCGTACGAGCAGCTCCCCGACCGGGATCGCGACGCCGTGCCGCTGCTCCAACTCGCCCACCAGGGACAACAGATCCTGGTAGCCGAGGCCGAGCTCGGCGAAGGTGTGCGTGGTCGCGTCCGGGACGCCGCCGTCGATGTCGGCATAGGTGCGCAGGACCTCCTCGACCGCCGCGCCCACCGGCTGCCGCGGCGACGGGACGGCCACCGGGGCGGGTGGTGGTGGTGTGTCGCGGGCGACGCTGGCCGCCACCACCTTCAGGCCGAGGTCGAGGAAGTCCTGCCGGCAGGCCTGCCGCTGGATCTTGCCGCTGGTGGTCCTGTGCACCGTGGACCGCTTCAGCAGGACGACTGCGTGCGGTGCGACCTCGTGCTCGTCCGCGATCGCGGACCGCAGCCGCGCGAGCAGGCCCGGCGCGTCGTCGGCCCGCCGGCTGTCGATCTCGTACGCGACCACGAGGCGCTCGGCGCCGTCCACCTCGACGGCGAAGGCCGCACCGCAGCCCTTGCGGACGGCGGGCTCCGCGCGCTCCACGGTGCGTTCGATGTCGTGGGGGTAGTGGTTGCGGCCCTGGACGATGACGACGTCCTTGGTGCGGCCGACGACGTGGAGCTGTCCGTCGCGCAGGAAGCCCAGGTCACCCGTGCGCAGATACGGAGTGCCGCTCCTGCTGCCCGCACTGTCGTCCTCCCCGTCCAGGAGGGCGCGGAACGTCGCCTCGGTGGCCTCGGGGCGGCGCCAGTAGCCGCGGGCCACGCTGCCGCCCGCGATCCACACTTCGCCGATCGTGCCCTCGCCCGCGATCCGGCGCCGCGTCCGCGGGTCCACGACCGCCACGTCGAGGCCCGGCACCGCGGGACCGCAGCCCACGATCCGGGTGACACGGCTCCCCGTGGCCGGGGTCGCGTGTCCCGCGCCGAGCGCCGCGGTGTCGAACTCCCCGACGACGGGGGCCTCGTGGGCGCGTACGCCGGTCACCATCAGGGTGGCTTCGGCGAGGCCGTAGCAGGGCAGCAGCGCGGCGCGCCGGAACCCGCACGGCGCGAACCGCTCGGTGAACCGGTCCAGGGTGTCCGCGCGCACCGGCTCCGCCCCGTTCAGGGCGAGGCGCCAGTGGCTCAGGTCGAGCCGGTCACGCTCCTCGTCGGTGATCCGCCCGACGCACGCCTCGAAGCCGAAGTCAGGGGCGACGCTGGTCGAAGCGCGTGTCTCGGACAGGGCCCGGAGCCACAGCAGGGGGCGGCGCACGAAGGACATCGGGGACATCAGATGCGCGGGGAACCCGCCGTACAGGGGCGACAGGATGCCGCCGATCAGCCCCATGTCGTGGTACGGGGGAAGCCACGACACCATCTCGGACGCGGTGTCGTGCGCCAGCCTCCGGTGGATGGCGGAGAGGTTGTGCAGCAGATTGCCGTGGCCGACCATGACGCCCTTGGGCGCGGACGTCGAGCCGGAGGTGTACTGGAGGAACGCCAGCGAGTCGCCGGTCAGTTCGGGTTCGCGCCAGTCGTCCGCGTGCACGGCTCCCCGCCCGTCAGGCCCGCCGCCCCCGGCACCCGGCGCGCAAGCACCGTCGGGCCCGCCCGTCACCAGCCAGCGCAGCCCGCCGAGCCCGAGCGCGGCCAGCTCGTTCCTGCGGTCGCCCGCGAACCGGGACAGGTCGCCGGTGGTGAGCGCGTGCGTGGCCCGCGAGTCCCGCGCGATCGCGGCGAGCCGCGGCATGGTCTGCCCGAAGCGGCGGGTGTCCGGCGGGTACGCGGGCACGGCGAAGGACCCCGCGTACAGACACCCGAGGAAGGCGGCGATGTAGTCGAGCCCGGGCGGGTGCAGGAGCAGCACCGGCTCGCCCGCCGCGCCCTCGCGCTGCAGCAGGGCGGCCACGCGGCGGGCCTGGAGGTCGAGTTCGGCGAAGGTCCAGGAGTGCTCGGCGCCGGGGCCGTCCGCTGGGTCGGGGCCGCCCGCTGGGCCGGGGGCCTCGGTGCCGCTCAGGAAGCGGTAGGCGAGGGTGTCCGGCCGGTGCTCGGCGTGCCGGCGAAGCACGGCGACGAGGGTCCGCGGCGCGTCGCCACGGCGGTGGTTCTCGCTCGGGCCTTGGGTCATGTACGTCTCCGTCACTTGCCGGGCACGGCGCGCGGGGCGGTGGCGGACGCGGGCGCCGCGCCGCCGAGGCGCTGGTAGTCGGTCTTGCCGTTGGCGTTGCGCGGCAGCTCGTCGAGGCAGGTGGCCGTGCGCGGCACCATGTAGCGGGGCAGGTAGCGCGCGCAGTGCCGTTTGAGCTCGATGAGTCCGGGCCGCGGGGTGCTGCCGCTGAGGGTGAAGTAGAGGGCGACCCCCGAGAGGTCGCTGCTCCCGGTGCCGGTGCCGGTGCCGCTGTCGACGACGACCGCGGCGTGCGCGATGCCGGGGTGCCGCAGCACGGCCGCCTCGATCTCGCCCAGTTCCACGCGGTGCCCGGCCAGTTTCACCATGCGGTCCTTGCGGCCCCGGTACACGAGGGCGCCATCGTCGAGGCCCACCAGGTCGCCGGTGGCGTGGCGGCCCTGGCGGTGCCCGGCCGCCGCGGGCTCGGACTCGCGGCGCCAGTATCCGGGGGTGACGCAGTCGCCCTCGACGACGAGTTCCCCGAACGCGTCGGGCCCGGTGAGCACCCGGCCCGCGTCGTCGACGACGGACACCTTGGCGCCGGGCAGCGGGGTGCCGATGGGCACGGGCTCGTGCCGCGCCAGGTCCTCCGGGCGCACCCGGTGGTACGTGCACACGTTCGTCTCGGTGGGCCCGTACAGGTTGTAGAGCCCGGTGTCCGGCGCGAGCCGGGCCGCGAGCGCGCGCAACTGCGGCATCGGGAACACCTCGCCCGCGAACAGGACGTACCGCAGGCTCCGGGCGGCGTCCGCGGTGAGCGCGTCCGAGACCGTGAGCAGATGCAGCACGGACGGCACCGAGTACCAGACGCTGACGCCGTGTTCGCGGATGCCCGCGGCGAGCGCGCCCACGTCCCGGGTCGCCGCGTCCGGCACGATCCACAGGCTCGCGCCCGCCGACAGGGCCGTGAACAGGTCGAAGGTCGACAGGTCGAAGTTGAAAGAGGCGTGGCCCGCGAACACGTCGCCGGGCCCGACGTCGAGCTCGTCGCGCGCCCACCGGATGAAGCACGCGAGATTGCGGTACGAGATGCGGACACCCTTGGGGGTTCCTGTCGACCCCGATGTGTACAAGAGCGCGGCCAGGTCGTCGCGCTCCAGTGACGGCAGCAGGACGACGTGGCCCGCGGCGTTCGAGGTGAACGCGGACCAACCGTGCACGGCGGGCGCGCGAGACGCCCCGCCGAACGGAGCCGGGCGCCGGGACGCGTCCTGGCCGCCGCCCGGGCGCGGTGGCTCGTCGTCCGTGAGCACGACCGCCCGAACCGACGCGGGGAGCGGGCGGTCGGCGAGGGCGGCCAGGCGTCGGCTGTCCGTGACGAGTACGACGGGTTCGGCGTCCGCCAGGATCGTCCGCACCCGCGCCACCGGCTGCCCGCCGTCCAGCGGCACATACGCGCAGCCCACGTGCAGCGCGGCGAGGACCGCCTGCGCGTAGCGCGGCTGCTTGTCCGCCCAGATCGCCACCCGGTCGCCGACCTCGGCGCCGAGCCCGAGCAGCCCCGAGGCGACCGCGGCGACCTCCGCGGCAAGCTCGCCGTACGTGCAGGCGCCGGGCCCCACGAAGGCGGGCCGCGCCGACTGCCCGGCGTCCTGCGGCCACGGCTTGCGGATGAGCGCGACATCGGACAGTGAGGTGCGGGCGGACCGGGCCTGCTCGGAGGGAGCGGGGAGATCGGAGGGGCCAGGGGGAGTGGTGGCGGGGGTGGACCGGAACAGGTCCCGCGTAGGGAAGGTCATCGCGCTCACCCGGCCGACGGCAGGACGCCGGTCTCGCGGGCGGCCTCGACGAAGACGCCCGCGGCCGTCTCCAGGTCCTCCCTGGTGTGTTCGCAGGTCACACTGACCCGCAGCCGCGCGTCACCGAGAGGCACCCCGGGGAACACCACCGTCTGGCAGAACAGGCCGCGGGCCCGTACGGCCCTGCCCATCTCCAGGGCCCTGCGCTCGTCGCCGATGACGAGCGGCAGGATGGCGCTCTCGGTGTTCTCCAGGTCGAAGCCCGCGTCAGCGAGCTGCCGGTGCAGGAAGCGGATGTTGGACCAGAGCCGGACGAGCCGCTCCGGCTCCGCCTCGATGACGTCGAGGGAGGCGATGAGCCCGGCGGCGACCCCGGCGGGGATGTTGGCGGCGAACACGTACGAACTGGCGTAGTACCGCAGGTACTCGACGACCTCCTCCTCGCCGACGACGAAACCGCCCATGCCTGCCAGGGACTTGCTCATGGTGCCGAGCTCCAGATCGACCTCACCCTTGAGGCCGAAGTGCTCGGCCGTGCCCGAGCCGCGCTCGCCGAGCACACCCGTGGCGTGCGCGTCGTCGATCATGACGCGGGCGCCGTAGTCACGGCCGAGCCTGACGATCTCGGGCAGGTCGCAGATGTCGCCGTGCATGCTGAACACGCCGTCGGCGACGATGAGTTTGCCGGTGCCGCGGTCGTCGCAGCGCTTGAGGATGCGCTCCAGGTCCGCCATGTCGTTGTGCTGGTAGATCTTGCGGGCGGAGCCCGCGAGGCGGGCGCCGTCGACGATGCTCATATGGTTGAGCTTGTCGACGACCAGCGTGTCGTAGCTCTTGACGAGGGCGGAGATGGTGCCGAGGTTGGCTGCGTACCCACCCGGGAAGACGATGCAGGCCGGCCGGCCCTTGAACGCGGCGAGGCGCCGTTCCAGCTCCTTGTGCAGCATGTTCGTGCCGCCGATGAAACGCGATCCTGTGTGTGTCGCGCCGAAGGTGCGGGTGGCGTCGCAGACTGCCTCGATCACCTTCGGGTGGTTGGCGACCCCGAGGTAGTTGTTGGAGGCGAACATCAGGAACTCGCGCTTGCGGCCGGTGTGTTCGTCCAGGATGACCGCGCGGCTGCCGCAGCGGGAGTGCAGCGGCATGCCATACCAGTAGAGGCGTTCGGCCTCGCGGCCACGCAGATGGGAACGGAAGCTGCGGGTCTTGGCGAAGAGGTCGCCGTCACGCTCCTCCACGAAGTCCTTCATGGACCGGCTGTCCCAGGGCGTCCCCTCGTCCGCGGGCCGCTGCTCCCCTGCGGCCGTCGCGGAGATGTGATCGCGCAGTGCGGAGATCAGATCGCGCAGTGTCGGCGCGGTGAGCGTGCCCGCGAGGTTGTCGGGCAGGCCGAGTTCGCGGGCGCAGTCGGCCACGATCGACACGAGGACCACGGAGTCGACGCCGAGCTCGCCCTCGAAGTCGGCGTCGAGGGCCAGTTGGTCGCGCCGGTACTGCGTGTGGTGCATGGCGGCGCGGAGGACGGCTTCGACGAGGGGGTCGTCGTCGTGTGCGGCCGGTGCGGGCGGGCCGTTCGGCTCGGGGCGGGGGCCCGGGAGCGCGGCCCGCACGGCGGCGGTCAGTTCACCGATGGTCGCCAGGCCCGCGGGCAGCGGCGCGGCGAGCGCGAAGCGTTCCCGCACCAGGGCGAGGATCGACTCATGGATCACGGAGTCGATGCCGAGCTCGGCCTCGAAGTGGCTGTCGGGCAGCAGGTACGACTCGTCGTACAGGGTCCGCGAGGCCACGATGTCCACGATCTGCCGCTGCACGGCGGCGCCGTCGTGGCCGTGGGAGACATGGGGGTCGGTTACGGGTGGGGCCGTGGTGTCCGTGACGTCGGTCATCGCACGCTCTCTCCTTTGGCCCGCAGCCGTTCGACGAGTGCGGCGATCGAGTCGACGGTCCGGAAGTTCGCCGGGGAGATCTCCTGCAGCGGAACGGTGACGCGGAAGTCGCTCTGCAAGTAGTGCACCAGGTCGAAGATCCCGGCCGAGTCGATGATGTTCAGGTCGGCGATGGGGAGTTGGGCGTCGAGGCCTTCGGTGTCGCCGTCGAGCCAGACGTCGGCGATGTAGTTGATGATCGACTCTTCGGTGGTCATGGCCGCCCTACGCCCGGTCTCCGGCGGCCGACGCCGCACCGGCGCCCGGGCTCGCGAGGGGGCGCCGGCCCTCGATGAGTGCGGCGACCGCCGCGACCGTGTCGCCCGGGGTCGCCGCGTCCTCACCGATGTCGACCTTGAACTCGGACTGGATGACGAGGAGCAGCTCGACCAGGAACAGCGAGTCCATGTCGAGGTCCTCGAACCTGGTGTCCGGGGCGACCTCCGCGCGGTCCACCTCGAACCGGTCGACCAGCAGATCGACCAGCCTGCCGTACGTCTCGCTCGTCTCGCTCGTCCTACGTGTCTGGCTCATGCGGTTCTCCTTCTGCTCTGTCGCGCGACCGGCCCCGGCTGCGGTCCGCAGCCGCCGGTCGAGTCCTCGGATGGCGGTCGAGTCCTCAGCCGCGGTCGAGCCGCGGCCAGGTCAGCACCGTCGACCCCCAGGTGAGCCCGCCGCCGAACGCGGTGAGCAGCACCCGTCCGCCCGACCGCAGGACGCCGTCGTTGTGGGCCTGGTCAAGGGCGAGGGGGATGGACGCGGCCGCGGTGTTGCCGACGTCGGCGATGTTGCTGAAGCAGCGCGGCCGCGGGATGCCGACCTCGTCGGCCACATGGTTGGTGATGCGCAGATTGGCCTGGTGTCCGACCAGGTGGTCGACGTCCTCCGGCGCCCATCCGGCGCGGTCCAGGACCGCCCGCGCCGACGCGGACATGCGCTGCACCGCGTGCCGGAACACCTCCTTGCCGTCCATGGCGAAGTAGCGGTCCGCCGGCCGCGGCGGTACGCCCGAAAGACGCTGCCGCGACCCGCCCGCGGGCACCGTGATCAGGTCCTCCCTGCCGCCGTCGCTGCCCAGGTCGAACGGTCCGAGCGCGCCCGGCTCCGCGGGGTCGCCGGCGCGCAGGACCACAGCGCCCGCGCCGTCACCGAAGATCACCGCGGTGGACCGGTCCCCGGGGTCGAGCAGCGTGGAGAACGTCTCCGCGCCGATCACCAGGACACGGTCGGCGGAACCGGTGGCGATCAGACCGGCCGCGGTGGCGAGGGCGTACACGAAGCCCGTACAGACCGCGGACACGTCGAAGGCGGCGGTGCCGGTCAGGCCGAGGCGCGCCGCGACGGCGGGCGCGGTCCCCGGGCACGGCCGGTCCGGCGTGGTGGTGGCGAGCAGCACGGCGTCCACGACGGGCGTGCCGGACGACTTGAGGGCCTTGGCGCCGGCGCCGACGGCCAGGTCGGAGGTGGCGGTGCCGGGTGCGGCGAAGTACCGCTGCCGGATGCCGGTGCGGGACCGGATCCACGCGTCGGAGCTGTCGAGACGCGCGGCGAGCTCGTCGTTGCTGACGACGGTCGGCGGCAGACAGCCGCCGACCCCGCTGAGGACCGCGGCTCGCTGCGGTGGCGGCTGACTCGGTGGGGGTGCGGTCACGCGTGCTCCTCGGTCTCCCGGATGGCAGGACGCTGGTGTAGTGGTGCTGAGCGGTTGCTGGTTGCCGGCTTACGGCTCGGATGGCGGCGGCCCGGGCGCGGCCCGGGTGCGTGCCGCGGTGTCGGAGGCATCGCGGTGCAACCGTGCGGTACACATCGAGTGTCGCGGGGCGGGCTGACAGGACACGGTCACGGAAGCTGACGGCTCGCTGACGGCACGCTGATCGGGCCGGGAGCGCCGCCGCGGCCCTCCTCGAAGCCCGTGTGGTCAGCCATCGGTCAGCGTCCGGCGGCGTGACCGGTCAGGCACGGCCCGCAGACTCGACCTCAAGCGACCGGAGAGGTGGGGCGCATTCGATGAGCACGAGGTACGGCAGGGCCATCCGGAAGGAACCGGGCGCGGCCGTCGGCGATGACGCGGCACCGCCCGTCGCCGACAAGCCCGACACCGCCGCCACCGAGAGCACCGCCGCCATCGCCGTCACCGGCCTCGGCCTTGTCACGGCAGCGGGCATCGGTGTGGACGCCACCTGGGCGGGGGTGTGCGCGGGCCGCTCCACCGCCGCGAGGGACCCGCGCCTCGCGGGGCTCCCCGTCGACATCTCCTGCACCGTGCCGGGCTTCTCCGCCCGCGAGCACGTCGGCCGGCGCAGCGCCCTGGCGCACGATCGGTTCATCCAGCTGTCGCTGGCCGCCGCGCGCGAGGCCGTCGCGGACAGCGGGCTCGATCCGCGTACGTGGGACGGGGCCCGGGTGGGCGTCGTCGTGGGCTGCGGCCTCGGCGGCGTCGCCACCTGGGAGACGCAGCACCGCCGCATGCTCGACGAAGGACCGCAGGCGGTCTCGGCCCTCCTGATCCCCATGCTGGTGCCGAACATGGTCGCCGGACACCTCGCCATGGACCTGGGCGCGACAGGACCCAACCTGGTGACGGCCACGGCCTGCGCTTCCGGCGCCACCGCCGTCGGCACGGCGCTCGCCCTGCTCCGCGACGGCAGTTGCGACGTGGTGGTCGCGGGTGGCGGCGAGGCCGGTGTGACCCCGCTGATGGTGTCCGGCTTCGCGCAGATGGGCGCCCTCTCGCGGCGGACCGGCGAACCCGCCGCCGCCTCCCGCCCCTTCGATCGGGACCGGGACGGATTCGTCATCGGCGAGGGCAGCGGCATGCTCGTCCTCGAACGGGCGGCCGACGCCCGCGCGCGCGGCGCCACCGTACGGGCCCGCATCGCCGGGTACGGCGCGTCGGCCGACGCCCACCACATGACGGCACCGGACCCGCGGGGCACCGGAGTGCTCCTGGCGCTGCGTACGGCGCTCGCGCGGGCGGGCGTCATGCCGGACGAGGTCGACCATGTGAACGCGCACGGCACGTCCACACCGCTCAACGACGCGGCCGAGGCAGCGGTCCTTCGCAAGTTCCTGGGCGCGGGCCCCGCGGTCACCTCCACCAAGGGCGTGCTCGGCCACACCCTGGGTGCCGCGGGCGCCATCGAGGCGGCGCTCACCGTGCTCGCCGTACAGCACGGCAGGGTGCCGCCGACCGCCAACCTGTGCCACCAGGGCCCCGACGTCGAACTGGACATCGTCGCGGGCGCCCCGCGCGAGCGACGGCTCGACGCCGCCGTCAGCAACTCCTTCGGCTTCGGGGGCCAGAACGCCGTGCTCGTGGTGACCGCGGCGTGAGGCGGCCCTGGGCCGCCGGCCACCGGAACGACCCGCGCCGAGAGTTAGGCACCCCATGACCTTCACGGTCCCGCACACCGCTCTGGCGCGCCTGGAGACACAGGTTCAGGACGCCCTGCGCGCCCCCGACGACCACCGCGGCGCCCACAGCGCCCACAGCGCCCACAGCGCCCGCGACGCCCTCGACGTGCTGGGCTACGGTGAGATCACCCTCGTCCTGCGGCTCCGCACCCCCGAGGGGTCCTTCGCCTGCAAACGGCTGCCCGCCTTCCCCGGCCAGGACCGCTTCGACCGCTACCGCCACTCCCTCGACGAGTACTTGCGCCTCCTGACCGAACGCGGCCTCACCGTGGCCCCCACCGAGGTGTGGCACACCCGGGGGCCCGGCGGGCGCGTCATCGCCTACTGCGTGCAGCGCGAACTCCCGCATGAGCGGCTGTGTTCGCGGCTGCTCCACACCCGGGACGAGACCTGGGCGAAGAACTTCTTCGCCCGCTTCCTCGACGGCGTCGACGCCGCCGTACACCCCGGCCTCGGCCTCGACGCGCAGGCCTCCAACTGGATGGACATGGGCGGCGAGCTGACCTACCTGGACGTCACCACGCCGCTGATGCGTGACGCCCGCGGCCGCGAACGCCTCGACGTGCGGCTCTTCTTCACCTCGCTGCCGTGGATCTTGCGCGACGCCGTACGCGTCTCCATGACCAAGTCGGTCTTCGACAAGTTCTACGAGACGCGCGGCGTACTGCTCGACTTCCTCGGCAACCTCCACAAGGAACGCCTCGACGCCCTGATTCCCGCCTTCCTCGAACAGGCCAACGCCCGCCTGGAGAAGCCGCTCACCGCCGACGAGGTCGCCGCGTACTACCGGGGCGACGCCCGGATGTGGGAGCTGATCCAGCGGCTGCGCGCCGTCGACCGGTTCTGGCACCGCACCGTGCGGCGCAAGCCCTACCCCTTCCTGCTTCCGCCCCCGGTGGACCGCTGAGCCCATGGCCCTCCTCGCGCGTACCGCGGCGCCCGCTCTCGACGACGGCGTGACCCTCGACCCCGCCCGCCCGCTGCGAATAACCCATGTCCGCGGCCCCCTGACCCTGGCCGTGGTGTCCATCGCCTGGATGCGGGCCCGCGACGAAGCGGACCGCACCGCGATCCGGGCCAGGCACCTGTCCGCCGACGAGGCGGCCCGGGCCGCCGAACTCCCCGTACCCAAGCGGCGCGTGGAGTGGACGGCCGGGCGCCTCGCCCTCAAGCACGGCGTCAGCGCGTATCTGCGCCGCCACGACGGCGCGCACGTCCCCACCAGGGACGTGCGCGTGGACACGGTGCCCCGGGGCATCAGGGCGGGCAAGCCCACGGTGAACGCGCCGGTGGAGGTCGGCCTCACCCACTCAGGCGACCTGGCCGTGGCCGCCTGCGGCCCCCGTACACTCGGCATCGACCTGGAACGCACCCGCCAGGTGCCCCGGGCGCTCGCCGAGCTCCTGACCCCGACCGCCTCCGGCTGCCCTCTGCTCGCCACCATGCCGCTCTCGCTGCGCTGGGCCTGCAAGGAGGCCGTGCTCAAACACTTCGGCTTCGGCCTGCGCGTCGACACCCGGGATGTCGAACTCACCGCCTGGCGCGCCGACGGCCGCTTCTCCTGGCGCCCGGGCCCCGGACTGCGCCGCTACGCCCCCACCGCGAACGCCGCCCGCCTGGACAGCTGGGCCAAAGAGGTCGACGGCTACTCCCTCGCCCTCGTGTGGAGTTGAGGAGAACACGACGATGACCACGAACCGGGCCCCCCGCTCCGCCCCCGCCGAAACCGTCCGGTTCGCCGACGCCCTGGACACGGCGGCCCGGATCGCCGTGCTCAGTCCCTCGTCGCACAACTGCCAGCCCTGGGCGCTCGCGTGGGCACGCGGCCCCGAGTCGCGGACGGCGGCGGCGCGGCTGCTGGAGGAGGGCGGCGGCGAACCGCCCGGAGGAGAGGGCGCCGAGGGAACGTGTCAGTACCTCGTACTCGGGCTCGACCGGGACCGCGGTCTGCGCGCGCTGCCCGCCCACGCCGTCGAGATGCTGCTGAGCTGCGGCCTGTACGGGCAGTTCCTGCTGCGGGCCCTCGACGCCCAGGGCTGGACCGTGGACGCCCTGCGCTTCGCGGCGGGCCCCGCGGAGGGCGAGCCGGTGACCGGCTTACGGCTGCCCGGCACCGACTGGCCCCGCACCTGGGCGGCCCTGTGCGTCGCGCGGCTGCGGTCCACGGCCGGGACGGCGGAGGGGGCCGGGGAGCTGGCGGCCCTGCGCACCGCCGCGAGGGCGCGCCGCACCAACCGGGCCCCCTACCGCCCCCACCCGGTCCGCCCCGCCCTCCTGGACGGCCTGGCGACCCCGTCGGGCCGCGGCGCGGCCCGCGGCGCCGAGGTCGGCGTACGGCACTTGACATCCGGCGCCGACCGCGCGGCGTTCGCGGACCTGGTGGCGCGTTATGGGGGCCGCGACTTCAGCCACCGCGCGGCCTGGCGCGAGACCCACGCCTATCTGCGGCCCACCGCTGCGGCGGCCACCGCGCGCGGTGACGGGTTCGCCCTCGACCAGCTCTTCGGGCCACTGCCGTGGCCGCGTCGGCAGGCCCTGCGCGTGGCCCTTGCCCCGACGACGATGCGACTGCTCAGCCATGCCGGCTACGACCGCCTGCTCGCCCGCAGGCTCGCGCACGCCGTACGGCCCACCCCTGCCGTCGTCGCGATGAGCTTCACCCGGAGCGAGCCGAACGCCGGGGGCACACCGACCGCCGGGGGCCCGCCGACGGTCGAGGACGCCATACAGGGCGGAGCGCGACTGGCCGATTACTGGCTGTGTGCGACCCGGGTCGGGCTCGTCCTGCACCCCGTGAGTGTCGTACTCCAGCACGACGACGTGCGGGCCGCCTTCCAGTCGCGCCTTGATATTCCTGGGCGCGCCTTCTTCGTGAGCCGTCTGGGGTGGCCCACCACCGAGTTCCCGCGCTCCCCGCGGCGCTCCGCAGGCGCACCCATACGCTCGATCTGACTTTTGCTCCGCGCCGTTTCGAGCCATTCTCATGCTTATTTTATTAACCCTCGCCCCGAGACCAGTTGCACCCGCATACTGTTGCAGAGTGGACGGAATATTCCGCGCCCGCACGTCTGCCCCGATACGTCGGCAGAGCGAAGGAGGGGCAGTGTAAAGCGCAAATCGAACACGCGACGGACTCGTTTACGGGCAGCAGCGACGAGGGGTATCCGAAGGCGCATGGTCGTGTCATTCAACAGGGGGCGGCGAGATGGGGAACTGCTGCAAGAGGCACCGTCCGGAAGTCACCGCCGGGCCGGTGCGGCCGGTCTGCCCCGGTGTGCTGCCGTGACGGAAGGTGCGGACCGGTGCGACCGGTGCGGCGGCGGGACGCTGCCGGACGGGATGCGGTGAGGCGGCGACCCATGAAGATCCGTGTCCTGGTGTGCTGCGATGAGTCGATCATGTCCGCGGCGATGCGTGCGCTGCTCGATCAGCAGCCGGACATCGAGGTCACGGGCTATGCCACCGGCCGTGAATCCGCGGCGGCCGTCGCGGAGATGGCACCCCACGTCATGATCGTGGTGGCCCCGGCGCTCGGCCTGGACGACAAACGCGAGCTCGCGAAGCTCGCCGCCATGACGAAGATCATCCTGATCGCCAAGGCCGAGTCCGCGCACCGCTGCGTCGAGGCCCTGTGTATTGGCGTCAGAGCGGTCCTCGCCCCGGACTCCTCGGCCGACGACCTGATTCACGTGCTCCGTACGGTGAGCGCGGGCGCCACCATGGTGATGCCGGCCGCCGCCCGGCGCAGCCTGCAGCGGCTGCCCGAGCGGCAGGGTTGGACGAGCCGCTCGGCGGAGATGGCGGCGGAGCTCACCCCGCGCGAGTCCGAGGTGATCGTGCTGCTCGCGCAGGGCAAGTCGAATGCGGAAGTCGCCGAGGAACTCTCGGTGTCCCTCGCGACCGTCAGATCCCATGTTCACCATGTGCTCCGCAAGATGGGCGTGAGCACACGCGCCCAGGCAGTCGCCATTGCCTATGAAACAGGATTAATGGCGGCCATCGGGCGGGCCGCTGAATTCCGTGGCCAAGAAGGATGAAAGGGGCCGTTCCCGGCCGGGACGGTTGGACTTTATTCACCGCCGTTTCCGCGGCCTGTTCCGACCGCCCGGTTTCTCGGTTCGCAACATCAGCGGGATCGGTATCCGGAACCCACACGCTCGCCGGTCGACTCGGCCACCACCACGGCCATCTTCTCGAAATCGGCAACCAGTCGACGGAATGGCTCGCTTTGCATATCGTGTTCGAAATCCTCCCGGCCGGTCACCTCGATGATCTCGAAGTACTCGCCGGGCGACGCGGCTTCGGCGTCGGGTACGCGCAACACCGCGAACGCCACGACACCCGGCAGTTGCGGGCACGTCGCGTAGTCGACGTCACGGACCCAGGACTCGAAGCGCTCCGGTGCCACGCCCTCGCGCAGGCGGATGCGGTGCACGATGACGGTCGGGGCGGCGGGGGGCTTGCGAGCGGTGGAGGACATGGTGGGTGACATCCCATCAGCTGGTTGGGGCGGAGTCGCGGCCGGTCGGGGTGGAGGCACGGTCTTTCGGGGTGGAGGCGCGGCGGCGGTTCGTGGGGCGGCTACCGCCGAGACCGAGCGCGCGGGCGATGTTGTTCTTCTGGATCTCGTTGGTCCCGGAGAAGATGCGCGCGGGCAGCGCGTCCCGCAGCAGGGTCTCGGCGTCACCACCCGTCAGAATGCCGAGCGCGCCCCGTAGCTGGACGGCGTCGAGCCCGATCCGTACGGCCGCCTCGCTCACGGCGAGCTTCGCGAGGGCGGGCGCGACCTCGTCCTCGCTGCCCCGCGCGAGCCCCCGTGCCGCCTTGTGCAGGAGAAGCCGCGCCGACTCCAGGGCGAGAACCATGTCGACGACGCGATGGCTCACCGCCTGGAAACCCCCGATGGGCACACCGAACTGCTCGCGCTCGCGCACATGGTCGACGGTGGACTCCACCACCCGTCGCATCGCGCCCAGGTACGCCGCGAACAGACAGGTGCGCTCCCACTTCATGGACCCGGCGAAGACACTGGCCCCCGCGCCCTCGGCGCCCAGGACACGGTCCGCGGGCACCACACACCCGTCGAGCCGCACATCCGCCGTCGGCGAGCCGCGAAGACCCACCTTGTCGTACGGGGGCCCGACAGTGAGCCCCGGTGTGTCCGCGTCGACGACGAACGCAGTGAGCCCGAAGAAGCCCCCGCCGGGCGCCGTCGCCGCCTGCACCACAAGGACGTCCGCCACGGGGGCGTTCGTCGTAAATGCCTTGGCTCCGTCCAGGACGTAGTGGTCGCCCTCGCGCACCGCCCGCGTCCGCAGGGCCAGGGTGTCCGAACCGGCCTCCGGCTCCGTGATGCCGTGCGCGGCGATCCGCTCACCCGAGCAGAGCGCGGGCAGCCAGCGCCGCTTCTGCTCCTCGGTGCCGAACTCCACGATCGGCATCACGGCGGCGAACAGGTGCGCGGCGACGGAGAACGCGAACCCGGTGTCGGGCGTGCCGTGGCCCAGCGCCTCCAGGACGGCGGTCGCCGCCACGGCGTCCAGGCCAGTGCCGCCGTAGCGCTCCGGTACGACACTGCCGACAAGGCCCTGCCTGCCCGCGAGCAGCCAGCGCCGCCGGAACTCCGCGTGATCGGAAGGCTGCGGCGGTTCGCCAAGATGACGCCGGGCGAACTGCTCCACCGCGCGGCACATGTCCTGCGTCTCGGCCTCGGTGGTGGTGCTGTGGGTGCGGGTCATCGCGGCCGGACCTCCTCTTCCTGGACTTCGTCGCGGTCGTCACGAACGTCGCGGACGTCGGGGTGCTCCTCGACGAGGACGTGGTAGTTGATGCCGCCGGTGCCGAAGGAGCTGACCGCCGCGCGCCGCGGCCTGCCGGGTGGCCGGGCCCATGGCTCGGGCCTGGTGAGGATCTCGGCCGGGATGGCGGCGAGGCCCAGTGCCGGATTGAGCGTCCGCAGCAAGGTGTTGGGCGGCAGCGTCGCTGCCCGCAGGGCGAGCAGGGTGCGCAGCAGCCCGGCGCTGCCGGCCGCCGCGAAGGTGTGGCCGAAGAACGACTTCGCGGAGCCGATCCGCAGGGGTTCGGCCCGAGGCCCGCCCGCGTAGAGCCGGGCCGCAGCGGCGATCTCGACGCGGTCACCGACCTTGGTGCCGGTGCCGTGCGCTTCCAGATAGTCGACGGTGCAGGGCTCGAAGTCGACCTGCGCGAAGGCACGTTGCATGGCGCGCACCTGGCCGTCGACGTCCGGAGCGATGAGGGACTTGGCGTCGTTGGACGCGCCGACGGCCCGGATCACACCGTGGATCGGGTCGCCGTCGCGGCGCGCGTCGTCGTACCGCTTGAGCAGGAAGAGACCGCAGCCGTCACCGGGGGTGAACCCGTCCGCCGCGGCGTCGAACGGTGCGTTCGTGCTGTGCGAGAGGAGACCGAGCGCCGAGCACAGCACCATGTCCCGTACGGTGCAGGCGAGTTCGACGCCGCCCGCGACGGCGTAGTCCGCGGTGCCCGCGCGCAGCTCGCCGACGGCGATGTCGAGTGCGGCGAGCGAGGACGCGCAGGCGGCCTCCACGGCGAGCGGCACCGCTTCGAGCTCGTACTCGTTCGCGAGCAGCGCGGCGACGCCGCTGGCCAGACAGCCGTCGAGGAGCGCGGGAGCGAGGGCGTCGCCGTGCTCGTCCCCTCTGCTCTGGCCGGTCTGGCCGGTCCGTTCCCGCAGTCGATCGAGGAGCTTCTTGTGTTGCAGCGCGGACAGGCCCCGGAGCGCCGCGAGGCCTGTGACCGTGTCGTCGAGGCCGCCGAGGACGAGGGCGGTGTGGGCGCGCCGCTCCCGTGTCGGCCCGAGGGTGCCGCCGACGGCGACGATGCCGCGCCCGGTGGGCCGCCCCCGGGTGCGGCGGGGCGCGAAGAGCTCCGCGGCGACGGTGAGCGCGAGCTGCTGCGCGCCGTCGAGCACCGCGTACCGCGGCGGCAGCACCGCCGGGTCCTCCGGCGGCGCGGCGGGCACCGGCACATGGCCGCCGCGGTCGGTATAGGTGTGGGTGAGGCTGAGGGCGCCGGGGGAGTGGTACAGCTTCCGGTCGAGGACGCTGTCCGGCACGGGCGCGATGCGGGTGCGGCCCGATCGCACGACACGCCAGAACCCGGCCGCGTCGTCGGCCCCTGCGAACCGCCCACCGAGCCCGACCACCGCGATCGGCACGGCACGCGTGGCGGCTCGGGCGCGCCGGGCACGGGGGCGTCCCGGCGCGGTGCGCCCGGTGCGCCCAGGGACCGGGGCGGGGGCCCGGCCCACGGACGTGGTGCCGCCGGGCACCCCGCCCGCAGGCACCGCGCCTGCGGGGCCCGTCTCCGCACCCGGGTGTTCCTCCAGTACGAGATGGCAGAACGTCCCGGTCAGCGACGCCCCGTGGACCACGGCCCGCCGTGGCACACCGGCCCGCACGCCCGCCGTCCAGGGTGTCCCCGTACGCGTACCGGGGGACGCGGCGACAGGCCCGCCCGGAACCGGATACCTCCGGGCATGCAGCGCGGACGCGACCTTGGTGAGAGCGGCGAGCCCCGCGTGGGCGAACGCGCGGCCGTCACCGGTGCCGAGGACCGGGCCGGCGAAGCCGCGGCCGACGCCCACGGAAGGGCAGCCGTCGTCCACGGAAGGGCGGCCCACGTCCACGGAGGGGGAATCGGCGGCCAAGGAAGGGTGACCGGCGTCGACGCCGGGCCCGAGCGCGGACTCCACCCGCTCCACGTACTGCACGGTGTCCGCGTCGGCACCCGCCGCCCGTAGCGAGTCCTCCGCCGCGAGCCGCCGCAGCGCGGTGGAGCGCGACGGCCGGAAGCAGCCGGGCAGCGGATCGTGGCGGAGCGTGCAGTCGAGGATCGTGGCGTAGACGCGGTCCCCGTCACGGACGGCGTCCGGGAGCCGCTTGAGGAGGACGGCGCCGACGCCTTCGGTGAGCGGCAGCGCGGGCGGCCCTTCGCCACCGGGCCGCTCCGGACCGCCTACGTCCGGGCCCCCGCGCAGCTTCGCGGCCAACGCCCGCGCCACGTAAGGGCTTTCGCGGCGCTGCCCCGCGAGCACGAGGACCGCGTCGGACACTTCCGCGCGCAACTGCCGGACCGCCTGCGCGAGGGCCACGAACGACGTGGCCTCCGCCGATTCGACGGCGAGGGTGCGGCCGCGCAGCTTGAAGGCCGCGGCGATCCGTGCGGGGATGGTGCTCGCCATCTCGCCGACCCGGTCGTGCGGCGAGCCGCCGAGCCGTCGCGTGAGGATCGCGCGCAGTTCGTCGGCGGCGCGCGCCGCGCTGTCCGGCTCCGCGCCCGCGGCGGCCGCGGCGCGCTCCACCTCGCGTGCGTACCGTGGCAGTTCGACGCGCAGGGCGTTGGCGTGCTGCCGGTCCAGGGCGAAGCACATGCCGGTGATGACATCGGTGCGCTCGGCGGGCAGCGGCCGTCCCGGGTGGCCCGCGTCGGCGAGGCACCGCCGTGCCGCCTCCAGCATGAGGAGCTGCATCCGGTTCATGGACTTGGCCTGCATCGGCGGGATGCCGAACCGGGCCACGTCGACGACGACGTCGTCGAGCGTGCCCGGATCGAGCTCGGTGATCCCGACGATCGCGATGGGTTCCCCCGGCCGCGCGGGCCGGGCCCGGCGGGCTTGCGGATCAAACGTCGTCACGCGGCTGCTCCTGCGGTCGTCGGCGGGCTTGCGCCATCGCGCACTCCGTCGTGCGGAGAACGACGCAATTCAAAGGACAAGCAATGTGTGGAGGGAGCGTGGAGAAATGAGGTCGGCAGTCCTTTCCGAGTGCGTGGAGAAAGCGGGACGGATGACGCCGGGTGATGCCGGAAGGTTTCGGTGGTAGGGAAAAACACTCACGGGGTGGATGTGGCGGTGGAGAGGGAAAGCGCCGGATCCTGCGAAAGGATTTCCGTGTGCCGCCGCTGCAGTACGATTCCCGGCCGCACCCCCAGTTCCTGGTCGAGACGCCGCCGCGTCGCGTGGAAGAGTTCCAGGGCTTCCGCCTGCCGGCCCGTCCGGTACAGGGCGAGCATCAGCAGCTCGCAGAAGCGCTCGCGCAGGGGGTGCTGGGCCACCAGACGGCGCAGCTCGGCCACCGCCCGTGAGGTGTCCTCGACCGCGATCCGGGCGCGGACGAGGTCCTCCCAGACGGTGAGGCGCCGCTCGTCGAAGAGCGCGGCCGCGCCCCGGCAGCGCAGCCCGTCCCCCGCGTCGAGGAGCGCGGGCCCCTGCCAGAGCTCCAGGCCCGCCTGTAACAACTCGATGGCGCGCTCGGGCTGCACGGACAGCGCGGCCGCACCACGGGTGGCCAGGTCGAGGAAGCGATTGCCGTCGACGCAGGCGGGCGGCATGTCGAGCAGATAACCGCCGCGCACCGCACGGAGCACGGTCATCCCGCGCTGTTGCGGACGGTGGCCGTCCAACGCCTTGCGCAGGCGGGTGGCGTGCGCCTGGAGCGCGTTGCGCGCGTTGCCGAGCGGCTGGCCCGCCCACAGCTCGTCGGCGAGGTCCGCGTGCGAGACCGCCCGGCCCGCGTCGAGCGCGAGCGTGGCCAGCATGGTCCGTACCTTGTTGGACTGGATTCCGTGGCGCATTCCGTCCGCGGCCACGGAAACGGGCCCCAGGACATTGATGTGCATGATGTTCCCCCGGTGCAGCAATCGACATCACTGGGCAGCAAAGGGCAGCACTCGTCGCTCAAAGGGGAGAGAACACACGGATTCGGGATTCCCATTGGCTCCTTGCTCCCCTCCATGGCGCCCTCGGCCCCCTCTGTTCGGCTGTGCACTATTTTCGCAGGGGGCGCTGTCCCGCGACCATCGATCACCTGGCGGGTTTACCTGACATGTGTCCCGATCAATTTCCGGAGACCCCCTCGATCATTCGTGGAGAAATGACGGAGCGCGCCGCAACGGACGGCTGACAAGGGTGCGCCCCGAGTGCGTTGGCGCGCCGGAGCGGGGGGCGCGTGATCCGCGCGGAGTCCAGCGTTCCGCCCTGCTGGACAACGGGCTAAACAGTTGTTTAACATGCTGTACATGCGTTCAATGCCCGATGACCGCACCACCCGCGCCGTCATCCGAGACGAGGCCCTGCGACTGTTCGCCGCGCAGGGCCCCGAATCCGTCACCGTCCGGCAGATCGCGACCGCGGCGGGGGTCTCGCCGGGGCTGGTCGTTCACCACTTCCGCTCCAAGGACAACCTGCGCCAGGAGGTCGACCAGTACGTCCTCACCGTCTTCGAAGGCCTGCTGAGCGAGCTGACCGGCGACGGCACGGTCTCGTTCGAGGACGCGGGCGCCGCGACCGGCTCCCTGGGTGAGATCTTTCTGCAGCACCTGCCCGTCGGCTCGCCGCTGCCCGGCTATCTGCGCATGCTCCTGCTCTCGGACACGGACGGGGGCCGCGGCCTGTTCCGCCGCCTGTACGCCGTGAGCCGACAGACCTTGGACGCCCTCGCCGACGCCGGCGCCGCGAAACGGGGCAAGGACCCGCAGGTGCGCGCGGCGCTGTTGCTGGTCAACGACCTCTCGGTGTTCCTGCTCCGCGATCAGTTGACCGCTGTCCTCGGCGTCGACCCGCTGTCCGCTGCCGGTCTCGCCCGCCTCGGACCCGAACTCCTGAGCATCTACGCGGGCGGCCTGAACGCGGACGCCGCCCCGGCACCGGAGATACCCCCGGCAGTACCGGAAGCACCGGAAGCACCGGAAGCACCGGAAGCCCCGGAAGCACCGGAAGAAGCGCCGGAACAGGCATCGCACCAAGCACCGGAAGCAGCACAGGAACCCGAAGCAGTAGGAGGCCAGGCATGACTCCAAGGCCACAGCCCGCACTCGCCGCCAGGGACATCCACAAGGCGTTCGGCAAACACCAGGTCCTGCGGGGAGCGGACCTCACCGTCGAACCGGGCCAACTGGTCGCCGTGGTCGGTGAGAACGGCTCGGGCAAGTCCACCCTTCTGAAGGCGATCGCGGGCACCCTGGCCGTCGACAGCGGCGAGGTCCGCCTCGGCGGCAAGCTCGGTTACTGCCCGCAGGACCCGGTCCTCAACCTCAACCTCACCGTGGACCAGCACCTCCAGTACTTCGCCGCCGCCCACAAGCTCCACAGCCTTGACCGCGCCGACGAACTGGTGGGCATGCTCGGCTACGAGAAGTACCGCGAGACCGCCGCGAGCGACCTCTCCGGCGGCACCCGGCAGAAGCTCAACCTGACCCTCGCGCTGCTGCACGACCCGGACGTCCTGCTGCTCGACGAGCCGTACCAGGGCTTCGACTGGGAGACGTATCTGCGCTTCTGGGACCTGGTCGACCAGCTGCACGAGCGGGACAAGGCAGTCGTCGTCATCACCCACCTCGTCTTCGAGCAGGAGCGGTTCGACGTGCTCGCCGACCTCGTCGAGGGCCGACTCACACCGCGTACGGCGGCGGCAGCGAAGGAGCACAGCAATGTCGGCGCCTGAGGCCCTCAAGGGCACACCCAGCACCCGGAGTGCCGCGAGCACCCCGCTGTACGGCCAGTTCCCGACCGCGCTCGGGTTCTCCGTGCGCGAGCAGAGCCGCAACCGCCTCGCCGCGCTGCTCCTGGTCGTGTTCGTACCGCTCTGGTATCTCCTGATGACCTCGATCGCGGGCGACAAGGACCTGGAGTTCAAGCTCTACGCGACCGGTGAGCTCCTGAGCGTCGACGGCAAGCACGTCACGCTGATCACCGCGGGGATGAACTCCCTGACGATGATCTCCGGCTTCGTCGTCTTCGACGCAGTCCGCAAGGCCCTGAACTTCGACAAGCGCCTCGCCTTCGCCGGGTTCAGCCAGTCCACCCTCATCGGCGCCAAGATGCTCGCCATCGCCATCGTCGCGGGCACCATCGCGCTCTACACCTCCCTCGCGCTGCTGATTTACTGGCGCCCGGGATTCACCGGCTGGGCGACCATCCTCGCCGGGTTCGTCGCCATGACGCTGACCTACGGCTCGCTTGGGCTGCTCCTCGGCGTCCTGGTCAAGAACGATCTGGAGGGTTTCTTCCTGATCATCATGGGCGGCCTCACGGACACGTTCCTGCAGAACCCGCTCGGCAACCCGGCCGCCAACAAGCCGGCCCTGCAGTACTTCCCGTCCTTCGGGCCGATGCAGTTCTCCGTCGGCGGCTCGCTCGGCGACACCGTCATGTGGCGCTATCTCGGCTTCGGCTTGATGTGGGCGGCGGCCTTCGCCGTCATCGGTCTGATCGTGTTCCACCTCAGGACCCGGAGCCGCCGCCCGACGCGCTGACGACCCCGGGCCCCGAACCGGACCGCGGCCGCCCTCCCGGCTAACCCTCGCCGGCGCCGGGAACCGGCCTCCTGGAGGCGCCGCAGGGACGCCATCAACTGGTCCACCTCGCCGGAGGTGTTGTACAGGGCGAGGGAGGCGCGGGCGGCGGACTCCAGACCGTAGTGGGCGAGCGCGGGCTGCGCGCAGTGGTGGCCCGCGCGCACCGCGATCCCGTCCCGGTCGAGCCAGTCAGCCACCGGCGCCGGATCGGGGCCCGCGAGCGTGAACGTCAGGACCGCGATCCGCTCGGCGGCCGAGCCGATGACTTCGACCCCCGGCACGCTCGCCATGGCCGTCCGCGCGTACGACTTCAGCGCCTGCTCGTACGCCGCCACAGCCTGCTGGTCGAAGCCGCGCAGCCAGTCGATGGCCGCGAGGAGGCCGACGACGCCCGAGACGTTCCCGGTGCCCGCCTCCACCATGTGCGGCATCGCCGCGCACGTCGTCCGCTCGAAACTCACCGACTCGATCATGTTGCCGCCGCCGAGCAATGCTCATGACCCCTGGATCGGCCTCGGGTTGGAAGCGCAGGGCGTACCTTCCCGAGTGATCGACTTCTGGTCATTGAGTAGGCCGACGTTGCACTGTCGGTCGGGAAGGCACGCCCGTGCTGAGCGTAGTGAATGCCGATGGAACGACCGAGACGGTTCCCTGATCGACGACATCGTCCGCGAGGGCGCGAGGCGGATAGTGGCCGCGGCCCTGGAGGCTGTAGCTAACACCTATATCCAGGCGCCTCGCCGTTGCCGGCGCTCTCGACCTTCTTGTATGCCTTGCGCGCGCCGGTCCCGAGCCGGTGCTGGGAAGGCTGTCAGGGCGGAGGGTTCTTGGTGAGCCGTGCGATGAACGCCGCAGCCTCAGCCTCGCTGATCTCGACGTGGTCGGTGTCGTTGTGCCCCAGCCAGTACAGGCGCAGATACTCGGTGGGTTCCCAGCGCAGGTTTCGGGTGAACGCGTGATCCGAGGCGAGGCCGTCCTCCGTGCTGCGGCGCACGATCCCCGCAGGACGGCTGCGCGGGTATCCCTCGCCGACCTTCGCGTAGTACGTGGTGGTGTCCGGCGCGGAGTTGAGGACTTCCACCGTGGCGCCCTGCTGATTCAGCCACCGTTGAAGTGCACGCCCCGCCAGCTCCTGGCGCGACCCGTTGGCCATGATGCGCGCGGGCCCGTACACGCTGCCGGTGAGGCCCTCCACCCTCGTGTGCTCGTCCAGAAGCACCTTGAAGGACGTCCTTTGCACCGTCGCACCGGTCAGATCAGCCCCTTCCATTCGCGCACCCAGAAGCGCAGCACCATCGAGCCGCGCAGATCGGAAGCAAGCCCCACGGGCGTCGGTCTCGAAGAGGTCGGCGCCCCCTAGGTTCGCCTCGGACAGCACAGCGCCTCGCAGGCTCGCCCTATCCAGCACTGCCTTGACCAGGCAGGCTCGGCCGAGCCCGGCGCGGTCCAGGACGGCGTATCCCAGATCAGCGCGGTACAGGCAGGTGCCGGTCAGGACCACGTCCTCGAGGCGGGTCTCGATGAACAGCCCCAGCGCCAGGTCGGCGCCGGTGAGGTCGGTGCCGGACGCGTCGAGACCGCACAGATCCAGGGTGGTGTCCTCCTGCCCACTCCAGGCCCTGAGTGCGTCGGCGGCCGCGGAGGCCAGGGGCAGTGCGCGCACGGCCCGAACGCCGTCACACTTTTCAGGCAACTCGATCTCTCCACTCGCATCCGGCGGACACTGTTGAACGTCTGCTCGACCGTAGTGGAGTAGAACTCGCCGAAGTCGCCCGAGTCACTGCCAGAGGATTCGGTTGCGGCATACCTGGGTGAATGGGCGTCAAGTGGGCGGCTGATCTGGGTTGCGCGAGGCCAGCCCCGACGCCGGGTGGGAACTTCGCTCAACCGTGACGTCGACGACCGCCCCGCTACAGTCGTGATCGACAACTCACTCCGGCCCGCTCGGACAGCTCCTCGAGCGCCACCCGCAGCACCGCAGCCGTCCGCGCGGTGAGCTCCTCGTCCTCCTCGCCGTCCTCGTCCCAGCCCTCACCCCCGTCGTCTTCCTCGTCCCACGCCGCCGGCTGGCCGTGACGGGCGAGGGAACGCAGACGGCTGCGCACGCGCTGCGCGGCCTCTTCGGGAGCGGCCAGGGCGTTGTCGATGATCAAAGTACGGGGGTACAGCAGACCTGGCAGACCGGCCCGATGGGCCAGCGCGTCGTGCTCGGCTTGATCCGAGCGCAGCGGGCGCACGGCTCGCCAGTGCGATGACGCTGGTAGCACAGCTCGCGCTCGTAAGGCTTCTTCTTCGTGCTCATGCACGCGCCTTCGGCAGTCGACCGCTGCTGTCGCGCAACGGCCTTACGGAGGTATCTGACGGCGAGAGCTTGGTCGGACGTGGCGCGCCCACGCGGTCCGGAGGCCCGCAGTTGGCTGCTGCGGTGTTCGGCGTGAAGTTCGCAGTCCCAGATGTGTGCATGGAGGGCGCGGCCGCTGCCGGGTGCTGCGGGCGCCGCATACTTTGCGTTCGCGCCGGAGAAGTCTGGGGCGGAGGTGTGCTGAGGCTGCTCCGGGTCTACATCAAGGGCGTGTCAGGCAGGCCTGGTTGAGGTTCACGAGGGTGTTTTGCTGTTTCAAGTTGCTGGCTCGTGGTGTGCGGATGTGATTTGCTTTTGAGGTGGAAGTGGTGAGGGTGAGGGGCCGTATGTGAGTGGCGTGGGAAGAGGCGCCTGTTGTCTTAAGCAGAATGCAGCGGATTCTGATCGGTGTGGTCGTCGCCGGTGCGGTGGTCATTGCCGGCATCGGTTTCGCGGGGTCGTACGCGGCCGTGCGCGAGCTCGCCGAGCAGAAGGGCTTCGGCAGCTTCTCGGTCGTCTTCCCGATCGGCAT
>NZ_JBFALJ010000028.1:0-132898 GCF_040660195.1 Streptomyces sp. NPDC050147 | reverse complement strand
ACGGTCGTGTTTTGTTTGGGCCAAACACCACCCTTTTTTGGGTTGGGGGGGGTGGGTGGGGGTTTTTTTTGTGTCTCGGGGGGCCCGGGGGGGGGGCGCGGCGGCGACCGGGGCGCGAGAGACCGAGGCTCCCCTCGATCGGTCCTCGCGCGCGGTACCCCCTGGACGGTGCGAGGCTGCGGGAGGTGCCTCGCCGGCGCGCCCGGAGGGCCGAGGCGGAACCGCGTTGTCGGCGATGCGGCTCCAGCCCGTCTCGGAAGTCAGTCACGGCTCGAGGTCTGGGAGCCCGCGGCGTGGGCTCAAGGCCCAAGGCCACCAGATACGAGAGTAGAAGCCCGCCCCAATGATCGCTAGCCCACTTGCCACGCCGTTTGGAGGGCAGCCCGTCGGGCACAGGACGGTCGCGGTAGGGGGGTGGGGCGCGGGCGATGAAAGAGGGCGGCTCGGCCTGCGCTCGCGGGACGCGACCGTGCGGCGGGGAGCCGGAACGTCAGGCTTGTGTCCCGCTGGGCCGCAACTGCCGTAGGCGGCCGTCCAGTTCGCGCTGGTAGAAGTCGATGAAGCCGTCGGGGTCGGGGCCGGCGTTTTGCATGACGAGCCTGTCAAAGCCCGCGTCGACGAACTTCTGTGTCACCTCGGTGAACCGGGCGGGATCCGTGCCGCAGGCGAACTTCTCGCGAATGTCCTCCTCGCGCACGGTGGTGGTCGCTGCGTCGAAGTTGACCGGGTTGGGCAGTTCGCTCATGACCTTCCATCCGGTCATGGCCCATCGCGACGTCTCCAGGGCTGCCTGAGCCCCGGTGTGCTCGTCGGTGGCCCAGGCCATGGGGACCTCCGCGTAGCGGGGTCCGGTGCCGCCGGCGTCACGGTAGTGCTGGACGATGTCCGGCTTGTCCTCGGTGGCGAACAGACCGTCGCCCAGTTCCGCGGCGATACGCGTCGAGACCTGACCGCTGGCTGCCACCGCGATCAGGGGAAGCTCTTCGGGCAGGTCGAAGACGCGGGCATCCGCCAGCCGCAGGTGCTTGCCCTCGTAGGAACGGTACCCGCCGCTCCACAGCAGACGGATGATCTCCAAAGCTTCTCTGAGCATTTCGTGCCGAGTGCGCACCGTGTCGGGGAAGCCGCAGCCGACGACGTGCTCGTTGAGCCGTTCACCCGAGCCGACACCGAGGACGAAGCGGCCTTCTGACACCAGGGACAGGGTCGCGGCCGCCTGCGCGACGATGGCCGGGTGGTAGCGCATGGTCGGACAGGTCACTCCCGTCGCGAGCCCGATGCGTGTGGTCCTGGCCGCGATGCTCCCCAAGACCGTCCAGGCGAAGGGCGAATGGCCCTGGTTGTCGAGCCAGGGGTGGTAGTGGTCGCTGATCTCGACGAAGTCGAAGCCCGCCTGCTCCGCCAGCACCGCCTGGCGCACGAGCTCAACCGGGCCGAACGCCTCTGCAGCCAGCTTGTAGCCGATCTTCATGAATCCCTCGCTCTCGCGCGGCCCCGTTGTCCGTACTCCTGAAGCCGCGCAGGGCGTCCTGCCTCTGGCTGATGTTTCAGAATGACGTTCGTTGTGGGTGGGGCAGTTGTGTGTTGTGTCGGCAGGGGCTGTCGGGTGATCCGCACTGACCCCGGTGGAACTGTCGGTCAGCGGCCAAGGGCCTTGGACAGCTGCTCCTTGCTCATTGACGAGCGGCCGTCGATGCCGTGCTTCTTGGCCTCCGCGTAGAGCTGTTCCTTCGTGGGGCCCTGGGAACCGCTGTGAGAGCGTTCGCCGCCGCGCTGGGAGGCAGACTTGCTGTCCTTGGTGGACGTCTTGCTCGCTGTCTTCGACTCGCCGGAGCGGGCCCGTTCCTTGTTCACGGTGCGTGCGGCGATCTCCTTCGCCCGGCCCTTGGAAGTGCCGCGCTGCTCGGCACTGTCCTTGATGTGCTCGTACTGACGTTCACGCTTCGGGCTGGAACCTTGTGGCATGGCACTCTCCTTCCGGACCGGCGCTGCCGGTTCGGCGGCGCCCGTTTCCCGATGATTTCCGCGTACCCGCCGTCCGCTGTCTCTCACACAGATCGCGGGACACCCTGGTCCCATCTGATGCGGGGCCCTTAGGGTGTGCGAGTCGACAGCCACCGAACGGATGAGCGCCTGCGCCTACGGCCGGAAGCGGTGAGAGTGGCGCTGACGAGGCGAGGGTGGTGACCGCCTGCTTGGCGTGCTGGACCCTCGGGTATCCGCCGAGTCCGTCCCCGGGCCGTCAGGTGTTCCACCGCTCTTGGGCGTCGGGGAGCGCCGTGAGTCGGTCGGCCCTCGTGGTCAGACGGACCGTCCCTGGCTCTCCGGTCGTGGTCGAGGGCTCGTACGCCGTGACGTGGTCCCAGGGTGCGTACATCGACTTGGCGGCGGCGCGGCGTACCAGCCATGCCAAAGTGCGTGGGCCGCTCACTGGCCCGCGGTCGCAGGCCAGGAGGCGGACTCCGTGGTGTGTGGCGATGACCAGTCCCTGGACGCTGAGACGTCCGTACGAGTCGGTGGCGGCCGGGTCCTTCTCCTCGACCAGGCGGACATCGGAGACGTGGCCGATGTCCCTGCCGCTGACGTCGATGACGCGGGCGCCCATCAGGTCAGCCAGGCGCATGCCCGGCCCCCGGCAGCCGTCCGATGACGTTGTCGCGCATCCAGTCCTCCAGTGCGTGGAGTTGCATGTGGTCACGGGGCAGGCGAACGGTGACTACAGCGCCGATCGCGATGACATGCTCGAAGGGCAGGCGGGCCGGGCCTTCGCCCTGGCTGACACTGAGACGGCGCTGTACGGCTGCGAGCCACCGGGCCAGCAGGCCGCCGAACCGTGGTGCCAGGGCTGCGGGTCCGATGAGGACGGCTGTGACGTAGGGGCGGCCGTACTCGTCCTGCTCCAGTTCCAGGTCGTCGACTTTGCACACTGGTTTCTCGTCCTGGTCGATGACCTGGCGGTCCAGCAGGTGGAAGCGGGCGCTATAGGCGCGGCCGATGCGGCGCCGGTCTCGATCGAGGTCCTGGTGGCGGTTCATCACAGCCCTGCCTTCGTGGCGAGCATCAACGGGATGGCGGCGATCGCGGCGGCAAGGACGACGACGAGGAAGATGCCGCCCATGATGTTGGCGAACCGGCCGTTGACGGACGTGCCCATGTACGCGGAATCATTGGCCACCACCAGGATCGGCAGATAGGTCAGCGGCAGCGCGACCGCCGCGAACACCAGCGAGTACTCCGTGACCATGATCGGGTCCACGCCCGTGAGGATCAGCATCATCGCGACGATCAGCGAAATGATGATCACAGCGTGGAACCGGGAGGCGGTACGCGGTTTGACGGTCTTGCCCCAACTCCAGCCGAAGTACTGGGCCACCGTGTAGCCCGAGGACAACGCCGTCTCCAGCGCGGCGCCGAACGTGGCGGCGAATACCCCGATCAACACGAGGCCGAGGCCGACCTTTCCCAACGTGTAGCTGACGGGAAGCACCGCCTGTGACAGGTGCTCGACGGTGATCCCGGCCGGCTGGAACAACAGGGCCGCCGCGGCCATGATGGACAGAGCCAGCAACCCGCCGAGCGGAAACCCGGTGAACACGCTCAACCGTGCCGTGATCAGTTCCTTTCGCCCCCAGCGGTCCTCGACGCCACCGGAGGAGAAGAAGAACACCTCATAGGGGGTCATGGCACTGGCGAACAAGGCGACGCCGTAATAGAAGTACGTCGCCAGCCCCTCACCGCCGGGCACGTCGGGGTGCGTCATCCGGTCGAGGACACTGCCCCAGGCCGGGTCAAGACGGAAGACGGCTACGACGAAGACAGCCAGGGCGATCCCGCCAAGGCCGAAAACCCGCTCCATCGTCGCGAACTTGACACGCCAGATGACCAACCACACCACGAGCCCCACGGCCGGCACCCAGAGCAGGTAGGGCAACGAACTCATCAACTCGATCGCCAGCGCCACCCCTGCCAGCTCAGCCGCGAGGGCCAGCCCCGTCACCAGCAGAGATCCGATCAGATTGAGCAACGCGACGCGAGGCCCCAGCCGTTCACGGACCAGATCGAAGGTCGGCCGGCCGGCGACCGCGGCGACCCGGCCGGCCATCTCCGCGTACACGCAGATCCCGATCACACCGAGGACAAGCACCCACACCAGGGAGAACCCGAAGCGTGCCCCGACAAGAGAGGCGGTGATCAAGTCGGCGATGTCCACGAAGCCGCCGACCGCTGTCAGCATGCCGAGAGTGACGGCGAGCAGATGCTTCACGAAGACAGCTCCCTCTCCAGGCTCTCCAGCCGCTTCGCGACGGCGGGCAGCGCCTCAGCCGTCTCAGGCAGGCTCCGCACGGCTCCGCGCCGCGCAGCGATGCGAACGTCGGCCAGCGCGTCGGCCGCGTCGGTGAGTACCCTGCCCAGCCGATCCCGGACGGCGTCGGCCTTCGCACTCGGTGGCTGCCGGGTTTCGAAGGTGCTTTGGACCGCCAGCAGATCGCTCTCCGCTTCCCCCAGAAGCACGGAGATGTAGGGCCCCGTCACCCGGTCCTTTCCCGCGGCCCGCACGCCGAGAAGAGCGGTGTTCACCGCGGAGGCGGCCGCTTCGGCGGTGTTGGCCGCCTTACGCCGGTAATCCTCGTCCGTGCGCGAGGACCCCGCGCACCCGGCCACCAAACCCAGCACAACCAGAGCACCGAGCGCACGCGCGCATCGTGAGCGGCCCTTCATCGTCCCCTGACCACGAAGTAGAGCCCCACAGCCAGGAGCAACGCCAACTGGCCCCATGCCGCGAGGAGCACCAGCCCTTGGTTCATCGCGACCTCCACTGACCGCCTGGACAACCACCCGCCGCGCCCACCGCGATCGCGCGGAGCGGAGAAGGCATGGGGGTGCGAGGCGGCTTCGTACGCCCTGGGCGCGGTTCGCAGAGCGTCGCATGGCTCCGGCGATACACCGGCGCGCGGACACGGCGCAGCAGGCAAGTTAGCCCCAAAGAGAGTCGGCGGCCTGACTGTCCACCGTCCTGTCTGTCCACCGTCCCGCGGTGCGGGCGCGTGTCCGTGTCACTCATTGAGGTGCAGTACGGCCGCGTCATGCAGGTCTGAGGGCAGCGGTTTGTTTCTGTTCATCCTGTTATGGGATGAACCGGAAGGAGCCCCGGTGAGAAGCACGTTGGTGCTGGCAGACCTGTGGGCCCTGCAGACCACGCGCCCTGTCGGCAGCTGGTCGTCCTGACGTCCCACCGCGCTCACGTGTCAGGAGACCTTCCGTGCCGGTTCCCAGCTCTCCGCAGGTCCGCCTGCCCCTGCTCGCTCTGCTGGCCGCTGCCTGCATGGCGGGCCTGGTGCAGGCTCCGACCCACGCCGCGGACGCTCCCGCGGACGGCGACCGCGCATTGCGACGGCAGTTGCAGGAACTGACCACCGCGCCCGGCGGGCCGCCCGGAGCGATCGCCGTCCTCAAGCACGGATCTCGCACCGAGGTCTATCGGGCCGGGGTCGCCAAGACCGGCACCGGTCGTCCGGTCAAGGCCACCGACCACATGCGCATCGCCAGTACGGCCAAGGCGTACAGCGGCGCGGTCGCCCTCCATCTCGTCGACTGCGGGAAGCTGCGCCTGGACGACACCATCGGCAAGGTGCTTCCACGGCTGCCGCGCGCATGGCATCGGGTCACGCTGCGGCAACTCCTGAACCACACCAGCGGACTGCCGGACTTCAGCGCGGACCCGGCATTCGGGGCCTTGGTGACCGAGAACCCGCGCCGGCACTTCGACTCCCGCCGACTCCTTGACTTCGTGGCCGAGGAGCCGTTGGTGTTCCGTCCGGGGGCCCGGTACACCTACTCCAACTCCGACAACATCGCCGTGGCACTGATGGCCGAGGCGGTGACAGACCGCAGCTACGAAGAACTGCTCGCCGAGATCGTGTACCGCCCGCTGGGTCTGCGCGACACCGGCCTGCCGCAGAGCTACCGGATGCCGACGCCGTACATGCACGGTTACGACGTCACCCCGCCGAACCCGCCCGTGGACCTCAGCGAGGTACTGAGTGCGTCAGGCGTGTGGGCCTCCGGCGGGATCATCTCCACGCCGAAGGACATGACGGCCTTCATCCGCGGCTACGCCGGCGGAAAGCTGATCTCCGACCGGACCCGCCATCAGCAGCTGCACTGGGTGAACGGTGCGTCCGAGCCCGCGGGTCCCGGCAAGAACAAGGCCGGTCTGGCGATTTTCCGGTACGCCACACGCTGCGGAGTGATGTACGGCCACACGGGCAACTTCCCCGGTTACACGCAACTGGTAGCGGCTACCGCGGACGGCAAGCGGTCGCTGACCGTCTCCCTCACCACCCAGGTCAACAAGACGAACAAGCCCGCACTGCTGAAGCGGCTGCGGACCGTGGAGGAGAACTTCGTCTGCGCGTTGTTGCGCAAGCGGTAGGCGGACGCGGGCGGGCCTGCCGGCCTTGGCAGAAAAAGCCGTCGCGCGAGGCGGTGCTTCCCACGCGCGTCGAGATCACGGTTGGTTGCGGTTGCTGTCGCGCCTCTGCTCTCGCCGAGTCCACCTGGGACGTGCCGAGGGGCGTGTTCAGATGGCTTGCACGTCGCCGCGGGTCGAGGAGACGACCGTGTCCCGGTGGGCGAAGTCACCGGGCGGGATGCCGGGGTGGTGGCTGGGCAGCTGTTCCGGTGCGGTCGCGGCCGGGCCGAGGGTGAGGCGGGAGACGATGCGGTAGCGGTCGCCGCGGTACAGCGAATGGACGTACTCGACCGGGCAGCCGGAGTGGTCCGAGGTGAGCCGCTCGACCAGGAGAGCGGGGGAGAGCTCGGGCACTTCGAGCACCTCGGCCTCGGCCCGGGTCACCACCGTCGGTTCGATGGTCTGGGTCGCTTCGCGGACATGAACGTCATGATGTTCGCTCAGATGCTCGTACAGATCGCCGCTCTCCAGTTCCTGCGCGGAGAGGCCGGGCACCAGATCGGCGCGGATGTGCAGGTGCTCGATGGCCATCGGGGCGCCGTCGACGAGCCGCAGCCGGGCTACGTAGACGATGCGGGCGGCGGGGGAGAGGCGCAGCTTGCGGCCGACACGGGCGCCGGCCTGGATGGTGGTGAACTCCAGGAGCCGGCTGGACCAGGCGCCCCCCGCGCGCGGCACCTTCAACCCGTGCGCGGGCGCGATCAGTTCCTGGGTGATCTTCTCCGGTGCGACGAACATGCCACGCCCGTGTTCGCGGACGAGAACACCCGCCGCGACCAGTTCGTCGACGGCCGCGCGCAGGGTGGGGCGCGAGACGCCCAGATCCGCGCAGAGCGCACGCTCGGAGGGGATGGGGTCACCGGGGCGCTGTGACTCGACGAGCTGCAGGAGGTGGTCACGGACCCGCTCCCGCTTGAGCACCGCTCCTGAGGAGCGCCGTCCGACCCCCGCCTTCGCCGTCCCGCCCGTGCCGTTCGCGTCGGTGGTCACCGTCCGCCCCCTCCTGCCGTACGACCAGCTGTCTTACCAGTTGACCACGAAAGCGTGGAGATCGACAACCAAACCCTTAACTCCCCTGAGTGCAGCGGGGGTTGACGCAGCCAATGGTCTATGCCAGCTTTCTCCCTCACCAGAGGTCACCTGACCAGTTAGACGCTGGTCAGGTCCGGCATCCCAGAGGTGAACCGTGAAGTTCCGTTTGCTTGCCGGTGTGTCCGCGTTCGCCGCGGTCGCCGGGCTCAGCGCCTGTTCGTCCGGCTCCGGTGGCGGGGAATCCGCCGGCGGTGGAAAGACCGCGATCGATGTGTGGCTGATGCGCGACAGCGTCTCGTCCGCCTTCCAGAAGGACTTCGAGAAGGGCTTCGAAGCCGCGCACCCCGACATCGACGTACGCATCCAGATCCAGGAGTGGGACGGCATCGGTGAGAAGGTCACCGCGGCGCTTGCCAGCAACGACGCCCCCGACGTCATCGAGACGGGCAACACCCAGGTCGCCCAGTTCGCACAGAGCGGCGGCCTGCGGGACCTCAGCGACAAGGTCGACGACCTCGGCGGCGACGCCTGGCTCAAGGGGCTCGCCGAACCGGGAGCCTGGGAGGGCAAGCAGTACGGCATCCCGTACTACGCGGCGAACCGCGTCGTCATCTACCGCAAGGACCTCTTCGAGAAGGCCGGCGTCGACGCCGCCGCGATCAAGACCCGTGACCAGTGGGTGGCCGCGACGAAGAAACTCAACAAGGGCTCACAGCAAGGGATTTACCTGCCTGGACAGAACTGGTACACCTACGCCGGCTTCGTCTGGGACGAGGGCGGCGACCTCGCCACCGAGTCGGGCGGCACCTGGAAGGGCGCACTGGACAGCCCCGAGGCGCTGCGCGCCATGGCCTTCTACGAGAAGCTGCAGGCCCTCGGCAAGGGGCCGAAGGACTCGGACGAGGCACAGCCGCCGCAGGCCGAGGTCATGGCCAAGGGCCAGGTCGCACAGATCGTCAGCACGCCGGGCGGAGCCAACGTCGTCACCCAGAACAACCCCGAACTCAAGGGCAAACTGGGCTTCTTCCCGATCCCGGGCAAGACGGCGGACACCCCGGGCGCGGTCTTCACGGGAGGCTCCGACCTGGTCATCCCGACGGTGTCGCAGCACCACGACGCCGCGTACACCTTCGTCAAGGAGCTGACCGGCGACACATGGCAGAAGAAGCTCGCCGTCGCCATGAGCTACGTCCCCAACAAGACCACCCTCGCCGGCGCGGTCGCCGACGATCCGGGCGCCTCCTCCATGGCGGTCGGAGCGGCCGTCGGACACGCGACGCCGAACACGCCGGGCTGGGCCGCCGTCGAGGCCAAGAACCCCATCAAGGACTACCTGACCGCCGTCCTCACCGGAGGCGATCCGAAGCGCGAGGCGGCCGAGGCGTCCGACGCCATCACCAACGCCATGAAATCCGGTACCTGACCCAGCTGTTGACCACCGCGCACCGCCAACCCACACCGAGAGGAGTGCGCCGTGACCATCGTCCGCGATCCGGCAGTGTCCCGCCCGCCTCGGCGTACGCCGACCACCACCACCCGCCGCTCCAACATGTCCGGCATCTGGCCGTACCTGCTCGTGGCGCCCGCGGTCCTCGGGATGCTCTACCTGCTCGTCTATCCGCTGGCGCGGGCCGTCCTGATCTCCTTCCAGGACTTCGGCCTGCGCCAGCTCATCCTGGGCGAGGCGCACTTCACCGGCTTCGACAACTACACGGCGCTCCTGTCCGACCCACGGTTCTGGGCCGTGGTGCGCCGCACCTTCCTCTTCATGGCCGTCAACGTCGCACTGATCATGGTCCTGTCGACACTCGTGGCGCTGATGGTGGAGCGCCTCGGGCGGTTCGGCCGCACGGCCGTGCTCAGCGCGCTCGTGCTCGCCTGGGCGATGCCCGTGGTCGCGGCGACCACCGTGTTCCAGTGGCTCTTCCACTCCGAGTTCGGGATCGTCAACCACGCCCTCACCGAGCTGGGATTCAGCAGGTTCGAAGGCTATCCGTGGCTCGCGCACGGACCGGCGGCGTTCGCCATCCTCGTCACCCTGGTCGTGTGGCAGTCGGTGCCCTTCGCCGCGATCACGCTGTACTCGGCGCTGACCACCGTGCCCACCGAGCTCTACGAGGCCGCGCGCATCGACGGCGCATCCGGATTCAAGATCTTCCACTCCGTCACTCTGCCGATCGTACGGCCGATCTTCATGCTCGTGCTCTCCCTCGAAGTCATCTGGACCTTCAAGGCGTTCGTGCAGATCTGGGTGATGACCCGCGGCGGCCCCGGCGACGCCACGACGATCCTGCCGGTCTACGCCGTGCAGACCGCACTGTCCCAGCAGCGCTACGACCTCGGATCCGCCGCGTCGATGCTGACCGTGCTGCTCATGTCCGGCGTCCTTGTCGCCTACTTCCGCCAGATGTTCCGACAGGAGAACGAGCTGTGACGACCTCGCGCGCACTGCGCCGCCTGCCGCTCAACATCGCCGCCACCGTGACGGTCGTCGTCTGCCTCTTCCCCGTCTACTGGATGGTCACCACCGCCTTCAAACCGTCACGCGACATCCAGTCCGACAGCCCTCAACTGCTCCCGCAGAGCTGGACGTTCGACCACTTCCGGCGGGCCGTCGACGCGGACGGATTCGCCCTGTTCTGGCGCAACAGCGTGCTTGTCACCCTGGCGGCAGTCGCCCTCGCCCTGCTCGTCGCACTCGGTGCCTCGTTCGCTGTGGCCCGGATGCGCTGGCGCGGACGCAGTCAGTTCATGCTCATGGTGTTCATCGCGCAGATGGCACCGTGGGAGTCCCTGATCATCCCCGTCTACATCATCTCCCGGGACACCGGGATGCTCGACCGGCTGCCGACGCTGACCCTCATCTACTTCATGATGACGCTGCCCTTCACCATCGTCGTGCTGCGCGGCTTCATCGCGACGATCCCGGCGGAGCTCGAGGAATCGGCGCAGGTCGACGGCTGCACCCGGTTCGGCGCGTTCCGGCACGTGGCGTTCCCGCTGCTCGCGCCCGGCCTGATGGCGACATCGCTGTTCGGCTACATCACGGCATGGAACGAGTTCGCCTACGCCAACTTCCTGATCATCAAGCAGCAGGACCACCGGACGCTGCCGGTGTGGCTGTCCTCGTTCCACAACACCTTCGGCACCGACTGGGGCGCCACCATGGCCGCCTCGACCCTGTTCGCGCTGCCCGCGCTGGTGATCTTCCTGCTGCTGCAGCGACACGTGACATCCGGCTTCGCCGCCGGCGCCGTCAAGGGCTGACGCGCCACCGCGTCCGCCTTGCCGTCGTGTCTGTCCCGCAAGCCCCGCGCCCGCATCGGAGGTCCGCCGTGCCCGCGTCCCGCCCCGCACTCGTGCCTGCGCCCACCCAACTGACCGCACGCCCAGGCCACTTCACGCTCACCCCAGACACCACACTCCGCATCACACCCGGCGCCGAACCCGCCGCCGCCCTGCTGCGCACCCTCATCGCACCCGCCACCGGACTCCCGCTCCGACCCGCTCCCGACGGGCCCTTCGTCCTCGCACACGACTCAGGACTCAGCGGTCTCGGCACCGAAGGCTACGGCCTGACGATCTCACCCGACGCCGTGCTGCTGCGAGCCGCCCACCTCACCGGCCTGCTGCGCGGCATCCAGACGATACGGCAACTGCTTCCCGCCCAGGCCCTGGCGGACCGTGCCCGGCCGGGCATGCCCTGGCAACTTCCCTGCGTCGAGATCACCGACGTACCACGGCGCGCCTGGCGCGGTTTCATGCTCGACGTGGCACGTCACTTCCAGCCCGCGTCGTTCCTGCGCCGCTACGTCGACCTGCTCGCCCTGCACAAACTGAACGTGCTGCATCTGCACCTCACCGACGACCAGGGCTGGCGCATGCCGGTCGCCGCTTATCCGCTGCTGACCGAGGTGGGCGGACGGCGCGCTCAGTCGATGGTGGGCCCCGCCGGGTCCGAGGTCTTCGACGGAATCCCGCACGAAGGGGCCTACACGGAAAGGGAGCTGCGTGACCTCGTCACCTACGCCGCCGCCCGCGGCGTCACGATCGTGCCCGAAGTGGAGATGCCAGGCCACACCCGCGCGGCCCTGGCCGCCTACCCCGAACTCGGCTCCGTCCCGGCCCGCCGACTCGACGTGTGGACCCGCTGGGGCGTGTGCGACACCGTACTCGGCGTCCACGAGCCCGTCCTCGACTTCTGCCGCACCGTCCTCGACACCGTCCTGGACGTCTTCCCCTCCCCGCATGTGCACGTCGGCGGCGACGAATGCCCCACGACGGAGTGGGCCACAAGCCCCGCCGCACGGGCGCGCATCGAGGCCGAACGCCTGTCGGGACCTGCCGAGTTACGAGGATGGTTCCTCGGCCGGATCGGCGCCCACCTCCGGGAGCGCGGCCGGATCCCGACCGCGTGGGCCGAGACAGGGGAGAGCCTGCCGCCCGAGTTCACCGTCATGACCTGGCGCGATCCCGAGCACACCCGCGTCGCCCTCAAACGCGGCCACGCCGTGGTCAGCAGCCACCACAGCGCCACCTACCTCGACTACGCCCAGTCCACGTCCCCGACCGAACCGCCTGCCCAGCCCGGCACCGTGGTCGATCTACGGACCGTTCACGACCACGACCCACCCGACGAACCCACTTCGGGCGGCGAACTCCTCGGCGTACAGGCCCAGTTGTGGACGGAGTTCGCCCCCACCGCCAGTCACGTCGACTACCTGGCCTTCCCCCGGCTCGCCGCGCTCGCCGACCGGGCGTGGCACGGCCCCTCGCCCTGGCCTCTGGCACGCGCACGCCTGATCGCACACGGCGCCAGGCTCGCCGCGCTCGGCGTGCGGCACGGACCGTTCGACCCGTACGTCCCCGTCCCCCACCGTTTCGGAGAGGAACCGAGATGAGTCCTGCACGAACGCCCTCCCGCAATACGCTCTCGAAATCGGCACGCTGCGCTCTCGTCGCCCTGCTGGGCTGCACAAGTCTGGCCGCGCTCCCCGCCACCGAGGCCGGCGCCGCCGCGGGCGCCGTGTCGGTGCAGTACCACACCGGCTCCACCGGCAGCGACCAGGCCGAACCGTGGCTGAAGGTGAAGAACACCGGCACGTCCGCCGTGGCACTCAGCGGCGTGAAGCTGCGCTACTACTTCAAGGCCGACTCCGCGAGTGCCACCTACCGCTTCGCCTGTTCGTGGGCCGTGAAGGGCTGCGGCAACATCACCGGCACCTTCGGCACGCTCGCCCATCCCACCGCCACCGCCGACCGCTACCTGGAGATCGGTTTCACTTCGGGCGCCGGTTCTCTCGCCGCCGGAGCCGACAGCGGCGACCTCCAACTCCGTTTTCACCGCTCCGACTGGCAGGCGCTGAACCAGAGCGACGACTACTCCTTCGGTGCCACGCAGGGCTCCTACGCGAACTGGACGAAGGTCACCGCCCAGGTGGACGGAGCGGCGGTCTGGGGCACGGCCCCCGAGGGCAACGACCCCACAGATCCGACCGATCCGACCGACCCCACCGACCCGCCCGGCTCAGGGGCGAGCCTCTTCGACGACTTCAACTACACGAAGTACGACGACCCGGCACTATCGGCTCATGGCTGGAACGTACGCTCCAACTCCGGTGGCCCGGGGGTGCCGGGTGCGACCTGGGCTCCGCAGAACGTGACGTTCTCCGCCTCCGGCGGCAACTCCGTGATGAACATGGAGACATCGACGGCGGGCACGGGGCAGAGCACCAAGCAGACCGAAGTGCTCACCAAGGCCATGAAGTTCAAGAACGGCACGTATGCGGCGCGCGTGAAGTTCAGCGACGCGCCCAAGACCGGGCCGGACGGCGACCACCTGGTGCAGACGTTCTTCACCATCAACGACCTCAAGGCCCCGATGGCGGACGACTATGCCGAGTACGACTTCGAGTACCTGCCCAACGGCGGCTGGGGCGAGCCCTCGAACATCCTGTACGCGACGTCCTGGGAGACCTACAACCCGGACCCCTGGCAGGCAGTCAACCAGCACACCGAAAGCCGGCAGAGCTACGCGGGCTGGCACGACCTGGTCGTCACGATCGACAACAACACCATCAAGTACTACGTCGACGGGCAGCCGTTCGGCACACACGACGCCGCGTATCTGCCGGAGCGGCCCATGTCGATCAACTTCAACCAGTGGCTGATCGACCTCGCCGGGCAGACCAGCACAAGCCCGCGCGCGTACGACCAGCAGGTCGACTACGTCCTGCACGTCAAGGACCAGGTCCTGACCCCCGCACAGGTGGCCGCGAAGGTGGCGGCATACCGCAGTGCCGGCACAGCGTTCGAGGACACGGTGCCCTCGTCGTGAGGTGAAGGCCGGACAGGGACGCTCCTGTACGGCTTCAGGCGTCAGGGTGGAGAGGGCTCGGCCCTCTCCACCCTGACGCCTGACGTGGATGGCTTTATGTGGCAGAAGTCAGATACGACCATGCGTCAGCCGAGTCAGCGGTCCGCCCTGGATCTTCGCTGTCCGGCGCCCGGCGGTGAAGGAAAGACCGGCCACACTGACCAGACCTGCGGCAGCACCCGCGGCTATGGCCTTGCGGTTCTTCACCAGGGCCCAGCCGGCGACTGCCGTCGAAGAGACCTTCCCGGTCGCCGACGCCACCGTCTTGCCGCCGCTCTCGATACCCGCGGCCGCCGCCTGCTTCGCGCGCTGTGTCGCGAGACCGAGCGAACGCGCACCGCTCCCGGCGGCTTCGGCCGCCTCCTCGGCGCTGCCCTTCGCCTTGTCGGCGGCCTCAGACGATTCCTGCTTGGCCTTCTGTGCAGTGGTGTTCACCTTGCGCGCCCCTGTACTCGCAGTGGACCGCTCCTTGGCGGCTGCTGTCTTCGTGTCGGGTCGAGTGTTTCCGGCGCTGCCATTAGGTTTTCTTCTCTCGTCAGCCATGCAGTCCGTGTTGCCACTCAACGCCCCATGAAACTCGCGGCGTTCGACTACCGGTCTTGACGGCTGCGTGGCCTCTACTTGCTTTCGCCTGGCTGCTCGGCCGGGCGGGAGCGTCGGTGGGCTGCGACTCGTTCGCGGGTCGCGCATCGGCGGGAGCAGTAGCGGCGTTCCGGGCCGCTGCCCTGGGCGATGAAGACGTTCTGGCAGCTGGGTGATGCGCAGACCCTGCCGGGCGGGCGTTGGCGGTCCCAGACGAGGACGGTCAGGGCCATGCAGGACGAGGCGAGGAGCCACTGGTCCCAGGGCGCGTCGTCGTCGTGGTCGAGGTGCGGATGCCAGGGAGCGCTGCGGTCGTGCGAGGTCAGGCGGAGCGCTGTGGTGTGGTCCCGCAGGAGACGGTTGAGCGTCGCCGCGGCACCGTCGACGTGCTCGGCGGCGAAGACTTGTCGCAGTTGGGCAGCGGCTGTTTGCATCGCGGCGACCTCGCGGGGGGTGAGGTCGATGGGGCCGGTCTCACCGTAGGCGCGCAGCACATCGGCGACCTCGGCCGGTTCAGGGCAGTCGCCGGCGAGGACGTTGATCAGGGCGGCGGTCCGCCGAGCCGTGGCCAGCACGGAGTGCCGGGTGGGCCAGTCATCGCTCTGTGAGAACACGTACCGAATGTAACGCATCTTGCGGGGTTTTCAGTTACCTACGTAACGTCTCGACGATGAGAAAGCGTTACTCGCTCCGCCTCTATCTCGCTGGAGCAGCGGTAGTTCGCGCGGGGGACGAGATGTCAGGTCCGGCGTTGCTGCTGGCAGGCTTCGCCCTGACCGGTTCGACCGTCGAGGCGTCGTCGCTGCTCGCGGGCATGACGATCTCCGCGGCGGTCGGAGGGCCGGTGCTCGGGGCGCTCCTCGACAGAGTTGGACGGCCGGGGCACCTGCTGGCCGGAGCCTTGGCCATGTACGCGGCGGGGCTGGGGGTGATTCTCGTCGGACTCGGCCGGCTGCCGTTCCCTGTCGTCATCCTGATCGCCGTGGTGACAGGACTGCTGGGACCGGCACTGTCGGGCGGATGGACGGCCCAACTGCCGCGCGTGGTGCGTGGCGACCACCTGCCCCGGGCGAGCTCGCTCGATGCCATGACGTTCGGCGCGGCGAGTCTGGCCGGTCCGGCTCTCGCCGGCGGTGTGGCGGAAGCGCTGGGAGCTTCGTCGGCCGTGGTCGTCTCCGTGGTGCTCATCGCCTTGGCGTTGCCTGCCGCGTGGCTGCTGCCGGCCCCTCCCAGCCGGGCGCGGACCGCTCGGACGTCCTCGTTGATCACCGACCTCGCGGCCGGAATGCGGGTCATCGTCAAGCGGCCGCCGTTGGCCCGAGCGACCCTCAGCTCCGTCGTCTCCTGTGTCGCCCAGGGGATGCTGACGGCGTGTGTCCCGCTCCTGGGCGAGCGCGTCCTGGGCGGAGCCGGCCGCGGCGCGGTCCTGCTCTCCTGCGTGGCTGTCTCCGCCTTGGTGGCCAACGCCGCACTCGTCCGGTTTCCGCGTTCAGTCGCCCCCGACACGATCATCTGGGTCGGCGCCTTGATCCAGGCTGTCGCGTTGACCTTGGCGATCACGGCGTCACCCGTGGTGCTCATCGTGGCCGTACTCATCGCGGGAATCGGTGAAGGCCCGCAACTGGCCGCCTTGTTCACCATTCGTCACCGGGAAGCCCCAGAACACCTGCGAGGCCAGGTCTTCACCACCGGCGCCAGCCTGAAGACAACCGGATTCGCCCTGGGGGCGGCGGCTGCCGGTCCCGTCGTGACCTGGTCCCTGCCAGGCGCCATGGCACTCGCAGCGAGCGTGGCGGTCCTCGCCGCGTTGGCCTTCTTCACCGTTCCGTCGGCGACCACCGACGCGTCTGAGAACGCACGCGGACCGCGCTGTTAAGGCGGGTCGCAGGCCGCACCTGGGCGTGTACCGGAAGTCGATCTTGAGCGTGAGGTGATCCTGCCTTGTGGCGCGTGGAGATCTGACGGGTGCGCAGTGGGCCAGGAGATCAACGTCGACTCCACCGTCTGCCGAGCTCACCAGCGCGCGGCAGGGGCACGGAAAAGGGGGCTTGCAGAAGAAACCGCCCGGCGGCATCACGGTCGAGCCAGGCGACCGCGGGCTCGGACGCTCGCGCGGTGGCCTGACCACCACACTTCACCTGGCCGACGAGCAGGGCCAGAAGCCCATGTCCATCGTGGTCGCTGCGGGGCAGCGGCATGACTCCCCGCGATTCGAGCCAGCCCTGAACAAGGTCCGTCCGCGTGCCCCGTCTGAGGTTGGGCCGACCGCGCACCCGGCCCCATCGGGTGTGTGACGACAAGGCGCAGCCATCAACGAGTGGCTATGGCGGGCCACTCATCCAGCATCGAGGCGCGTCTCGTAGCGGCTGACCCAGGTCACTGGGCCGTCGTCGTGACGCTGACCTGGGGCGCCGCCCACTGACACGTCACCACGGTGGACGAAGCCTCGCGCCTCGTAGTAGGAACGCAGTCGGCCGTTGGACTTCACGCAGTCCAGGCGCAGAGCGTCAACTCCGCGCCGCCGCGCACCGCCGGCGGCCCAGTCGAGGATGACGGCACCCATGCCCGACGCCCAGCGGCGAACCGCCATCCGGTGGATGTATCCCGCAGTGCCACCCGCATCCACCCACAGCGGGTCTGACCAGTCGACGGTGACAGTCCCCGCCACCTTGCCCCCGACTTCCACCAGCCACGTCTCGCCTCGAGAGATTGCCTCCTCCACCCATGCGCGCTCGAAGCGCGAAGGCCACTGGTCGATCCCCCGCGCCTCAAGCCAGCCCGCAGCTTCATCGAGCACGCTCAGCACGTCATCCATACGCTCGGCATCAGCACGGAGAAAGACCACATCAGCATTCCCACCAACAGTCATGGCACAGATGATCGCAGCCGTTCATGCCACCCCGACAGCCACTTCCGATACACGCCCTAAAGTGTGCCGGCGCGCAGGCCGGCGTCCGGCTACGTGGGGTGGCTCCACGTGGGTGTCCAGATGCCGCTGTTGGGGCGGCCGGGATACGCGGCGGTGAAATGGCGACACAGGGCGGCCAGCGAGGGATGAGGGTTGTGGGCACGCCAGAGCAGCGAGTGCGGATAGACCGGGGTCGGGTCCTTGAGAGGGATGCGGCGCAGGGTGTAGCCGGACGGCCAGACCAAGGGCGTCTGTTCGCTGACGAAGGTGGCCAGCGTCGTGGAGCCGGAGATGGTGTCGAGCAGGGCTTCGATGCCGAAGTCCGGTCCCACTGAGTCGATGATGATGCCGAAGGCGGCGGCGAGTTCGGCGTAGTAGGCGGCCCACTCGGTGCCGGGGAGATTGCCGGGCATCCAGATGCGCCGTCCGGCGAGCTGGGCCGTAGAGAGCGCGAGGGCGTTCGCGAACTCGTGCCGCGGGCCGGTGAACAGGTGCAGTGGCTCGTCGAAGACTGGAGTCGCCTCCACGCCTTGGGACAGCTGCTGGCCCGGCATGGTCACGGCACGGAACGTCGCGTCGATCGTCCCGTCCCGGACAGCGGCGATGGCCGCGTCGGAGTCGAACATCGTCACGACATCCAGCTCGATCTCCGGGTGGGCGCGATGAAAGCCGCGCAGCAACCCCGCCAGCGAGAGCTGGCGCCCGATCACATCGACCCGCAGAGCCCGATGGCCTGGCCGGACGGACGCGACAGCGCGCTCAGCGGAGTCGAGGAAGGAGCGGGCATGAGGCAAGAACGCCTGCCCGTCGATGGTCAGCCGCGCGCCGCGGGCATCACGGGTGAAGAGCTGGACGCCGAGCTCCTTCTCCAGCGCGGCGACGCGCTTGGAGACGGCCTGCGGCGTGATCCGCAGATCGGCGGCAGCTTCTTGAAACTGTCCCGTATCCACAACGGCAACGAAGGTGCGCACGGCCATGACGTCCATGCGGCTCATCTTATGCGGACAACCAAAGGTTGATCATTCCCCCCGCGTTCGTTGTTTGATCCCGGCATCCCCCGACGGCTTTGATTACTTCGGCCAACCATTGGTTGAGCATCTGTCGCCCATCGTGAGGAACTTTCATGCCAGATCCGAACCGTACGTACGTCCGCACTCCGGAGTTCGAGCGGGTGGCCGAGCGGATCGAGCACGTGACCACGCTCACCTCGCGCCTCAACGTCCTGCCCTTCGACGACAAAGCCGCCCGCGCGGCCCTGCTGTCCGAGATCGTCGGCAAGCAGCTCCCCGACTCCGTCACCGTCTATCCGCCCTTCTACACCGACCACGGGCTCGGCATCGACTTCGGGGAGCGCGTCTTCGTCAACCAGGGCTGCACCTTCCTGGACCAGGGCGGCATCCACCTGGGCGAGGGCGTCCTGATCGGTCCGAAGACCAACCTCATCTCCTCCGACCACCCCGTCATGGCGTCGGAGCGCATCGACTTCTACACGCGGGCGCCCATCAGGATCGAAGCCAACGCATGGCTCGGCGCGGCCGTAACAGTTCTCCCTGGTGTCACGATCGGACGCGGTGCCGTGGTCGGCGCCGGAGCCGTCGTCACGAAGGACGTTCCCCCGAACGCCCTGGTGACCGGACCGGCCGCGTACGCCCGTAAGCAGTGGCACGACGAACCCGAAGGCCAGCAGCGCTCGTAGGTCTCGATTCGCGAATGAGGGAATGCGGGAATGAGGGAATGAGGGAAAGGGGGAGCGGGGGAGTGGCGGGCTTGCCGACTGGCCAGGGAAGGGATCAAGCTCTTTATAGGCATATTTGTTGGTTAAGTCCTGGTGTGGGGGTACTCGGTACGACCAGTGCTCGCAGGTCCGCTGGAACCGATCGGCAGGGAGAAACGATGGTGACCCACGACGACCAAGCGACGCGGCCCGTCCTGGTGGGCGTAGAGCAAGGGGACAACCAGGACGCGGTCGTGCGTTACGCCGCGCGGCACGCGTCGGCGCACGGCCGTCCGCTGCACCTCCTGCACGCCGCCGAGAAGCCACCTCCGACGGACGCCGAGCAGCGAACCAGCCCGGTGGAACGATCGGTCCCGGCGGTTCTGGCGCCGATGGCGCAGCTCGTCGAGTCGGAGTTCCCCGACGTCGCGGTGACGGCCGAAGTGGTGGCCGGACGGCCGGCGGCCACGCTGGTGGAGCGTTCCGCGGGGGTGCCCTGGCTGGTGATCGGGCACCGCGGCAGCGGTGGGTTCGCCCGCCTGCCCCTGGGCTCGGTGAGCTGGCAGGTGGCCACTCACGCTCGATGTCCCGTGGTCGTCGTCCGCCCGTCGGCAGGCGCCGTCAGGGGTCTCCCGGTCGTGGTGGGGGTGGACGTGCGTGACGTGTCGGGCGAGGCCTTGGATCTCGCCTACGCCGAGGCTGCCCTGAGGGGAGTGGACCTTCGGATGGTGCATGGCGCGTTCCACGCGAGCCAGATGCCCGCCGGGCCCGGCATGGTGGCGCCCGATTTCGCGGCTCTCGACGAGAGGGCGCGCCAGGTGCTGGCGGCGGAGGCCGCCAAGCGCGCAAGCCGGTATCCAGAAGTCAAGGTCGAGCTTCACGTGGAACGCGTCCGGCCCGCGACGGTCCTGGCGGAAGCATCACAAAGGGCCTGCTTGCTGGTGGTCGGTTCGCACGGACGTACGGGCGTGCGACGGCTCATGCTCGGGTCGATCAGTGGTGAGGCATTGCACACCGCCGCTTGTCCGGTGGCTGTAGTGCCCTCGATCCCCTCCCGAGATGAGTGACCGGCGAGAGCGGCCCGGCGAGCTGTTCGACGCCGCGGAAACCGCCGTTTCACCGGTCAGTTCCCACAACGAGTGGGACCCGCTGGAGGAGATCATCGTCGGACGGCTGGAGGGCGCGACGATCCCTTCCAGTCATCCGGTCGTGGCCTGCAACATCCCGCCGTGGGCGGCGCGACTGCAGGGGCTTGCCAGCGGTTTCGAGTATCCGAGCCTGCTGATCGAGCCGGCGCAGCAGGAGCTTGATCAGTTCGTGGCTCTCCTGGAGTCCCTCGGCGTCACGGTCAGGCGCCCGGACGAGGTCGTGCACAAGCAACGTTTCGGCACCCCCGAATGGTCGTCGCGCGGATTTTGCAACACCTGTCCGCGCGACAGCATGCTCGTGATCGGTGACGAGATCATCGAAACCCCGATGGCCTGGCCGTGCCGGTATTTCGAGACGCACTCGTACCGCACGGTCCTCAAGGAATACTTCCGGCGCGGCGCACGCTGGACGGCGGCGCCCAGGCCGCAGCTCACCGACGAACTCTTCGAGGCTGATTTCAGCATCCCTGAGGGCGATGAGCCCATGCGCTACATCCTCACCGAATTCGAGCCGGTCTTCGACGCGGCGGACTTCGTGCGCGCGGGACGCGACTTGTTCGTGACGCGGAGCAATGTCACCAACCAGATGGGCATCGAATGGCTGCGCCGTCATCTCGGAAGCGGATATCGCATTCACGAGATCGAGAGCCGCTGCCGTACCCCGATGCACATCGACACGACGTTCCTCTTGCTCGCGCCAGGAAAGGTGTTGATCAACCCCGAGTACATCGACGTCGACCGCCTGCCCGACGTTCTGAGCTCGTGGGAGATCCTGGTCGCCCCGGAGCCCAACCCCCTCGACGAGCGCTTGCTCAAGATGACGTCGATGTGCGGCAAGTGGCTCAACATGAACGTGCTCATGATCGACGAAAAGCGGGTGATCGCGGAGCGACACCACACCGACACCTTGCGCGCGTTGGAGAGATGGGGGTTCGAACCGATCCCGTGCGACCTGCTGCACTACGCACCGTTCGGCGGATCGTTCCACTGCGCGACGCTCGACGTCCGGCGCCGCGGCACGCTGGAATCCTACTTCGACTGACTCCGGTCAGGTCTTCTCAGGTGACTTGCGCACTGAGCTGACCGGCGCCTGCTCCGGTACGTACTGGTCGCAACGCGGTTGGTGGCATGGGCCCGCGACCCAGTGGGGGACGTAGACGCCCATGGTCTTGTGCCGTTCCACCACGGTGCCCACCGGCTGTTTGCATGAGCGGCAGACGTGTTGGGTCGACGAGTTCGTCTCTGGCTTCGGCTGCGCTTTCATGACCATAGTTTACGACAATTTTAAGCGGCTTTAGAAGGGAATTGGTTGATTTTTTTGACTTGGCACCGATCAGGTGTCGGGGGGAGGGCGCAGCACGCTGATTGCGACAGAGGTGGCCAGTACGGCGACGATGACGGCGAGGCTGAGAAGCGAAGGGATCTCGGGGATGGCGCTGTTGATCGTCTTATGGGATGCCTGAAGGACGAGCTTGACGCCGATGAAGGCGAGGATGATCGCCAGGCCCACGCTGAGGTAATGGAATCGGTCGAGCAGACCGGCCAGCATGAAATACAGCGCGCGCAGGCCCAGGATGGCGAAGGCATTGCTCGTGTAGACGATGAAAGCGTCATTGCTGACGGCCAGGACGGCGGGAACGCTGTCGACGGCGAAGACGAGGTCGGCGGCTTCGATCGCGGCGACGACGGCCAGCAGCGGGGTGCCCACGCGTCGTCCGGCTTCCCTGACGAAGAAATGAGCCCCGGCGTATTCGTCCCGCACCGGGATGATCTTGCGCAGGAGCCTTACGGCGATGCTCTTGCCGGGGTCAAAACTGTCGTCCTCTTCCTTGAGGATCTTGTAGGTGCTGTAGAAGAGGACGGCCGCGAAGACGAAGAGTACGGCGGTGAAGCGGCTGACCACGGCCACACCGGCGGCGAGGAAGATGCCGCGGAACACCAGGGCGCCCAGGACGCCCAGAAAGAGCACGCGGTGCTGGTAAGCCCGTGGCACCCGGAAGTAGCCGAAGATCAGGGCGAAGACGAAGAGGTTGTCGACCGACAGGCTCTTCTCCAGAAGCCAGGCGGTCGTGTACTCCACACCGGCATCCGTACCGACCACGAGGAAGACGACAGCGCCGAAGGTGATCGCCAGACCCACCCAGACCCCGCTCCAGGCGGCGGCCTCCCGGAAACCGATGACGTGTGCTTCCCGGTGCGCAAGCAGATCGACCGCCAACGACACCAGCACGGTGATGGCGAAGACCAGCCACAACCACATCGGTACTTCGTGCACGATCCGACCCCTCAGACACGGTCGACCGACAGCCTTACTTCGAGTCTGCGGGATGCGGCCGCGGTTGTCCTTGGGGGCGCTTGCCGCTCCGGACGCGACGACCGCCAAGCGACGTGATCTCTTACTCGGGGGAGGGGCCCCGCCGACTGCCGTCGTGCCGCTGGCCGCTCACCATTCGGTACATCAGGTAGGTCAGGCTCACGATGACGTCTGTGGCCATCCAGAATGCGAGGATGAGACCGACGCCGATGGTGGTTCCGAGGGTGCCGGCGTTCTCGCACGCTTCCAGGCTGTCCCCTGTCAGGCCCTCGCACGAATCGGGGGTCCCGCCGGCAGAGGTGATGCCCGCGATGATCCAGACCAGGAACATGATCTGCAGGGCCAGGAAGCACCAGAAGAAGACGCGGCCGTGCTTCCTCGGAGGAGGGGGAGGCCGCCGATGCTCGTGAGGGACTCCGTGCGGCCGCTCCTGGCCGTCTCCCGGCCTGGGCATGCCCTCGGCGCGCTGCCCCCACCCCTGGGGCGGCTGTGCCGATGAGTGCCGGGCACGGCTGTTCTTGCTCATGGCCCGTTCCTTCCGGAAGGCGCTCCCTTCTATTGTGCGCTTGTGAAATGGTCTTCACCATCACAGCTCCGAACGAGGCTGGGCCCTCTTACGCGCCGACGCTCACTCGCCGGCCTGTTGGTCAGGCGCCAAGTCGAGGAATTCCCAGTGTGCTCGGGGCTGCGCGCCGCTGAGCCACTTCCCGCAGTTCTGCAGAACCGTGGGGCTCGAGGTGATGTGCTGGGTGCCTGTGCCGAGATCACGCAGGAACCGGTCGATCGGCCCGCGTCGGATCGCCGCCGTCCCAGCCCATCGGTGCACCGTCTGGCCCACGTCCTGCACGGTCCATGTCGTGTGGTTGAGCGCCAGCCTGAGCAGCGTGTCCTGCTCGGTGCTCGGCACCTCGCCCGCTTCCAGGGTGACTTCGACGCCTCGCCATACCTCCATCGCCCATGCCCGCGCCGAACGAAGCCTGGCTTCGGCCGTCGCGTACTCCGCGTGGAACTGAGCGGTACCGACCGCGGCGTTACGTGTGCCGGACTTGGCCGCGGCGACCAACTTCAGCTCATCGAGCAGGCGCCGCCCGACGCCGAGGGCCCAGCCGGTGTGCCCGATCGCGGACATGTTGACCAAGCCGAGGCGGTAGATAGCGCCGCCGTTGGCCGGGTCCGTCGTCGTGGCGAGGTACGTGTGCGTCGCGGGGACATGCACATCGGCGCAGTGATAGTCGATGCTGTGCGTCGCACGCAGCCCCAGCACATCCCAATTGTCGACGAGTTCGACCTGTGACTTCGGCATCGCAAGCACCCGCAGCTCACCGGTGCCCTCGACCTGGATCGCACTGTGGATATGGGTGGCGTGCGCCATTCCCGAGGCGAACTGCCAACTGCCGCTCACCAGATAGCCACCGCCCACCGGAACGGCCCGGCCCGGCCGAGTGCCATGCCCTGCCAACAACGCGTGGTCTCCGCCCGCGACGTCCGGAAACAGGTCGGCTGCCGCGACCGCGTCGAGGTAGGCCGCGGTGGTACCGGTCATCAACTGCAGGGCCATCATCGTCCAGCCGGCAGAGGCATCGTGGTAGCTGACCCGCTCGACTGTCTCCATCAGTTGGCGCGGGGAGAACTCGTAGCCACCGAGGTCCAGTGGCAGCGCGGCCCTCACGACCCCGGTGCCGAGCAACTCCCGCGCGGTGTCGTCGGTGAGTCTGCCGAGCTCCTCGGCCGCGTCCGCGCCCGCCTCAAGAGCCTTGCCGAGTACGTCGATTCGCTCGAGCATCGTGGGAAATTCCGGGCTGACGTGCAGTCCGGCCGAGACCGCCATGGGTGGTCACTCCTCACAACTAGTGCTGCCTGGGCGGCAGATGACAGGGAACGGCAGAAGAGCGGGGGTCGGCGGCGGCACACGTGCCTGCCCCTGAGTACCAGCGATCACGCTCCGTCCACAACCTCTCCCAATGCACCGGGCGCTGGGCGTGACGCGAGACGCGTGACCGCAGGCGTCAGGAGCGGGTAGCAGTTGCGCAGTCGGTGCCCGTGGCCGGCGTGCCGTTGCTCGTGTCGATCGGTTTGCTGCGGTCGTACGGGTCGACCTGGTGGGCCTTGTCGGTGGGCTGCTCGTCCGCTGTGCCGAAGGGCGGCGTGAAGTAACCGGTGGGGTCGGAGCAGCCGCCGTTGGTCATGTCGAGCGTGTACGACACGAGGGACATCGTGCCCGGTTCGGTGATGACCTTGGCGGGGTCGTCCCAGCTCATCACCGTCTCGCGACGCACGATCGTTCGGACGACCTCGGCGTCCCGCTCGCCGTCGCGCGCCGGGGTGACCGGATAGACGAAGGTGACGTCCGCTGTCACCTCGAGCGCCCCCCGTTTCCCCTCCCGGTAGGTGAGGCGACCGCGCGTCTTGACCACGTCACCGGCCAACCGGGCCTGCTCGGGCCGGAAGCGGCTGAACAGGAGCAGCGGGTCGGTCTCGGAAGTGGGCGTCTTCGACGACAGGGCGGTACGGAGATACTCCTGCACGTCCTTCTGGTGCGGGTTCAGCAGCGCGATCGCCTTCGTGGGCCGTTCGCCGCGAAGCACGCGGGGATCGAGCCCCGCGGCCACCAGGAAGCGTCGGCTCTGCCGCAACGCCGTCTCGACCTGGGCGGCGTCCATCCAGCCGGTCGCCTTGGCCGGTGGCACCGTGATTCCTGCCGCTCCGTCGGCCCAGCGGCTCGCGGGCGAACCGCGGAACGGTTCGGCAGGGGTGGGGCGCAGACCGGGCTCGGCCCCGGGAGCCGTGCGCGGCTTCTGTGACTCGGCGGCCAACGGCGCCTTGTCCTGCCCGTCGTCGTTGCCACCGAACCAGCCGATGACCTGGTGCGGGAACAGGCCCCCGACGAGCAGGGCCACGGCCGCGGCCAGCCCCGCCACGTACCAGCCGGTCCTGCGCCGGGGCCGGGCCGGTGAGTACGTACGCCAGCCCTCCGGCGGCTGACCCGAGCGCTCTCGCAGCCGCCGCTCCACTCCACGGGCGCGCGCCGACGGCTCTACGGGGGCCCCGGCCGAACCGCCCACCGATTCACGAAGGAACCGCTCCCACTCCTCATCAGACACGGACGACCCGTCCTGCCCCCCAGCCCCGCTCACACCGCACTCCCATGCTGCTCGATTGGTCGATTGCTCGGTTCCTCGATGCCCCCGTGGTTCAATCGCTCGACCGTCTGATCAGTCATGGGTGCGCCGGTACATCGAACCGTCCGCATAATCGCATGAGTTGGCCGGCGCCCCGCCTACTGACCTCCCTCCTCGGCATCATTGACTGTGCGGATCGACGCTCGGGGACTGCGGTGCGTCGTCCAACTGCAACCGTTCGGCTTCGCTCAGCTCGAGTCCGGCTGCCTTGGCGGAGTCCCGGATGGACGCCGGGCGGCTGGCGCCCGGTACGGGGATCATCGCCGGGGAGCGGGTCAGCAGCCAGGCCAGGGCGACCCGTTGTGGGCTGACGCCGTGCCTGACCGCGATGCGGTGGAAGGCCGTGTGAACAGCAGCGGTCGGTCTGCCGGGGCCGTCGAGGGAGCTTCGGGAGATGCCGCCCAGAGGGCTCCAGGGCAGGAAGGCCAGGCCCAGCTGAGTACTCAGCCGCAACTCGGGCTCGCTGACGCGGACGGCCGGCGAGTACTGGTTCTGTACGGAGACGAGGCCCTCGCCCAAAATGGCGTGCGCCTCGCGGATTTGTTCCGTGGTGACGTTGGAGATCCCGGCGGATCGGATGGTGCCCGCGTCGAGCAGTTCGCGCAGCGCGCCCACGGAATCCGCCCAGGGCACGGCCGGGTCGGGCTTGTGCAGCTGGTAGAGGCCGATGGCCTCCACGCCCAGCCGTTTGAGGGACGCTTCGGCGGCGCGCTTGAGGTGGGAGGGGGCGGCGGCGACGGTCCAGCTGCCGTCGCCGGGGCGTCCCCGGCCGCCCTTGGTGGCGACGAGCAGGTGGGAGGTGTCGCCGCCAGAACGGGCCAGGGCGCGGGCGATGAGGAGTTCGTTGTGTCCGGCTTCGCCGGCGTGCCAGTGGTAACTGTCGGCGGTGTCGATGAGCGTGACCCCGGCGTCCAGGGCCGCGTGGATGGTGGCGATCGCCCGCTGCTCGTCCGGGCGGTGCTCGATGGACAGCGGCATGGCGCCCAGGCCGACGGCGCTCACGGAGGTGTCCCCGATGAAGCGGTAACGCATGGTGTCTGCTCCTCAGGTGGTGTGTGCGGCGCGTGCGGTCGACGTAGCCGAGGCCGTGTATGCGTCGAGGGCTTCGGTGACGACGCCGGGGAGCCAGTGGGCGGTGTGGGAAAAACAGAAGCCCAGTTCCTTGGCGCGGGTATTGCTCATGGCGTAGTGGCGGTCGAAGGAGAACGGTGAGGCCGACTCGCCCACACTGACGCTGCGGTAAAGGGCCTGGGTGCCGGCCTGTGAGGCGATCACAGCACTGAGCGCGCGGGCATCGAGCGGCCCGTCGGAGCACGCGTTGAGCGGGCCGGTGAAGTCTGTCGCCGTGGCTGCCCACACCAGCAGGTCGGCCAGCTCCCGGTAATGGATGAAGACCGTGGGCAGGGCCTGGTCGTGCACGGTGATCGGAGTGCCCTTCGTGATGTGCTCGATGTAGTGCGCCAGTCGGCCGGTGAACTCCTGGGGACCACCGCCCAGGACATGGGCGCTGCGCACAGCGGCGGAATGGAACCCGTGATGCTGCGCGAAGACGGCCTCTGCCTGCCGCTTCCCCTCGGCGTAGTGCGCTTCCAGATACGCCGCGTCGTGCCAGGGCAAATCCATCTGCACCCGCCACGTGTCCGGATCAACCGCCTGTTCATGCACGGGTGTTCCGGTCGGGGCGATGGGCAGCGCGGCGGTCGCCGGATCGTAGACCTCGATGGTGGAGGTCATGACGTAGCGCTGAGTGCGGCCGCCGAAGGCATGGGCGGCGATTGCGGCCTGAACCGGCGTGTAGCAGACCTGGTCCACGACCACGTCGAAGCTGCGGGCGCCCAGTGCGGCGATCAGGGCGGCCTCGTCATCGCGGTCGGCGACGAGGTGCTCGACCCCTGCCGGCGCCGGGGTGGAGCCGCGGTTGACGACGGTGACCTGGTGGCCTGTCGCCTGTAGGCGCTGCACCAGGAGCTTGCCGAAGTATCGGCTTCCGCCGACCACGCAGATTCTTTGCATGCGCCTCATCCTGACCACCTAAAGTCGCCAGTAGAAGTGCCTGCTTACTGGATACGTATTAAGGAATACTGTTGATCGATGTGCAGCGGCTCCGGGTCCTGCGGACCGTGGCCGAACACGGCAGCTTCAACCAGGCGGCGGCAGCTCTCCACCTCACCCCCTCCGCCGTCTCCCAGCATGTCGCCGCACTCGAGCGCAGTCTGGGCGCCCAGGTCGTTGCGCGCAGCACCCGCGGAGTCACCCTCACTCCGGCCGGCCGGATCATGGTGGGGGCTGCCGAGTCGGTCGCCGCGGAACTCGTACACGCCAAGCAGCAAGTCGACCGACTCGGCAGCGGTCGCGGCCAGATCACCATTGCGACCTTCACCAGCGGAGGCAGGCTCCTGCTGCCCGGCGCGCTCGCCTCTCTGGCCGCCGCCCATCCCGACACCGTGGTCCACGTCAGGGAAGCCGAGCCCGAAGACAGCCTGCCACTGGTGCGTCAGGGCGCCGTGGACGTCGCCCTCGCCTATCACTTCGACGGCCCGCTGCCCGGTCGGCTCGGCCCGAGCTCCAGCCTGGCGTGGACGGCGCTCATGAAGGATCCTCTGCATGTCGTCCTGCCCGACGCTCATCGGCTGGCCGACCGTGCGTCACTTGACATCGCTGAACTGGCCGACGACCCCTGGGTACTTGGCTGCCTCAAGACCGAGGCGTACCTACGTCGCTACGCCGAGCGTGCCGGCTTCGACCCGGAGGTGCGCAGCACGACGACCGACTATTTCTTCGCCCGCTCGCTCGTCGCCGCAGGCGTGGGAATCTCACTGATCCCCTCCATCGCCCTGGCCCCGCAGATCGCAGGGGTACGCACTGTCCCTGTCGCACCGCCGACACCGACTCGGCACATCGGCGTGGCCACCATCCTCCGACGCAACAACCCGCAGGTCATGACGGTGATACAGGCTCTCCAGGAGCAAATAGAAACGCTGGAGGAAAGCTGACAGCGGCCCCGCAAGGGTTGTCGATGGCCGTGGTTGCCGGTTGGCACAACGGGTGAGCGCCCTCAGCTGTGGCGGTTCGAGCGTGTGCTCAACTCGTGGTTGCACGCTGGGCGTGCAGGCTCTCGCGGATGCGCTCTTCGGCTTCGGCGCGGGTGGGGCCCCAGGCGACGGTGCCGGTCGTCTGCTCGAGGGCCATCACGCCGTCGGTGTCGCTGTCGACGTCGTCGGCAAGATAGATGATCTGGGTGTTCATGGGCTGTCCTGGTTGGCTCGGGGCCGTCCCGAGATGGTCTGGACGGTGATGAAGGGGGCTTTGACTGCCAACGCCGGAACCGCACGGCTGGTCACGACGGCGCGGACAGAAAGGCCCTTTCAGCGGTGGTCGGCCGGGGTCTTCCCGAACGAGCGGCCCTTGACGACCGGACTGTAGGTTTTGGCCATGACTGGTGACTGGCGGACGGACCGGATCGGGACCGCGCTGCGGGGCGAGAACCCCACCGTATTGCGACGGTTGTCGTCGGGCTTCGCCGTGATCGGTGATGTTCAGTTCCTGCCGGGCTACTCGGTTCTTCTCGTGGATGAGCCGAAAGTGCAGCGGTTGTCGGACCTGCCGAGGGCGAAGCGGTCGTCGTTCTTGTCTGACATGGACCAGCTCGGTGAAGCGGTCGAGCGTGCCTGTCGGCGGCTGGATCCGGCTTTCCGGCGGGTCAACCTGGAGATTCTGGGGAACAGGGACCCGTTCTTGCATGCGCATGTCTGGCCGCGGTTCGAGTGGGAGCAGGCCGATGTGGCGTGTGCTCCGGTGTGGCTCTATCCGCGTGAACGGTGGAGTGACGAACAGTTCAGGCTCGGTCCGCAGCATGACGTGCTGCGAGATGCGATCAGCAGTGAACTGGCCCGGCTGGGCTCGGCGGGCCCGGTGATCGGTGACGGTCAGCCGAAGGTCATGGGAGGCATCAGGCAACGTCCGCTTCGGGCGGTCTGCGACGATGGATCCATGGACGAGGAAGTCATTCCCATTCTTTGCGTCGAGGACGCTGCGGCGGCAGTCGCGTGGTACGAGCGACTGGGCTTCGCCAAGCAGTGGGAACACCGATTTGAACCGGGACTTCCCGCGTTCGTCGAGGTTGCCCGGGGCGGGGTGCGGTTGTTCTTGTCGGAGCACAAGGGTGACGCCCGCCCCGACACGTTGGTCTACCTCCGCGTTCGGGATGTCGAGGCCATCGCCTCCGAGTTCGGTGTGCAGGCGAGGGATGTTCCGTGGGCGCGTGAGATTGAGCTGCGCGACCCCGACGGCAATCGGCTTCGGATCGGCACGCCGACGGAGTGACGCTCGCCGGCAGTGTCCGGCAGGGAAGCCGCTGATCTCTCTCAGTAGTACACCGCCCGCTGATCTTCGGCCTCAACTCGCGCGCCCACGCGCTTGGTTGTGGTGAGTCATGGGTGGGAGTCGTGAAGAGTTCGTACATCATTCTGGGGATTCGGTCACGGGAGCGAAAAGATCGGGGAGCTCACTCGGCGCTTCCGAACACGTCGGGCGCCGACCACGCGATGGGAGACCGATCAACGATGTTCACTCTGGTACGGAGCAGAGTGCGGACCGCCGCACTCGCGCTCTCGGCCGTCGCGGCCCTCGCTTTCGGCGCGACCGCCACGACCGGCGCGGCAGCGGCCCCCGCTCCCGCTCCCGCGAAACAGGGACCGACCTCGGTGGCGTATGTCGAGGTGAACAACAACAGCATGCGCAACGTCGGCAAGTACACGCTCGCCAACGGCGGCGGCAACGCCTTCGACGTCGCCGTGATCTTCGCGGCGAACATCAACTACGACCCGGGCAAGAAGGCGGCGTATCTGCACTTCAACGAGAACGTGCAGCGCGTCCTCGACAACGCCGCCACGGAGATACGGCCGTTGCAGCAGAAGGGCATCAAGGTCGTCCTCTCGGTGCTCGGCAACCACCAGGGCGCTGGTTTCGCCAACTTCCCGTCCCAGCGGGCGGCTTCGGCGTTCGCGAAACAACTCTCGGACACCGTGACCAAGTACGGCCTCGACGGCATCGACTTCGACGACGAGTACGCCGAGTACGGGAACAACGGCACCGGCCAGCCCAACGCCGGCTCGTTCGTGCACCTGGTGACGGCACTGCGCGCGAACATGCCGAACAAGATCATCAGTCTCTACAACATCGGTCCGGCCGCCTCGCGCCTGTCCTACGGTGGCGTCGACATCTCCTCCAAGTTCGACTACGCCTGGAACCCGTACTACGGCACCTGGCAGGTCCCCGGCATCGCACTGCCCAAGTCGAAACTCTCGCCGGCGGCCGTCGAGATCGGCCGGACTTCGCAGAGCACGTCCGCCAACCTCGCCCGCCGCACCGTAAACGAGGGGTACGGCGTCTATCTGACGTACAACCTCGACGGCACCGACCGCAGTGCCGAAGTCTCCGCGTTCACCAGGGAGTTGTACGGCAGTGACGCCGTCTACACGCCGTAGGGCGACCGCACGCCTCGGCGCAAGGTGCCCCTTCGGAGTGTGCCGCATCCCGTAGGGATGTGATTCGCCGACCCGTGCAGGCCGCGCCCTCGACAACGATGTCGGGGGCGCGGTCGCGGCTCAGAGGCAGGGGCAGCGGCGGCTGCTTATGGCGAAGTCCTTCTTTCATCGGCCCTGAGCCCGCGGAGTGTCCAAAGTCCGTACAGAGCCAGCAGCGGTTTGGCGACCACCCACTCGCCGGGGCGGTAGTCAGCCGCGCGCACGAGCTTCTCCGCCAGATCTGGGCGCTGCCGCCGTACGTACGCGCGGGCCTTGAGCGCGTGAGCCGGCTGGGACGTGATCTTGATGCGATCGACGTCCTCGAGCAAGGGGATTACGTTCGCGATGTTCTCCCATGTCGACGCACTTTGGTCTTCGAGGAGCACGGGGCCGTCGAACTCCCACACCGACTTGGCGTAGTCAGCCATCAGTTGGGCTTCCGAAGCGCAACCGCCGACCGCGCCACCGCTGAAGATCACGCGTGTGTCTCGCGCGTTGTCAGCAGCAACGGAGCGGGCCCCAGCACGGACTCGCCAGCGATTGACGAAGTTCGCCGTCGGTTGGGGGTTCCGGTAGCCCAACACCACCACGGCTTCGGATGTGCCTCCGCTGCTGCCCACGAGGGTTCGAGACCAGCGCCAGTTCAACCACTCGCCCCAGGCCAGGACCGCAGCCCCGGCTATCGCCAGTCCTGTCCTTCGTCGCATGCGGCGACTCTAGGGCACCGCGGAATCGAGCAGCGAAGGCACCAACCGCGCTACGGACGTGTGTGGCTGCTCAGCGGCTTGCCGTACTTGTGAGCCGTGGATAGGTACGGGAGGCCGAGCGTGCGGGGCGAGAAGGCCGCCGAGCCGTTGGCCTGGCCTTCGGGGAAGAGCCATACGGCGCCCAGGGACGAGTTCTCGCCCGGGGAGCCGACCGCGACGTCCGGTACGTCGCCGGCGTCGTGGTCGCCCGCGGCGATCGCCGCGCCGAAGGTGTCACCCGACTCGGCGACGCCCGGGACACCGGATGTGTCCTGGTTCCAGGCGACGGACGTAGCAGCGCCGCCTGCGTCGAGCAGGCCCCGAGCACCGCCGCGCAGCAGCCAGGCGGCGCCCGCCCCCGTTCTGCTTCCGATGGCCTCACCGGGAGCGCCTGCGATCAGGTCGTCGCGGCCGTCGCGGTCGACGTCGGCGACGGCGAGGGCGGCGCCGAAGCGGTCGCCGACCTCGGCCGCCCCCGGCACACCTGCGGTGTCCTGGTTGAGGGTCTGGGCGCGGCTGCCGAACGGGCCGCCCGTGGCGCTTGCGTAGTGGACGTGGACGCCACCGCCCTTGGCGAGTTCTTCGGGACCGCACGGGTCGTCGATGTTCTCGTCGGCGATCTCACGGCATTCGCCGAGCGCCAGGTCGTCGTGGCCGTCGCCGTCGAAGTCGCCGGCGGCCAGGGCGGTGACCCCGGCGTTGTCCGTGTTCCAGAAGTTGGCCATCTCGGACCGGTCGGCGTCCCACTTCCACAGGCGCACGTGGGAACGCGTGTCGGGGGCGCCCGCGGTCCAGTACGCCACGGCCAGGTCCGCCGTGCCGTCACTGTCGAAATCGCCGGTGGCCAGGACGGGGGCACGGCCGCCCATGGGGGCGGCGACGACTGTGGTGACCATGCTGTCCTCGCCCTGGATGACACGGGCGACGACCTTGTCCGTGCCGCCGATCACGATGGCTTTGTTGCCACCGCCGGTCAGGTCGGCCGCCACGACCGATGTGCCGTACGCGGCCGACGGCGACGGCCCGGTCAGGACCGTCGACGCCGGCCCCGGCCCGTTCTTCGAGCCGCCTACGGCGATGACCATGCCCGCGTCCGTGCCGCGGTCGGTGACGTCCTCACCCGGCACACCGGCGAGCAGTTCCGCGATGCCGTCGCCGTTGAGGTCCGTCAGGGCCACGGACGCGCCGAAGCGATCGCCCGCCTCAGGGGTGCCGGGGACCTCGGGGGTGGCCTGGGTGACGCGGATGCTTCCGTGGCCGCCGACGCCCTTCGGGCCGCCCCAGACGACGTTCACGTATCCGGCCTTGGCCTGGTCGGCCACGGTCCCGTCCGGGACGCCGACGGCGAGGTCCGCGTATCCGTCGCCGTTGAAGTCGCTCGTGGTGGTACGGGGTGCGGCTGCGGCGGCGGGCGGGAGCGCGAACCCGGCGGTGGCCGCAGCGGCGGCCGCGATGGCGTACGTCAAAATGCGGCGGCTGTGCGGCACGGTGGCTCCCACTCGGTCGACGGGGTGCGGGTCTGTCTGGTGTGACCGGCGAAGGGTGGCTCTGGTTGTACGGAGTGCGTCCCACCGATGAACTCCGTACCACCAGCCGCGCCCTTCGCCGGTGTCAGGTTCATGCAGAAGCAGCCAAGGACCGTGGGCCGCGAGGCTCAGGCACCAGACGACGGTGAGCCGGCCGTTGTTGCCGATCTCGGTGCCGAGGATCAGGCCGCGCAGGGTTTCGATGGCGGGGGTGAAGGGTCGTCCAGAGCTCGTTGAAACGGCCGCCCTGGGATCAGCTACGGCCTGACCTGCCCCGGGTTGCACCGCAGGCGCCCCCTGCGCGGGCCGGGAGCGCCTGTCGGTGTGTTCAGATGCCGCAGCTCGACGCCGACCAGAAGCGGCTTGCGCGGTGATCGAGGTGGGTGTGGTCGCTGTGGCCCGGGTAGCCGGGGCCGAGGATTCCGTTGAAGCCGTGGTTGCGGGCCTGCTGGGCGAGACGGCACAGCGAGTGGGGGCCCGCGCCGAGGTCGGCCGCGTCGCCGTACAGGTGGCGGCTGCCGGCTGCCCCGCCGACCGCGTCGTTGCAGGCATGTGAGCGGAAGCCGCTGGTCACGCGTATGGGTTGGTCTCCGAGCGCGTGCCGCAATGCCTCAAGTTTCCACATGGTGCGCAACGCGTTCGACTTCGCGGTGCTTGCGCTCACAGCGCCTCCCGCCCAGGTGGAGTTGCAGGTGTTGAGTTCGGCGTAGGTGAAGTGGAGCGGTGTGCAGTCGTCTTTCTGGAGGGCGTAGATCTTGCTGAATGTCGCCGGCCCCGCGACGCCGTCGGCGGCCAGTCCGTAAGCCGCCTGGAACCGTTTGACCGCGGCGGTCGTCGCGGGCCCGTAGGCGCCGTCGATCGCGAGCGCGCCGCCACTGCCGGCGTGACCCGCTACCCGGATCTGCAACTGCGATACGTCGGCGCCCGAGGCCCCTTGGGACAAGGTGCGCGACCATGTGTAGCAGCCGTCGGCCTGAGCGGTTCCGGCGGCGGCCACGACACCGCCCACGCTGGCAGCAAAGAGCATGACAAGTGACAGGACGAGTCGTACGGTGCGTCTGGCCATCAGAGCACTCCATGTGTGGCGGGGGATGGGGGGTGCGCACATGCACTCCGAGCGTGGCGGGATGGGCGGCGCACGTCAACGGGACGTGAATGACCGTCATTTGTCGGCCCAATGGCGGAGCCGCCGGTCCTGTGAGGCGCACCCTCCGGCTGGGGCGTCAGGGAGCGCGTTGCGTAATGCCTGGCTGCTGTGGCCCCTGGGACGGAACTCGTGCTCAAGCAGGTCGTGTTCACCGGGCGGCTGCCTTCGCACAACCCTTCGTATGCCTCGTGAGTCACATTGCCGGAAGTGAAGTCCTTCCCCCAAGGTCTTCCCCTGACTTCTTCTTGATTTGGCCCTTCGATCACCGGAGTTGCACTGTGCGTGTACGTACCCTGTCCGCCACCGCTGCCGTAGTGGCACTCACCGCCGCCGGACTGACCCTGCCGCTCGCCGGGAGCGCCGCGGCCGCCACGACTGCGCGGTTCGACTTCAACGGCGACGGATACGGGGACATCGCGGTCGGCATGCCCGACGCCACGGTGGACGGCAAGGCCAAGGCCGGCTACGTCAGCGTGATCTATGGCGGCCCGCAGAGCCCGAGCCAGTCCACCGGCGTCATCGGTCAGGCCGAGGCCGGCATACCCGGCACGCCCGAGGCGGGCGACCGCTTCGGGTCATCCGTGGCACCCGTGGACGTGAACGGCGACGGCGTCTTCGAGCTCGTCGTCGGCGCGAGCGGCGAGACGCTCAACTCCGAGCAGCACGGCAGCGAGGGCACCATCACCGTCCTGGACGGCTCGGGGTTCAACGTCAAGGGCACCACCGTGGCCAGGGGCACGTCCGAGTTCAGCGGCATCGGCAGCACCATCGCCACGGGCGACTACGACGGCGACGGCGACACCGACCTCGCGTACGGCGAGAGCAGCGAGGAGCGCGGGTCGCTCCGGTTCCGCCCTGGCCCGCTCACCGCCGACCCGGTGACCACCACCACTCTGCGCAGCTACGGCATGGGCGGCAGCACGAGCGACCTGGCCACCGGTGACTTCGACGGCGACGGCCGGGACGACCTCGCCACCACCTGGAAGGCCATGGAGGACTCCGGCACCTTCATCACGCGCTGGGACGACCAGGCCGAGCCCGCCCAGTGGTGGGCCGACGCCGACCGTGGCAGCGCGCTCGCCACCGCCGACTTCGACCGGGACGGAACGGACGACCTCGCGGTCGGCCTCGTACAGCCCAACCCCGAGTCGGAGACCACGCATTGCGAGGACCGCCTCGGCGGTGCGGTAGTCCTGCTCAAGGGATCGAAGACCGCGGACTTCGGCACCGAGAACGAGTGCATCACACAGTCCAACCCGGATGTCGGCGGCGCCGCCGAGGAGGGCGACGACTTCGGCGCCGCGCTGGCCGCCGGTGACCTGAACGGCGACAGCCGTCCGGAACTGGTCGTCGGTGTGCCCGGCGAGGACGTGGGCACCGTGAAGGACGCGGGCGGATACGTCACCATGAACGGCACGGAGCACGGCCTCCACGGCGGCCTGGCCCGCAGCCAGAGCACCCCGAACATGCCCGGCACGGCCGAGGCCGGCGACCGCTTCGGCGCCCAGGCGGCCGTCGGCGACTACAACCGCGAGGGTCTGTGGGACACCGCGGTGAGCGCGCCCGGGGAGAACGCCGGTGAGCCCAGGTCGGGTGGTGTCTGGTTCGCGCCGAGCAGCACCGAGGAGACGTACCCGCTGGGCAAGTCGCTGACCCCGTTCGGCTTCGCGCTGCCTCACGGGGCCATCAAGTACGGCGAAGTGCTGGGACTTTAGGCATCCGCCTGTCCTCCGGCATGTGAACTCACTGTCCAGCATCGTGATGTGGAGCACCTGTGCGCAGTAGGAGACTTTCCGCCGCCCTGCTCGGCGCCGCCACCGTCCTCGCGTCGGCGGGGCTCGCCCCTACGGCGGGCGCGGCGCCGGCGGCCGTCCAGGGGCCCGACTTCAACGGTGACGGGTACGCGGACTCGGTGGTCGGCGTGGCTCGAGGGGACATCGACGGTGAGAAGTCCGCGGGCTATCTGCACGTGCTCTACGGCGGATCGAGCGGGGCGGGCACCTCCACCACCTCTGTCAGCCAGGACAGCCCTGGCGTCCCCGGTACCAGCGAGAAGAACGACCAGTTCGGCAGTACCGTCGCAACGGCCGACGTGGACGGCGACGGCTTCACCGACGTCGTCGTCGGGGCGCCGGGCGAGGACGTCGGCAGCGACCCGGCGGCCACGGGCCACGGCTCGGTGGTCGTTCTGTACGGCTCGTCCAGTGGCCGCTTCGAGCGCGGCAGGACGATCGCGCAGGGCCCGGCGGGCGCCGGCGCCGGGGCCTCGCTCGCCGTGGGTGACTTCACCCAGGACGGCGCGGTGGACGTGGCGGTGGGCCTGCCCCACGGGGAGTTCGGCGAGGTCACCCTGCGGCCGGGCCCGCTCACCGAGGACAAGCCGCTGACGCATCTGCTCCACACCGGCTTCGGTGGCACCTCGGGCAGGCTGGCGGCCGGGGACTTCGACGGGAACGGCAAGACCGACCTGGCGATCTCCGCGTACTCCAACGACTACTCGCGCACCGCCCTGTGGCGCTGGAACGGCTCGGCCCTGCAGGAGTACTGGAAGTCCCCGGCCACCGGCTACGACATAGCCACGGGCGACTTCGACGGCGACAGCGTGGACGACCTGGCGCTCGGGCACTGCCTGATCACGGCCGAGGCCGACCGGCCCACCGGAGCCTGCGGCCCTGACGAACTGGCCAAGGGTGGCAAGGTCCGGGTGTTCTACGGAGGTGGGGGCGCCGAGGGCTTCGGCACCCGCAACCACACTGTCAGTCAGGACACCCCGGGCGTCGCGGGCACGGCGGAGGACGCGGACAACTTCGGCATCAAGCTGGCCGCGGGGGACCTCAACGGGGACGGCCGGGACGACCTGGTGGCGGGTGTGCCCGCCGAGGCCATCGGGACGTCGGACCGTGCCGGTTCGGCGACCGTGCTGACCTCGGGACCGGACGGTCTGCTCGACGCCTCGGGCACCGCCAGGTCGGCGGCCTGGCACCAGGACTCCGCCGGGGTGCCGGGGGCGCCGGAGGTCAACGACGAGTTCGGCTCGGCGCTGGCCCTCGGGGACTACGACGGTGACGGGGACGGCGATGTCACGGTCGGCGCCTACAACGAGAACAGCGCGGAGTACGACCAGAACCTCAGCACGGGCGGCGTCTGGACCCTGCCGAACGGCGCCGGGGCGGGCTCCAAGGCGCTGACGCCGCGGCTGTTCGGGCTGCAGGGTGCGCTGTACTACGGGCGGGTGCTCGGGCGCTGAAACAGCGGTGACGTGACCCGGCACGCTGTCCATGCGGGGTCACGGAACGCCCCGAACCGGCTGACCTTGGCCGGGCCCGCCTCGACGGCCCGCCGCCTTTCGGGCGGCGGGCCGCCCCATGCACGGACGTCATCCCGGATGCACACACCTCCGAGTCTTTGCTGCAGGCCGCGGATCAAGCGGCCGTGCCGGGAACAGTTGGCGCGACCGGCGCTGTTGCATCGACGAGGCACCGGTAACCCGCGGCAGGGAAAGGGCGACCACAAGGTCGCCCTCCCCACCAGGGACTGGGCCCCAGGATCGCGGTACGCCAGCCGCGCCCTGAGACCAAGACATAGTTCTGCAGGAGGACTGTTCCATGACTGACCGGCCTTTGACGCTCATGGCAGTACACGCCCACCCCGACGACGAGGCCACCGGAACCGGAGGGGTCCTCGCGCAATATGCGGCGGAAGGCATCCGCACGGTTCTCGTGACGTGTACCGACGGCGGGTGCGGTGACGGGCCGGGGGGCGTCAAGCCGGGCGATCCCGGGCATGATCCGGCGGCCGTCGCCCTGATGCGCCGTCAAGAACTTCAGGAGAGCTGTGAAGTCCTGAAGATCAGTGATCTGGAGACGCTGGACTACGCCGACTCCGGGATGATGGGCTGGCCGAGCAATGATGCCCCGGAGTCCTTCTGGCAGACCCCCGTGGAGGAGGGCGCCGCCCGGCTCGCGGAACTCATGCGGCACTACCGCCCCGATGTGGTCGTCACCTACGACGAGAACGGCTTCTACGGCCACCCCGACCACATCCAGGCCCACCGCATCACGATGGCGGCGCTGGAGATGACCGCGCTGACACCGAAGGTGTACTGGACGACGATGCCCCGCTCGATGATGCAGCGGTTCGGGGAGATCATGCGCGAGTTCCACGAGGACATGCCGGAGCCGGACCCTGCCGAGGCTGCCGCGCTGGCCGAGATCGGCCTGCCTGACGACGAGATCACCACGTGGGTGGACACCACCGCCTTCAGCGGCCAGAAGTACGACGCGCTGGCCGCGCACGCCAGTCAGGGCGAGAACATCTTCTTCCTCAAGATGGGCAAGGAGAGGTTCGGCGAGTTGATGGGCATGGAGACCTTCGTACGCGTCAAGGACGCCACCGGCGCGGCCGTACCCGAGAAGGATCTCTTCGCCGGACTGCGCTGATCCGCCCGGAGGGGTGCTCGGCAGGGGACGCCCTGCCGAGCACCCCTCCGCTGGACCCTGCGGGTGACCGGCCGTGGCTCCGGTCGTCACCCGAACGGATCCCGGCGCAGTGGTGCCTCCTCGTGCCCGAATCAGGCTCGTACCGACCCACCGCCCCGGGTCGATCAAGCGGGGTCGTGGTGAGGAGGCCGCGGCCGGTCCGGTGTGGATCAAGCCCGGTCAAGTCCTTGAAGGTCCCATCGCGTACTGGGTGACCTGCTGCAAAGCTGAGCCTGTGCCACCCGGTTGCGGGTGGTTTGGCGGCATTGGTCCGTGCGGAACGCTCAAATCCGGGTACCCCACTTTCACCATTGCGTGCGGGCTGCTCGTACGGCCCGCCCCAGCACGTCGCACCAAGAGGAGATGCAGATGGATGGCGACCACCCCATCAAGGCAGCTGCCGAGAAGCTGAAGGACACGGTCACGGGGACGACGGGGCCTGAAGAGGGCGTCCCCGGCAAGCCGGGCCCCGAGTCACCGACGTTCGCCGAGCCCACCGAGGTGCGAGATCCCCTGCCGCCCAAAGCCGACCAGAGCGGCCCGAGGCCCGTGAGCCCCACCGGCGCCCCCTCACGTGACGGCCAGGCGGACGCCGCCCAGCAGGGCGCCTACCTCACCACCGCGCAGGGCGACCGGCTGTACGACACGGACCACTCGCTCAAGGCAGGTCCGCGCGGGCCGGTCCTCCTCCAGGACCACCACCTGCGCGAGAAGATCACCCACTTCGACCACGAGCGCATTCCGGAGCGGGTCGTCCACGCGCGGGGTGCCGCTGCCCACGGCGTGTTCCGCGGTTACGGCCGGGCGACCAATGTCACCAAGGCGGCCTTCCTCGGAGAAGGGGTCGAGACCGACGTCTTCGTCCGGTTCTCCACCGTCCTCGGCTCGCGCGGCTCGGCGGACACGGTCCGGGACACCCGCGGCTTCGCGACGAAGTTCTACACCACCGAGGGCACCTTCGACCTCGTCGGCAACAACATTCCGGTCTTCTTCATTCAGGATGCCATCAAGTTCCCGGACATCATCCACGCCGGCAAGCCCCACCCCGACCGGGAAATCCCGCAGGCGCAGAGCGCCCACGACACGTTCTGGGACTTCGTCACCCTGCACTCCGAGGCAACCCACCACACGCTGTGGAACATGTCCGACCGGGGCATCCCCCGCTCGTACCGGATGATGGAGGGCTTCGGGGTCCACACCTTCCGCCTGGAGAACGCGGCCGGCGAGACCACCCTGGTGAAGTTCCACTGGAAGCCCAAGCTCGGTGTGCACTCCCTCGTGTGGGAGGAGGCGCAGATCGCCGGTGGCGTGGACCCCGATTTCCACCGCCGCGACCTCGCCGACGCCATCGAGGCGGGCGCCTACCCCGAGTGGGAGCTGGGCATCCAGACCTTCCCCGACACCCCCGAGCAGACCTTCGAGGGCATCGACCTGCTCGACCCCACGAAGATCGTGCCCGAGGAGCTGGCGCCGGTGCAGCCCATCGGGTTGCTGACGCTCAACCGCAACCCCTCGAACTTCTTCGCCGAGACCGAGCAGGTGGCCTTCCACGTCGGCCACCTCGTCCCCGGCATCGACGTCACCGACGACCCGCTGCTCCAGGGCCGGCTCTTCTCCTACCTGGACACCCAGATCAGTCGGCTCGGTGGGCCCAACTTCGCGCAGTTGCCCATCAACCGGCCGCACGCACCCGTCAACGACATGCTGCGGGACGGCATGCACCAGACGGCCGTGCACCGCGGCGCCGCGCCGTACCGCCCCAACTCGCTCGACGCGGGCTGCCCGTTCATGGCCGGCGCCGACACCGGGGCGGACATCGAGGTGCCCGTCGAGCTGCCCGCCTCGCGCAAGGTCCGCGAAGCGCCGGCCACTTTCGACGACCACTTCAGCCAGGCACGCCTCTTCTGGCTGAGCATGAGCCCGCCCGAGCGCGAGCACATCGTCAACGCCTACTCCTTCGAGCTCGGCAAGTGCTACGAGCAGGCCGTCAAGGAACGTGGGCTGCAGGCCTTGGCCAACATCGACACGGAGCTGTGCGCACAGGTCGCCGCCGCACTCGGGCTGCCCGCGCCCCGTCCGACCGAGCCGCTCGCGGACGCACAACCCAGCCCGGCCCTCTCCCAACTCGGCCACAGCTGGCCGGTGGACGGACGCATCATCGGCATCGTGACCGACGGTTCCCAGGACGCCGACGGAGTACGTGCCGTGCGCGAGACGATGCTCGACGCGGGCATGGTGCCGTTGGTCATCGCCCCGGCCGGCGGGAAACTGGAGGCGGGCGGCGAGCCCATCACCGTGCAGCGGACGTTCGCCACGGCCCGGTCCATCGAGTTCGACGCCCTCCTGGTGGTAGGGGCACCCGCCGCCGGCGCCGACGCTGTCCCGGCGCGCGACGCGAAGGCGAAGACCGCAGCCTCGGTGCCCGATCCGCGGCTGAGGCTGCTGCTCGACGAGGCGTTCCGCCACGGCAAGGCCATCGGCGGCTGGGCCGGTGCCGACCGGGTCCTCGAAGCCGCGGGCCTGCCGGCCGAAGCCCCCGGCGTCGTTCTCGGGGACAGCGGCGCCGCGGTACTCGACCAGATGCAGGAGCTGCTCACCCGGCACCGCGTCTGGGAGCGGTTCGGCACAACCATGTGACGACCGTCCACGGCACGCTCTGGGCCGGGAACACGTTTCCCCGGCCCAGAGCGTGCCGGCATCACACGGTTGGAACGGCGGTCGCTGCTTCCAAGGGGGACGCGCTGTCTTTCTGGGCCGCTCCTGCATTCTGGTGACGGGAGGCGCGTCGTATAGGGAGATCACTTCATCTCGCCGGTGTCGGATCTACGTTTCCACCTGGAGATACGGGCCTGCTACCAGCGGCCCGACGGCGCGTCACCAAGGAGAAACGATGATGGTTCGTCATGTCGTGAGCGTGTGCACGGCGGCGGCTCTTGCCTCCGCGGCGCTCACTGGCCTCGCGCACGCGGACGCTCAGCCGGCACCGACGTCCGCAGCCTCTCAGGCGGCGCCTCGGGTCATGCTCGGCCCGGCTACGGCCAAGCAGAAGGGCGCGGTCACGGTGAAGGTCGTGGGCGCCCCGAAGACCTGCCGTTCGGTACAGGCCAGGTCCGATGCCTTCGTCAGCGCAGTGGCGTTGGCGAAGAGAGGCAACCCGCCGGTGCACTCGGGCCGCGCAGTGGTGAAGGCGAAGGCCGCCCCCGGCGCCCACCAGGTCGCGGTGGCAGGTGTGGGCTGCGGCAAGTGGACGGCCAAGGCCAGGCTCACTGTTCTCGCATCGCCCACGCCGGCCCCGAAGGTGTTCAAGGGCACTGTCACCTCGAAGGCCGGCGTGAACGTACGCCAGCAGCCGACTTCCCGCTCGGCGGTCACCGGGGCCTACCGCAGCGGCCAGTCCACCGGTCTGATCTGCAGGAAGGTCGGTCAGCCGGTCGACGGTAACCGTATTTGGTACCAGGTCAAGTCGCCCAAGGGCTGGGTCACCGCCCGCTACGTGAAGGCCCGCGGCACGGTTCCGCTCTGCAAGTGACGTCGCCGGGCTGAGCCCCAGCATGCTGGGGCTCAGCCTCCCCTCGTGGACCACGCCGCTCGGCGTGGTCCACGTGCGGACGCTGTATGACGGCGACGGTTCGTGCATCCCGATGCAGGACATCGAGGGCGACGAGTTCTGCATCGACTGAGCGTCCTCCGAGCCGTCATGGTGCTGTTTTTCGTGCTTGGCGATCAGGATGGCTGGACTTGGTCGAACAGGGCGAGGGCGTCGGCGGGGTCCGGGCTCACGAGGCGTTCCAGACCGGCCGTCGTGATCTTCGCCCACCTGCCGGCCCGTGCCCACATGTGTTCCTCGAATGCGCGGACGGCCTCGTCCAGGTCGCCGGGGCAAGTGGCGATGGACTCGGCGAGCTCGGCGCCTTCGAGCATCGCGAGGTTCGCGCCCGCACCCAACGGGGGCATCAGATGGGCGGCGTCGCCCAGCAGCGTCACCCCGGGGACGTGGGTCCACGTGTGGGACTCGGGCAGGACGTAGAGGGGGCGGTGGACGAATGCGGCGCCCTGGCGCAGGAGGCCGAGGACGGGAGCGGCCCAGCCGTCGAACAGAGCCAGCAGACTCGATCGCAAAGCCTCGACGTCGGCCGGATCCAGGTTTGCGTGCCAGTCGAGCGGCGCGCGGAACTGGGCGTAGACCTTGACGTGGCCGCCGCTGTTTCGCTGGGCGACGAGAGCTCGGTTCACGCCGTACACCGCCACGGAACCGTCGCCGATCAGCCGGGCGATGTCGGGGTGGCGGGTGTCGACGTCGTCCAGGGAGGTCTCGACCATCGTGACGCCGGTGTAGTGCGGCGTCACCGACGAGACTGCCGGTCGGACCCGCGACCAGGCTCCGTCCGCGCCGACCACGAGGTCGAACGTTTCCCGTCGCCCGTGCGCGAGGTGGACCAGCGCGCCATCTCGGGTCCCCGGCTCCACCTGCGTCACGCCCCGCCCCCAGCGGACGTCGAGAGGGCCGAGCAGCAAGTCACGGAGTTGCCCGCGGTCGATCTCGGGATTGGCCCGGTCATCCGGACGGGGGCGCCAGTCGCGCAGGACGGACCCGTCCGGCCGCAGGATGCGCATCGCCTGCCCTTCAGGGCGTGACAGCGCCTGGAACCCGGCCAGCAGTCCCGCCTTGTCCAGTGCCAGCTGGCCCAGCTCTTCGTGCAGGTCCAGCGTGCCGCCCGGAGGACGGGCGTCGGGAGCGGGGTCGCGCTCGAAGACGGTGACGGGGTGGCCGTGACGGTGCAGGACGCGGGCGAAGGCAAGGCCGGCAGGGCCGCCGCCGACCACGGCGATGCGGTGTCTCATAGCGATACACCGTATCGACTCCATACGGCGTATCGCAACGGTACGGTGTTCCCATGACTGTGTGGGATCGCCCGGAGCCGTCGGCCAGCCCCGTGTCGCTCGATCGGAAGCGGATTGTGGCCGCTGCTGTCGAAGTGGCCGACGAGGGCGGGCTCGAGGCGGTGTCGTTGCGCAAGGTCGCCGCCCGGCTGGACGTCGGCCCGATGAGGCTGTACCGATTCATCACCACCAAGGAGGAGCTGTTCGACCTCATGGTGGACGAGGTCTACGCCGAGATCCTCCCCGAGGAACAACCCGGTGACTGGCGGGAGGCCCTGGGCGTCCTCGCCCACCGCACCAGGCGGGCCGCTGTCCGTCACGAATGGCTGGCCGACCTGCTCGGCGGCCGCCCCGCCCTGGGACCGAACGGCCTCGCCGTGGCCGAGTCCACCCTGTCCGCCCTCGACGGCCTCGCCGACATCGACACCGTCATGCGCGCCGTGGAGACGGTCAGCGCCTACTTCACGGGTGCGATCAGGCGCGAGATCACGAATTTGCGGGCCGAGCGCGCCACGGGCCTGTCCAGGCACGACTGGCAGCGCGCCCGCGGCCCGCACCTGACGAGAGAGCTGGCCACGGGTCGCTTCCCGGCGCTGACCAAGGCCGTGTACGACGGCACGGACGTGGACGCCGAGACGTCCTTCGCGACCGGCTTGGAGTGGGTCCTCGACGCTGTGGCCGGCAAGCTCGCCCGGCCGCCGGCGTGACACTCGGAACCATCCTCGGCAGCCGCCCGTTACGCATGCGATGTACCCGAACCGGGGGCTGGGGTCACTGGCTGCCGCTTGCGGCCAGCACTGCCGCGAGGCCTTCTTGCAGATCCTTGACGAAATACTCGGGAACCTCCAGCGACGGGAAGTGCCCCCCGGATTCGGGCGTCCTCCATCGGACGATCTGTCGGTACCGCTCCTGTGCCCAGGCGCGCGGACACCTCTCGATGTCGCGGGGATACACACTGATCGCTGACGGGACATCGACCCGAAGTTCGGGGTCGAGCGAGAGGTGACTTTCGTAGTAGATGCGGGCTGATGATGCGCCGGACCGCGTCAGCCAGTACAGGGTGACGTCGTCGAGAAAGCTGTCTCTGGAGATCGCCTCGAACGGGCTGTCTTCGGTATCTGTCCACTCGGCGAACTTGTCAAGGATCCAGGCCAGAAGCCCGACCGGCGAGTCGACGAGTGAGTAGCCGATGGTCTGCGGTCGGGACGCCTGCTGCTTCGCGTACGCCGCGCGGTACCGCCAGAAATCGCGGGTCCCCTCGGTCCATTCGCGCTCGGCCGCCGTCAGCCCGTCCGTTGTCAACCCGGGCGGTGCCTGCGCGGTCGTTGTGTGGATCCCGAGAACGTGCTCCGGGAACCTGCCGCCGAGGACGGTGGTGATCACACCTCCCCAGTCGCCGCCGTGGGCTACGAACTTGCTGTAGCCGAGCCTTCCCATCAGTTCCACCCATGCGGCGGCGATCTTTTCGATCCCCCACCCGGTTGCGGCCGGCTTGTCGCTGTAACCAAAACCGGGCAGCGACGGGACCACGACGTGGAACGCGGGTGCGTCTGCGCTTTTCGGATCCGCCAGTTCGTCTACTACGTGGGTGAACTCAGCAATGCTGCCTGGCCATCCGTGGGTAATGACGAGAGGTGTGGCGTCTGCGCGGGCGGACCGGCGGTGCAGGAAGTGGATTCCCAGACCGTCGATGACCGTGCGGAACTGGCCGATCTGGTTGAGGCGCGATTCGAACGAACGCCAGTTGTACCCGGTGCGCCAGTAGTTCACGACGTCCACGAGGTCGGCAAGAGGAACGCCCTGATCCCAGCGGCGCGGGTCGGGCGCGGCGCGATGGACCGTCTCGGCTTCCGGCAGCCGCGCCGCTGCCAAACGCGCGCGCAGGTCGTCGAGGTCGGCGTCAGTTGCGTGCGCTTCAAATGCGTGCACGTCGCTGGTTGGGCGGTTCACGAGATCCTCCCGGGATGAGCGGACGTGGTGACAGCCCCACGGTCAACGCCGACCGCGGCGTCGGTGACGCACCAGTGTGTGGGCATGAGACCTCCTGGTCATCGGCGAACCGGCTTGCGACACATCGGAACCGGCTAAGACGGTTCTAGCAGGGCTCGACGTGAGCGTGCAACCAGCTAAGGTGGTTCCATGCGCGCTCAGTTCCCTGACTTCCGTCTCGGCAAAGTGCTGGCGACCAGCTTCACGGCGACCCTGACGGAGCGTCGTGGCGACGCTGTGGAACGCATTCCCACGCCGAACCGACTCGTCGACTGGCTGGCGGTGAGCGGCCTGGCCGTGGAGTGCTCCACCACTGCGCAGCTCGAACGCGCCTGGGAGCTGAGGGAATCAATTCACGCCGCTGCGACAGCGGCCGCGCGCCGAGACCCCCTCCCTGTGTCTGCTGTCCAGGTCATCAATGACTGCAGCATTCAGGGCCGGGCCGCGGCTGTCTTGACGCCCGAGGGCAATCGACGCTGGCGACTCAGCTCGGCTTCCTCCGTGGAGGATGCCCTGGGCGTCATTGCCGCCGACGCGATCAGCATCGTGGCAGGCGAACGAGACGGAAAATTGGCCTTGTGCTCATCGCCGACCTGCCAAGCGGCATTCTTCGACACCAGCCAAAGCCGCACCCGCAAATGGTGTGACATGAACACGTGCGGGAACCGTCAGAAGAAGGCGCGCTTCAACGCCCACAAGCGCGAAAACCCCGAAGCAGCAAAGTAGTTCTTGCTCTCGGTGCATCGGTTTGGTCCGGTCCGCGGCCAGGCAGTCACGCCGCCGCAGCCGATCCGCTAGGCGGTCAGCTGTTCACGTGCACTGTGACCGGTCGCCGGTCCAACGCCGTGATCGGGCTGGCTGATTTCTGCCCACACCGCATCGAGGGAGAGGCCGAGGACATCGGCGATCGCCGCGATGGTCGGGAAGGCGGGAGTGGCTACGCGACCCGACTCGATCTTCCTGAGTGTCTCTGGGGAGACGCGAGCGTCGAGTGCGATCTCGAGCATCGAACGTTCTCCTCGGGCCCGACGCAGGAGGGCGCCAAGGCGCTGACCGCGAGCGACTTCTGCGGGAGTGAGCGGCAACCTGACCATGACCTAGATTCTAGACCGGTATAGTTTGACCGGGATAGTTATTGGCTGCATGGAAAGAGCGTCGCATGATCGAGATTCTGAACCCGACTCTGCTGGCCCGAGCGAAGGACTCTGGCGCCTTGGTCGCGGACATCCTGCACACGCTGAAGAGCCGCACCACGGTCGGTACGAATCTGCTCGACATCGACCGGTGGGCCGAGAAGATGATCGCCGAGGCGGGAGCGCAGTCCTGCTACGTCGACTACGCGCCCTCCTTCGGACGCGGCCCGTTCGGACACTACATCTGCACAGCCGTCAACGACGCCGTGCTCCACGGACTGCCCCACGAATACACGCTGGCCGACGGAGACCTGCTGACACTCGACCTCGCCGTCTCCAAGGGGGGCGTCGCGGCAGACGCCGCCATCAGCTTCATCGTCGGCGACACCAAGCCCCCGGAGAGCGTCGCGATGATCGAAACGACCGAGCGCGCGCTGGCCGCGGGGATCGCCGCCGCCGGGCCGGGGGCCCGCATCGGCGACCTCTCCCACGCCATCGGCACCGTCCTCAGCGAGGCGGGCTACCTGATCAACACGGAGTTCGGCGGTCACGGCATCGGATCGACAATGCACCAGGACCCGCATGTTTCGAACACCGGACGGCCCGGCCGTGGGTACAAACTGCGCCCCGGCCTGCTGCTCGCCCTGGAGCCGTGGGTGATGGCGGACACCGCTCAACTCGTCACGGATGCCGACGGGTGGACGCTCCGCAGCGCGACAGGCTGCCGGACGGCACACAGTGAGCACACGATCGCGATCACCGAGTCCGGGGCCGAAGTCCTCACGTCGCCCAACTGATCACTGACGAACGCCTCTGGAAAGCTTCAGTGCGCCGAGACCGTCAGGGGCAGCCGCGATTCGGCTGACCCTCACGGCGTCGCTCGATCAGTACCTGACACACGGCTCAGTCGAGCAGGCTCTCCCCGAACCGCGAGCCGCTCGCGAGGCCGAACTCGGCTGAGCTGAGGGACTTGGAGCCGGAGCCGGTGAGGCCGGACGACGTGCCCGGCAGGGTCCACAGGCCACCGCTGCGGTTGTTCTCGAAGGAGGCTGTCACCGCCAGGTCGCCCTTGCCGTTGTCGTCGTAGTCGGCGATGCGGACCTGTGCGCCGAAGAGGTCCCCGGCCTCGGCGGCGCCCGGAACTCCGGCGGTGTCCTGGGAAATGCGCACGACTGCCGACTGCGAAACACCGGAGGCGGAGCCGCGGAACACGGTCACGTCGCCGGCGTTGTCCAGATCGCCGAGCTGTTCACCGTTGGCGCCGACCACCAGTTCGGCCTTGCCGTCACCGGTGATGTCCCCGATCGCCACCGAGGCCCCCCAGTTGTCGCCGTCCTCGTTGGCACCGGGCACACCCGTACTGTTCTGGTGCAGGGTCACCGGGTCGCCGAAGCCCGTCGGGCTGCCGAGGCGGACGGTGACGTAGCCGGAGCCGTTGCTGGGGTCGTCGACGGAGAAGAAGTCGGGCCAGGTCAGAGAGGTGGCCATGTCGTCGAAGCCGTCACCGTTGATGTCACCGAGAGCGAGGGCGGTGTTGCCGTCGTCCACGCGCTGAGTCCGGCTCGGGCGGCCTTCCTGGCCCGTGAAGATGTCAGTGCCCGGTCGTCCGGTGCCGGCATCGCCGGTCACAGCCAGGTCGTCCTTGTCGTCCCCGTTGACATCGCCCACGGCGGCCTCCGAGTATCGAAGACCCGCCCCCGGGACCGACATGGTGTACGTAGGGGCTGGCTTGCTCCCTCGGGCGAAGCCGCCCCCGTACACGACGACCGCGCCCGGCTCGATCACCGCGAGGTCCGCGCCGCTGTCGCCGGTGAAGTCCCCCACCGCGACGTCGTAGCCGTGGGACTGCCACTGCTGCGGATTCTCCACGGTGGTCGTGGTGCTGCTGGTGAACGGCTCGGCGCCACCCCACAGGATGGTGACGCTGCCCTGGCCCTCGTAGGTGTCCACGTCCTCGCCGTCGGCGCCCACGACGAGGTCCGCGTATCCATCACCGTCCAGGTCGCCGCTGGCTATCGAGATTCCGAAATGGTCACTGTCCTCCGGCGTGCCCGGCACTCCCGCAGAACTCTGGGTCAGGGCGACCTTGCGGGTGGTCAGCCCGTCGGATGCCCCGAAAGCCACGACCACGCCACCCGCGGCTGCCGCCCCGTTGACGGACTTGTACGGCGCACCGACCGCGATGTCGCGGTGCCCGTCACCATTGAAGTCGTCGGCGAGCTGGGCGGGAGCAGCGGACGCCGACGTCACTGGACCAACGGCGAACAAACCACCGGTCAGCGCGGTGACGGCCGCGGTGGCAACGACGGTGCGGAAGGGCAGGGCCATGAAGGTTCTCTCCTTGGAGCTGTGCTGGACGGTGCCATAGACAAACCAAGGGGTCGAAGGGTTGTACGAGTCGGGCGGTACGAATGTGCGCCGCTCATCCGGTGACAGCAGTCGCGAGGAGCCGGTACCGCGAGCAGCTCGGCTCGGATCACGCTGGGCTTGCCGGCTACCGGCTGCCGATCAGGGCGAACCTCTCAACGGTCGCGAACGTCAGCTGTTGTGTCTGTCCTGTTCAGCGTTCCGGGAGGTAGCGTGGAGGACGAGGCCTCTACAGGAGGGCGATTCGATGCCGTGGTACGTATGGCTGCTCGCCGCGGGGGTGCTGGGTGCCGCGGAGTTCTTCACGCTGACACTGGTCTTCGGGTTGCTGGCGGGCGCCGCGGTGGTCGCCGCCGTCGTCGCCGGCGTGGGCATCGGCGTTCTCGGCCAGTTCGTGGCCCTCGGAGCGGCAGCGGCAGCGGGCCTGCTCATCGCCCGTCCTGTCGCGCTGCGGCTCATGACACAGCAACCCCTCATACGCGACGGCAGTGATGCACTGATCGGCAAGCGGGCCGAGGTCTTGCAGGAAGTCACCGCGACCCGCGGCCTGATCAAACTCTCCGGTGAACAGTGGTCTGCCCGCGCCTTGGACGAAAGCCAGGTGATCCCGGTGGGAGCGCTGGTGGACGTCATGGAGATCGAAGGCGCCACAGCCGTCGTCTACCCCCGCGAACTTCTTCCATGAACGGCTGAACGTACAGCGACGGAGGCAGTGTGGATCCCGTGGTCATTCTCATTCTCGTGGCGGCCCTTGTTGTCGTCTTCCTCGTGTCCTCCACCGTGCGGATCGTTCCGCAGGCGCGCCGCTACAACATCGAGCGGTTCGGCAGATACCGCCGGACGCTGCAACCGGGCCTGAATCTGGTCGTGCCGGTGGCGGACCGCATCAACACCAAACTCGACGTGCGCGAGCAGGTCTACTCGTCCGACCCCAGACCGGTGATCACCGAGGACAACCTCGTGGTCAACATCGACACCGTGCTCTACTACCAGATCACCGACCCGCGGGCGGCGGCCTACGAGGTCGCTGACTATCTGCAGGCGATCGATCAGCTCACCGTGACCACGCTGCGCAACGTCATCGGCAGCATGGACCTGGAAGGGACGCTCACCGGGCGTGAGGAGATCAACGCCCAGCTACGTGCCGTCCTCGACGATGCCACCGGCAAGTGGGGCATCCGGGTCAACCGCGTCGAGATCAAGGCCATCGATCCGCCGACCACGATCAAGGAAGCGATGGAGAAGCAGATGCGGGCCGAGCGTGACAAGCGCGCGGCCATCCTGCACGCCGAGGGGGAGCGGCAAGCCAAGATCCTTACCGCGGAAGGCACGAAACAGAAGGACATCCTGGAGGCGCAGGGCACGCAACAAGCGATGATCTTGCGGGCGGACGGTGAGGCGAAGGCGGTGGAGCTCGTTTTCCAGTCCGTCCACCGCAACAATGCCGATCCCAAGGTCCTGGCCTACAAGTACCTTGAGACGCTGCCGCACTTGGCGAGCAGCGACAACAACACGTTCTGGGTGATCCCGGGGGAGCTGACGGAGGCGGTCCGGACCGTCACTCGTGCGTTCGGCGATGAGCCGACTGCGGGGGCTCCCAAACCTGCGCAACCCGAGCAGGCAGAAGCAGCCGCCGCCGACGCTGACGGCACGTCGGACGCAAGCCGGGTTCCTGAGCTCGATACAGGCTCGACCCTTTCGCTCGACGCTGCCAGGGCTGCCGACGAGGCCGAGAAGCAGGCCGCCGCCGCGGTGAACGACGCCAAGGCCGAGGCCGAGGCCGCGAAGTCGCCCAAGGTACCGCGCCGGGGGCAGACTTCCGGCGATTGAGTTCATACCGGGTTCATCGAGGGCGCCGAGGTGGCCAGTCCGTTCCTGCGGTTGCCAGCCTGGTCCGGTGCTTCTTCCGTCGGCCCCGCGTGATGGGCAGGCCGATGAGATACAGCGCGAGAAGCGCTCCCCAGATGCAGCCGACGACAAGTACACGATCGCTGGTGTAGCCCGTGAAGGCGAGGAAGACGGCTGCGGCGACCAGCAGCACGATCAGGTTGCCCAGGACGCGCGCGTGGTAGCGGCTGCAGGCGTCGAAAGGAGAAGTACGGATTGTTCGTCGCGCCAGTCCCCGGCGTGTGGCCCGCGTAGCGGTAACCGAGCTGTTCGGCGACGTACGCGAAGGCGGCGAACGTCTTGGTGCTGACGGCGTACGGCCGCACGGAGTACTCGGTGTCACCCCGGGACCCGGCCTTCGCCACCCCCTTCAGCATGCGCTGCACATCCAGCACGGTGCCGTCCCCTTCCTCGACGAGCAGCCGGTCGCGTAGTCGGCGTCGTCGCCTGCGCTCAAGAACGCGTGAGTGTCGGCGAGGTCACGTGTCGACACGGTCGGCCTCTTCGCCGGTACTGAGCGGGGCGTTCGCGGTGACGACGCGTTGGCCGGGTACGCCGACGAGGTCGTCGACGTGGAAGAGGCGGGCGATGGGTACGTCGGTGCTGCTGTGGGCGATGATCGAGAAGGCGATGCAGACGGCGATGAGGGTGAATGCCTGCTCGCCCTGCGGTATCCCTGCCTGCAGTACGAGCAGCCCGTAGACCACCGAGGCGAAGCCCTTGGGCCCGAACCAGGCTGCCACCAGCTTCTCCTTGCGCACGAACCGGGTCCCGATGAGGGAGAGCAACAGCGAAACGGGTCGGATCAGCACGATCGCGAGCACCACGGCGGCGTAGCCGCCGACCGTCAGATCACTGAAGAGTTGTGGCGTCAGCAGCGCGCCGAACACCAACAGGGCTGCGAACTTCGCCAGTTCGGCAAGCGCTTCACCCAGCGGTTCGAAAGCTGTCTTCGCCTCTGCCGAGCGTGCGGTGAGTACTGCCCCCGCGGAGAAGGCGGCCAGGTAGGGGTTGGCGTGGGTGAGGTGGCACAGGGCGTAGAGGATCACGCCGATCGCGAGCGGGAGCAGCGGTTGCAGTTTCGGTTCGGCGCCGAGGTGACGGAAGCGTACGAGTTCGATGACCGCCATCGGCAGGATGACACCGAATACGAGTCCCAGCAGCAGCTCCAGGCCGATCTTCCCGAGCGAGGCCTCCGCGTGGCCGGAGGTGGGGCCGGCCGCGGCGATGAGGATCAGCACGATGGGGAGAGCCAGGCCGTCGTTGATGCCGCTTTCGACGTTCAGCAACTGCCGCAATTTGGACGGGACTTCCTTGCGTCCCACGATGGCCGAAGCGAACACCGGGTCGGTGGGCGCGAGGACCGCACCGACCAGGAACGACGTCGTCCAGTCAAGGCCGACCAGGTAGTGCGTGGCCAGCGCCATGAGGAGGAAGGCGAGTGGCATGCCGAGACCGAGCGCGCGGGCCGGGTTCTTCCAGTTGGTGCGTAGTTTGGGGAAGGAGACGTGCATGCCGTCCGTGAACAGCACGGCGAACAGCGCCAGGTCGGCCGTCACGGACACGATCTCGCTGTCCGGCGTGATGTGGATGAGCCCGAGGAAGCCATCGCTGACGAGCGCGCCGCCGACCAGGAAGAGGAGGGAGGTCGACAAGATGGTGCGGGCTGCGAGGCCGGACAGGAGCACCGCGATGAGCAGTGCGACTCCGAAGACGACGATGAGCACCATGGCCGGGATCCCCGATCAGTAAAGAGAGCTGTCTCAAAACCGCCGACCAGGCTTCCCGGCACACCGCAGGGAACCCTACACGTTCTTGACGCGGCACTGACAGGTTCTTGACGGGCGTGCGGGTGGCCAGGGTGACAACTCCGCCCCCGGAGCGCCCGCTTGCCCGGACACCTTGCCGTACCCGGGCACCGATGAGCCCGTCGGTTGCTACATGCCGCCACGCAATGCGCTAGAAAGGCGTTAACAGCGCATCAGGAAATCAGGGGCGGGCATGACAGCAGGCGAAATACCCGAGGAGTATCTGGACGGGTATGCCCACGTACTCGCCGACGCCGCGAAGACCGGCCGCAGACTGACCCGCGACGAGCTGGACTCGCGCCGTGCCCTGGGGGAGCGGGCCGCAGAGGCGGGCTTCGGGTTGCGTGCGCTGGTGGGTGCGCACCTGGCGGCGACCCGTACCCACTGGCCGAAGACGGACTCAGCCTCCTACGAAAGCGTACTGGCCGCTGTGGAACAGGCCATCGACGGCTTCGCGGAGGGCTACGAGCGGGCCCAGCGGTTGGCCGTACGCCAACAGGAGGCCATCCGGCGCGAGTTCATCGACGACTTGCTGTACGGCCGCAGCGATCTGGGGCTGCTCGCCGAACGGGCCGAGCGGTTCGGCCTGCGGCTCTCGTACGCACACGCCGTCGCGGTGGCCCAGGGCGCGGTCGCTTACGAAGAGGGCGATCCCGCGCCCCGCGAGGTGGAGCAGGCGCTGATCAGCCGGTTCGGGGACCGCAGCATTCTCCTCACCACCAAGGAGGGACGTCTGGTGTGCGTCGCGCCGGGCGATCAGGGCGAGGTGTTGCTGTACTTCGCCAAGCAGGCGTTCGCGGCCACCGGCGGTGGACGCGTGGCCATCGGTCGCCCACAGCAGGGCGCGGGCGGCGTGGTCCATTCCTACGAGGAAGCCCTGAACGCCCTTGATCTCGCCGAACGCCTCGACATCGACGAGCCCGTGCTGCACGCCGCGGATCTGCTCGTCTATCCCGTACTGACCCGCGACCGGCAGGCCATGGCCGAGCTGGTGCTCGGCACACTCGGCCCCCTGACGAAGGCCCGTGGCGGCGCCCAGCCGCTGATCGACACGCTCACCGCGTACTTCGACTCCGGGTGCGTGGCGGCAGAAGCGGCCCGTCGGCTGTTGCTGAGTGTGCGCGCCCTCACCTATCGCCTGCAGCGCATTCATCAGCTCACCGGAGCGGACCCGGCCGATCCCGGCCATCGCTACACCCTGCAGACCGCTGTGATCGGCGCACGGCTTCTCGACTGGCCGGCGCAGGAGTTCTGAGCCGGGGGACGGGGCGCGGGTGTACGTCGGCCGCGCAAGGCCGGTAGGCGCTGTGTCCCACAGTACGTCGCACGTCGGTGTCCGGTCCTGGCTACGTCAGGGGAGTGCCGTCCGGCATCAAGGGCGCGTAAAGATTGCCGGGTTCCGGCAATGCGCCGGTCGTGGGGAGCAGGCCAGTATGGCGGAGGCAGGAACGGGGGCGAGTTCGGATGCCGGGTTCCGGAAGCGGGACCCGGCATCCGGACACGCGTCGTCAGCACCGACGGGACGGGGGTGGGTCATGGAGGAGTTTCTCGGCGCGGTCGGAGGATTTCCGGGCGTCGTCTTCAGCGCCGCTCTCCTGGTCGTCATCGGGTTCTGGCTGCTGGTGCTGTTCGGTGGCTTCGACGCGGACGGCTTCGACGCGGACGCCGACCTGGGTGCGCTGGGGATGGGCGGTGTGCCGGTCGCCGTCCCTGTGTCGCTGATGGTCGTGATCGGCTGGTTCACCAGCGTGACCGGCGCGGTGCTGCTCGGGCGGTCCGGGATCAAGGGCGTCGCGCATCTCGCGGCCGACGGTGGCGTGTTCCTGCTCTCCGTCCTCATGGCCTGGTGGCTGACCCGCTCTGTCGTACGGCCGCTGGCCAAGCTGTTCCCCGATGAACCCGGGCCGTCCCGGCAGGACTTCATCGGATCGACCTGCACCATCCGCACGGGGCGGGTGGAGGCGGGCTTCGGTCAGGCGGAGGTCACCGCGCGGGACGGCTCCACCGCCATCGTCCAGGTCAGGCAAGAGGGCACCGACGCCTTCGTCGCGGGCAGTACCGCGCTGCTGTACGCCTATGACGACACCGGCGAGTTCTTCTTGGTCGCGCCCTACGACGCGGCGCTCGACCCCGGCCCCGGCTCCGGCGGCGCCTGAGCCTCGCCAGGCACCACCGAAGCCTGCCCGAACAGGCCCACGCCCGTCGTCGGCCGTAGACCTCCTTGACTTTCTTAGGACTTCACATGGATGCCATCACTCTGGGCATCGGCGTGTCAGTCGCCGCTGTCCTGCTCATCGTCGTCGTGCTGCTGTTCACGGTCACCCGCTTGTTCCGGAAGGTGGAGCAGGGCAAGGCGCTGATCGTTTCCAAGATGCGCAAGGTCGATGTGACCTTCACCGGGCAGGTCGTCCTGCCCGTCCTGCACAAGGCCGAGGTCATGGACATCTCGGTGAAGACCATCGACATCATGCGCACCGGCAGGGACGGCCTGATCTGCCGGGACAACATCCGCGCCGACATCCGCATCTCCTTCTTCGTGCGGGTCAACAAGACCGTCGAGGACGTCATCAGGGTGGCGCAGGCCATCGGCACGGCGCGGGCGAGCGACCAGAACACGCTGCAGGAACTGTTCAACGCGAAGTTCTCCGAAGCGCTGAAGACGGTCGGCAAGCAGATGGACTTCGCCGACCTCTACACCAAGCGCGATGAGCTGCGCGACCGCATCATCCAGGTCATCGGCACCGATCTGAACGGCTACAGCCTGGAGGACGCGGCGATCGACTACCTGGAGCAGACGCCGCTGAACCAGCTGGATCCGTCCAACATCCTGGACGCGCAGGGCATCCGGAAGATCACCGAGCTGACGGCCGTCGAGCACGTACGCACCAACGAGTACACGCGGCACGAGGAGAAGGAGATCACCCGCCAGAACGTCGATGCCCGTGAGGCCATCCTCGAGCTGGAACGTCGTCAGGCGGATGCCGAGATCAGGCAGAAGCGTGAGGTCGACACCGTACGGGCCCGTGAGGAGGCGGAGACGGCGCGGGTGGTGGAGGAGGAGCGGCTGCGGTCACAGGGCGCCTTCCTCGCGACCGAGGAGAAGCTCGGTGTGCAGCGCGAGAACCAGGCCCGTGAGGTCGCGGTCGCGCAGAAGAACCGCGAACGTGTGATCGCCATCGAGAACGAGCGCATCGAGAAGGACCGTCTGCTGGAAGTCATCGCGCGGGAGCGGGAAACGGACCTGACGCGTATCGCCGCCCAGAAGGAGGTCGAGGCGGAGAAGCGTGAGATCGCCGAGGTGGTCCGCGAGCGGGTGGCAGTGGACCGCACGGTCGCCGAGCAGGAGGAGTCCATCAAGAAGCTGCGCGCCGTGGAAGAGGCCGAGCGTGAGCGGCAGGCCGTGATCATCGCAGCCGAGGCACAGGCGCAGGAAGGCCTGGTCAAGAGCATCAAGGCGGCTGAGGCGGCCGAGCAGGCGGCCACGCACCGGGCCGCTGAGGAGATCACGCTCGCCGAGGCCCGGTTGAAGGCCTCCGACCTGGACGCGCAGGCCAAGCTCCGCCTGGCGGAAGGCGTCCAGGCCGAGGCAGCGGCGGCCGGGCTCGCCGAGGTGCAGGTGCGTGAGAAGGAGGCCGGCGCGATCGAGAAGGCGGGCCGTGCCGAGGCCGAGGCCACCGAGGCCCGCATGCGTGCGGAGGCGCAGGGCACCGAAGCCAAGCTCAGGGCCGAGGCGGCGGGTCTGACGGAGAAGGCGGCTGCGATGGCGGCGCTGGACGAGGCGTCCCGCACCCACGAGGAGTACCGGCTGCGCCTGGAGGCGGAGAAGGACATCCGCCTGGCCGGCATCGACGTGCAGCGGCAGATCGCCGAGGCGCAGGCCACCGTCCTTGCCACCGGCCTCGAAAACGCGGACATCAGCATCGTCGGCGGCGAGTCGATCTTCTTCGACCGCCTGATGTCATCGATCTCGCTCGGCAAGAGCGTCGACGGATTCGTGCAGAACTCCGAGACGGCCCAGGCCCTGGCAGGGCCGTGGCTGGACGGCACCACACGTTTCACCGACGACCTGTCCCGGATGCTCGGCTCCGTCTCCACTTCCGACGTGCAGCATCTCACCGTCTCCGCACTGCTGATGAAGCTCATAAAAGGCGGAGGCGAACAGTCCGGGCAACTGGACGAACTGCTGAAGAAGGCAAGCCAGCTGGGCCTTGCCGACATGCCGATCGCCGAACTGAACGGCTCTCTGAAGAACTGAAGGCTCCCTCAGAGCTGAACGGTTCTCCCGAGAGCCGACAGAGACCGGCCGGGACCGCTCCACGGGGGTGAGCGGCCCCGGCCTCCTCCTCCGTCCCGCACGTGCCGTGTCGGACGGCACCGCACACAGGACACACGAAGGGGAGCCGGACATGGAGAGCGCGACCGGTCTGGACGCGGGAACGTACGAGGTGCTGCGCGACCGTCTGGCGGCGCAGGCCCGGCAGTTGGCCGATCGCGCCACCGCCCTCAACGACCGGCGCGTGGCCGCCTTCGGCTCCACCGAGCTCACGCTCACCGGCACCGAGAGCATCCGCACCGAGCAGCCGTGCGTACCGCGCGACATCATCGCCGTCGGCGACACCCTGCTCTTCGGCTACCGCGTCCACCTCGGCCAGAAGCCCGAGACCGCCATCGGCGACGTCCTCGCACTCCACGACCGAGACCTGAAGCGCCTTCCCGACGACGCGGTACCCGGGCTCCTGGACGACCCGGACTTCGTCCGCGAATTCGCCGCGCTCTTCCGCTACTACCGTGGTGCCAGGCTCCTCCAGCTCCGGCATGTCGACGGCAAGGTCCTCGCCGTCTTCAGGACCGGCGAGAAGGCCGAGGACATCCGTGTCCTTCGCTGGGCGCTTCTCGCCGACGGGCGGGCCGAGTTCCTGGACGCGCGTGGTGAGCGCGACCACGTCTTCCCGCCCTCGCACGACTTCGCCTGGACCGAGACGACCCGCGAGGACCACGTCCTGGGCCGCCACCCGCACATCTCCATCGGCGGTGAGATCTTCGTCCGGACGGCCGGCGGCACCCTCACCGTCGAAGTCGAGGACGACGCCGAGACACGGCAGGAGGTCTACGAGGAGCCGGTCGAGGAACCGTCGCAGTCCCTCGCCGACGCGGACATCGCCCACGCGCGCGTGGGCAGACTGATCCTGCTGCGCGTGCGTCCCTACAAGGAGGACGCCTGGCGCCACCTCGTCTTCAACACCCTCACCCGACAGGTCATACGCCTCGACGGCATCGGGCAGGCATGCCGTCGCCTCCCCGACGACCAGGGCATCGTGTTCCCCGGGGGCTATTACCTGGCCACGGGGACGTACAAGACCTTCGACGCCCTGGACACCGACGGCCTGGAGTTCGAGCGCGCGGTGCGCTCCCCCAACGGTGAGGACGTCCTCTTCGCGTTCCACGCGCGCGTGGAGGGGCGCACGCTGCTCCTGCCGTACAACATGATCCGCAAGGAAATCCCCACCCCGCTGTCGTGTCATGGATACGCGCTCTTCGACGACGGCCTGCTGGCCGTCCTGCGCGCCGATTCCACGGAACCCGCACGCGTCCACCCGCTGCAGCTGTGGCAGTCCCCGTACGTCTGTGACACCTACGCCGCCGCCCGCCCGGCGGGGGAGGGCCCGCTGGCGCGCATCGGCAACGCGGACCTCGTACGGGGCATTTCCGACTGCCTTTCCATCGCCCGGTCCGTCAGCGAGACCACCCCTACATCCGAGGTGTACGAGGCGCTCGCTGCGGCCTGCGTACGGGCCGCCGACTCCTCCCACTGGCTCGGTGACGGCGAGGTGGGGGACCTGGGGGCATCGCTGGACGCCGTGCGTGAGACGGCCGAGCAGGTCGTCGCGGAGTTCGAAACCGTGCTCACCCTGACCCGGCAGGCCACCGATGCGCTCGCCGACTCGGCCGCACGCGTCGCCGCGCTCGTCCGCCGTATCCGTGGGGAGGCCCCGCGCGACGCGCCTGAATGGGTGGAACGGATCACGGAACTGCGGCGCGCGCAGGGGCATTTGCTGACCCTGAAGGACATGCGGTACGCGGACGGGGAGCGCATCGACTCGCTGGCCGGTGACCTGGCCGCCGACATCGCGTCGGCCGGGCAGCGCGCCGTCGCCTTCCTGGAACACCCGGACGCCTTCGCCGCCCACCACGCCGACATCGAGCAGCTGACCACCGGCGCCGGCTCACTGACCACCGCCGCCGACGCGGTCCCCCTCGCGGACCGGCTCCGGGAGCTGACCGAGCAGCTCCAGACCGTCACCGAGGTCGTCGCCGGTCTCGACATCACCGACGCCACCGTCCGCACCGGCATCCTGGAGCGCGTCGCGGAGGTCCTCGCCGGCGTCAACAGGGCCCGCGCCACGCTGGACGCCCGGCGCCGCGAACTGACCACGCACGAAGGACGCGCCGAGTTCGCCGCCGAGTTCTCCCTGCTCGGCCAGGCCGTCACCGGCGCCCTCGCCGCCGCCACGACCCCCGAGACCTGCGACGACCAGCTCGCCCGTCTCCTCCTCCAACTGGAGGACCTGGAGGGGCGGTTCGCCGAATCGGACGAGTTCCTCGCCGAGCTCGACACCAAGCGCACCGGGGTGTACGAAGCGTTCGCCGCCCGCAAGCAGACGCTCACAGACACCCGCGCCCGGCACGCCGAACGCCTCGCCACCTCCGCCACCCGCGTCCTGGAGACGGTCGCGCGCCGCCTGGCCACGCTCGCCTCCGCGGACGAGATCAACACGTACTTCGCCTCCGACCCGATGGTCGGCAAGGTGCGTCGCACCATCGGCGAACTGCGTGAACTCGACGAGCAGGTGCGGGCCGAGGAGCTGGCAGGGCGTCTGAAGGCCGCCCGGCAGGAGGCCGCGCGCTCCCTGCGCGATCGCACCGAGCTGTACGCGGACGGCGGCGACACCATCCGCCTGGGCCGCCACCGCTTCGCGGTCAACACCCAGCCCCTGGACCTCACGCTCGTCCCGGCCGCGGACGGCGACGGCATGGCCTTCGCGCTCACCGGCACCGACTACCGCGCGCCGGTCACCGACCCGTCCTTCACGGAACTGCGACCCTACTGGAACCAGCTCCTGCCGTCCGAGACCGCCGAGACCTACCGCGCCGAACACCTCGCCGCCCGACTCCTCGCCGAGCACGGCCCCGAGGCCCTCCTGGACGCCGACGACCTGCCCGGCCTCGTGCGCGCGGCGGCGGAGGCCGCGTACGACGAAGGGTACGAGCGCGGTATTCACGACCACGACGCGACCTTGATCCTCGGCGCTCTGCTGCGCCTCCACGACGGCGCGGGCCTTCTGCGGCACACGCCCGAGGCGCGCACGGCGGCCCAACTGTTCTGGGCGTACGGAACGGAGCCGGGGGAGCGTGAACTCTGGACGCGGCGCGCTGTGTCGCTGGCCCGGGCCCGGGACACCTTCGGCCTCGCGCCCGCCATCGACGACCTGTGCGCGGAACTGGCCGAGCGGATCGGTGAACCGGCGGCCGCATACCTCTTCGATGAGCTCACCACCGGACCCGAGGGGTTTGTCACCACGGAGTCCGCCCGCACTTTCCTGGACAAGTTCCGCCGTGCCGTGGACGGTCCTGCGTACGAGGACGATCTGGCGGGCATCCGCGACCTCGGCGCACGGCGGCAGCTGGTCGAGGCGTGGCTGTCCTCGTATGCCGCCGCCACCGACGAGAGCGTCGACGACCTCGCCGAGGCGATCGCCGTCGAACTCTGCCCCGACGTGCGGCGCTACGACCGCGAGGCACCTCTCGCCGAAACCGTCGGCGGACTCCTCGGCACCCACCCCCGCGTCGAAGGGCGGCGCCTCACGGTCCGCATCGATGAACTCCTCGCCCGTACCCGCGACTTCCGCGCCGAAACCGTCCCAGGCTTCCGCGCCTACCAGGCCCGGCGTACTGAGCTCGTCGCGGCCGAACGAACCCGCCTGAGGCTGGACGAGTACCGGCCCCTCGTCATGTCCGCCTTCGTCCGCAACCGCCTCATCGACGAGGTGTACCTACCGCTCATCGGCGACAGCCTCGACAAGCAGTTCGGCACGGCGGGCGGCCTGCTGTTGCTCATCTCCCCACCCGGTTACGGCAAGACGACCCTCATGGAGTACGTGGCCGACCGCCTCGGCCTGGTGCTGGTGAAGGTCAACGGCCCGGCGCTCGGCCACGGTGTCACTTCGCTCGACCCCGCCGAAGCTCCCAACGCCACGGCTCGCCAGGAGATCGAGAAGGTCAACTTCGCGCTCGAAGCGGGCAACAACGTCCTGCTCTACCTGGACGACATCCAGCACACCTCGCCCGAACTCCTGCAGAAGTTCATCTCGCTGTGTGACGCCCAGCGCCGCATGGAAGGCGTCTGGAACGGCGCTTCACGCACGTACGACGTGCGCGGCAAGCGCTTCGCCGTCTGCATGGCCGGCAACCCCTACACCGAGTCCGGCGCCCGCTTCCGCATCCCCGACATGCTCGCCAACCGCGCCGACATCTGGAACCTCGGCGACGTCCTGACGGGCAAGGAGGACGCCTTCGCCGTCAGTTTCGTCGAGAACGCCCTCACCGCGAACCCGGTGCTCGCGCCGCTCGCCGGGCGTGACCGCGCCGACCTGGACCTCCTGATCCGCCTCGCGGAGAACGACCCCAGCGCACGCGCCGACAAGCTCACACATCCGTACGCCCCCGCCGAGGTGGAACGCGTCGTCGCCGTGCTCAGACACCTGCTCACCGCCCGCGCGGCGGTCCTCGCGGTCAACGCCGCCTACATCGCCTCCGCGGGCCAGGCCGAGGACACCCGTACCGAACCGCCCTTCCGACTCCAGGGCTCCTACCGCGACATGAACAAGATCGCCGCCAGGATCGACCCCGTCATGAACAGCGCCGAACTCTCCGCCCTGATCGACGACCACTACACGGGCGAGGCCCAGACGCTCACCACCGGTGCCGAGGCCAACCTGCTCAAACTGGCCGAGCTGCGCGGCACGCTCACTCCGGAGCAGGCCGAACGCTGGTCCGGGATCAAGGCCGCCCATGTCCGCGCCCGGACACTGGGCGGCCCCGGCGGCGATCCCCTGGTCCGCGCCGTAGCCGCCCTCGGCCTCCTCGCCGACCGCGTCGCCTCGGTCGAGGCCGCCATCACCAGAGCCACCGACCCGCGGCACGCACTCGCCAACCCGAAGGCACGGCACGCCAGTCGCCCCTGAAGGACCGGCGGGGTGCCCGCATGAAATGGCCGGCCTTGGGCATTCGGTTTCTCTGAGTCAGGAGGAACCATGACCATGGCGGAGCAGTCGGTCGAGCTCGCGGGGCAAGCCCCCACCTGCCCTGCACGCCAGGGGGTTGAGGCTACGGGGACCGGAGCCGAACCGCCGGAGTATGCCCGTCAAAGAGTCAATCGACGCTGGAACGAGATTCTCCAGGAGACCAGGGTCGCCCAGACCGGTGTGCAAATCCTCTTCGGGTTTCTGCTCAGTGTGGCCTTCACCCCCTTGTTCCGGGAGTTGGGTACGTTCGATCGAACCATCTACGTCGTCACCGTCGTTCTGGGCGCGTCGGCGACAGGGTCGCTGATAGCGCCGGTCTCCATCCATCGCTTCTTGTCCGGCCAACGCATGAAGGACGAAGTGGTCGAAGCCGCAAGCCGCTTGATGATCTGCGGCATGGTGCTCCTGGCGCTGACCATTGGCTGCACGCTCCTGCTGATCCTGCGCCTTGTGGTCCCGGGCGTGTTGGCCGAAGTGCTGGTCGGCGCGGTCATGCTCTGGTTCGGGTTCTGCTGGTACGTGCTGCCGGCGCGCCTGCGCCGCCGTGCTGCGGCGCGCCGCAGCAGCGGGTTCGGCTGACGGGGCCCGGTCAGCGCGCCGCTGCGCACTCCCGGGCGGGAGCAGGCTGTAGGCGCCTCTCGCGGCTCTTGAGGCTGATCCAGCCGGTGAGCATCAGCGCGAGCAGTGCGGGGGCGGTGGCCCAGCCGGCGAGGTCGGCCGGGGTGGTGCCCGTGTCGAGCAGTCTGCTGCCGATGGCGGCGCCGACAGCGGATCCGAGGTACATCGCCCCCATCTGGAACGCGATGATCGGCATTGCCTGGGCAGGCCGGTCAACCGTCAGTGCCTGTTGCAGCGTCGGCACGCTGGACCACCCGGCAGCGCCCCACAGCGCGGCGGCGACTAGCCACACGGCGGGCTGGGCACTGGTCCAGACAGCGGCGAAACTCGCGGTCAGCACCGTAGGCAAGGCGACCAACAGGACGCGGGGACCGTACCGGTCCAGCGACCTGCCGACGAGCGCCGAGCCCACGACGCCACCGATACCCCAGGCCCACACCAGGGCGAAGCCCCAGCCCCCGAGGCCGCGCGCATCGGCCATCGGCAGCAGGTAGGTGTAGAGGCCCAGGCTGGCCACACCGAGCAGGAACGCGGCCAGCACACCCAGACCTGTCCTGGCTGAGCGGAGCACGCCGAGGACCGGCGCTCCGTCGCCCGTGGGCAGGACCGGCAGGGTGCGTGCGCGGACGGCGAGTGCGGTCATGCTCAGCACGCCGACGGCGACGACAAGAGCCATGGTCCACCGCCAGCTCAGGCTGGTGCCGATCAGCATCCCGACGGGAACCCCCGCGACCGTGCCGGTGGACAGGCCGAGCGTAACCATCGACATCGCCCGCCCCCGCTCGGCATCGGCCACCATCGCGGCCGCCGTCGCGGTGGCCACAGCGGTCAGAACACCCGCCCCGGCACCGGCGATGACACGGGAGGCGAGAAACGTCCCGACGTTCGGCGCGACGACCGTGAGCAGATTTCCGAGGTTGAAGACGCCCAACGCGATCAGCAGCGCGCGGGCGGTACTCCCGCGGGTGAGGCGGCTCGACAGCAGTGGTCCGGCGACAGCGTAGGCCGCCGTGAAGGCCGTTACGCCGAGACCGATCATCGCCACCGTCGTCGCCAGCGAGTCAGCGATCGACGGCAGCACGCCCGCCAGGACGTAGGCGTCGATACCGAGCGCGACCGCCGCCGCGACCAGCGGCCAGACCTTGCGCATCACTGCCCGTCCTCCGTGCCCTTCGTGTCAGCTTGGGCGAAGCCTGCAAGAACGGTGTCGATGAGGCCCGGGAAACGCCGCTCCAAGTCATCGGTACGCAGCCGGATCATGCACTTGCGGCCCTCGGCCCGTACGTGGACAACCCCTGATTCCCGCAGCAGGCTCGTGTGATGGGTCAGTGTCGACCTGGGCAGATCGGGGCCGAGCTCAATGCTGTCCACCTCCCCATGCTGCGCGAGCATCCGCACCATGCTCAGCCGCAACGGCTCACTCAACGCGAACAACACACGCGGGATCGCGATGTCATCAGGATCCGGGTGCGTATAGCTACGCGGGGGCGCCATCCTGTCTCCTCAGCAACCGTTCAACAATTCCCGCACGATGATAGTGCGGGAATTCCCGCAAGATCAAGTCGCGGTCACGCCGGCGGCCTTGACACGCCGGCAGCCTTGACCGGCTCAACGCCTCGGGGTGCCCGGTTCTGTTGTGTGTCAACGGCGTGGCAGCAGGCCCCGGACGTACGCGGCCTGCCCCACGTGCTGCAGATCGTCGGAGATGACACTGATCAGCCGGACGCCGAGGGTGACGTGCGGCGTCCATCCTTCGTCGACGACTCGGTCGAGCGCCGCCTCGTCGAGTCCGCGTACGAAGGACAGCGTCCGCTCATGGACCGCGTCGTAGTAACTGCGCAACTGGTGGGCGGAGATGCCGCGGACCGACGCCACCTGCGTGGCCGTGTGTCCGTAGCCCGTCTCCTGTTCATCGAGTGGCAGTTGGAACCTGTCGGACCAGCCCTGGGCGGTCCACACCTGCTCCAGGCCGCGGCGTCGGCGACATGGTCGTCCTGGACGCGGGTGAGGTGCCAGACCAGCCAGGTGATCGAATTCGCCTCGGCGTCCGGTCGGAACGCGAGGTCCTCGGGCGAGAGGCCGTCGACGACGGCGTGGACTTGCTCCTGGACGCGTCCGAACGCGTCTGCCATTAGCTCTGCAGGGTTCATCCACCCATGGTCGCTGTCGCTGCGGGAAGCCGCGCGGTATGGGAGCGGTATGGGCGGGGAGGGCGACCGGCGATCCACAGGTCAAGGTCAACTCGGCGGGGGCGTGTCGTGGAGGGCGCGGTGCGTACGGCCTCCTTGCGTGGGCCTTGTCCCTCACCGCTGCCAGATTGAGTGGTTTGTGGTGTTCTGTTGCTTATGGACAGCTCAGAAGAGCGAATTTCTGCTGGTCAAGTCGGTGCGCCGGAACCGGGGACGCAGCCTGGGGCGGAACCTGACAGCCGTCGCTGGTGGGCCTTGGCCGTGATCGCGCTGGCGCAGCTGATGGTCGTCCTGGACGCGACCATCGTGAACATCGCCCTGCCTTCGGCGCAGCGCGAACTGGGCCTCACCAACGGCAACCGCCAGTGGGTCATCACCGCCTACACGCTCGCTTTCGGCGGCCTGCTGCTGTTGGGCGGCAGAATCGCTGACCTGGTAGGGCGTAAGCGGACCTTCATCGTCGGGCTGGCCGGGTTCGCCGCCGCCTCGGCCTTGGGCGGCGCGGCCACCGGCCCCAGCATGCTCTTCGCCTCTCGCGCGCTGCAAGGGGTGTTCGCGGCGGTCCTTGCCCCCTCGGCGTTGTCGCTGCTCACCACCACCTTCATCGACGGCAGGGAGCGGGCGAAGGCATTTGGCATCTACGGCGCCATCGCAGGCGCCGGCGGCGCGCTCGGGCTCCTGCTCGGCGGGATTCTGACCGAGTACCTGGACTGGCGTTGGTGTCTCTACGTCAATGTGCCCATCGCCGTGCTCGCCGTCTTCGGCGCTGTTTCCCTCCTCCACGACCGCACCGGCCACAAGGACGCCAAGCTGGACGTCCCCGGAGTGATCTTGGGGTGCGGTGGGCTCGTCGCCGTGGTCTACGGACTCAGCGAAGCAGAGTCGCGCGGCTGGACATCGGCCATGGTTGTCGCGCTGCTCATCAGCGGCATCGCTCTACTGGTGGCGTTCGCGTGGTGGCAGGCGCGCGCGGCGCACCCCCTGCTCCCGCTGCACATCGTGAAGAACCGCAACCGCGGGGGCTCGATGCTGACCATGGGGCTGGCCACCATCGGGATGTTCGGCGTGTTCCTGTTCATGACCTACTACCTGCAGAGCATCCTCGGGTACTCACCGGTGAAGACCGGCTTCGCCTTCCTGCCCATGTCGCTCGCGATCATCATCGGGTCGACGCAGATCTCCGCACGACTGCTCCACCACGTACCGCCGCGGCTTCTGATGGGCCCCGGGTTGTTGCTCGGAGCGGCAGGTCTGTTCACACTGACCTTCCTCGACACCCACTCGAGCTACGCCGGACACATCCTGCCGGGAATGCTGATGCTGGGCCTCGGACTGGGCCTCACCTTCATGCCCGTCATGGCGACCGCCACGGCGGGAGTGGCCCCGAAGGACGCCGGAGTGACCTCGGCGACCGTCAACACCGCCCAGCAAGTGGGCGGTTCCATCGGCACGGCCCTCCTGAACACGATCGCGACGACGAGCACGGCCACCTACGTCACCTCCCACATGGGAGAAGCGCGACGTACCGGGCAGCTGACGCCCAAGGGCAAGGCCGAGATTCTCGACTCCGGCGTGGTGCACGGCTTCACCGTCGCCACCGGCTGGGCTGCACTGATCATGCTCGCCGCCTCCGCAACTGCCTTCCTCCTGGTCAACGCCCGCGCACCACGCCACCGCGACACGACGGCAGCGCCCGAGGTCACTTCGGTCTGAGATGCCGATGAGCCGGGGGCGCGACCCGGTCCAAGACGTCTCATCCGGCGGCGGATGTGGTGAGTTGGCTGAGTGGCAGTGGCAGTGGCAGTGGCAGAGGCAGGGGCAAGAGCGGGGTAGGAGCAGAAGCAGAAGCACGGACAGGAGCGGGAGCAGGGACAGCGGCCTGAGCGCCACCGCGGCGGCTTGCGTAGCTTTCGTCGCAAGAAGAGGGAAAGGGTTCCCCATGACATCGAATCAGCCCAAGACCGAGCTCGACGCCCGTTACAGCTCGGCGCTCAACCCGCGCCCAGGCGCGGAGAACGTCACCGCCACCGACTGGGCCAAGGCCCAGCGCCGGCTGAGGGAGGCCGAGGTCTTCTGGATCACCACGGTCCGGCCGGACGGCCGGCTGCACGTCACTCCGCTGATCGCCGCCTGGCACGACGGCGCGCTGCACTTCAGCACCGGATCGGGCGAGCAGAAGGCGAAGAATCTGGCCGGTAACGCCCACTGCGCACTCACCACAGGAAACAACTCGCTCTCCGAAGGGCTCGACATCGTGATCGAGGGCACGGCGGAGCGGGTGACGGATCCGGCGCGCCAGGAAGAGGTCATCGCCGCGTTCGAGGCGCAGTACGGGGATCACATCACCTCGCCGGAGGGGACCTTCCACGGCTTCGGCGACAGCATCCGGGAGGGCGACGACCTGCTGTTTGCGGTGGCACCCGGTACGGCGTACGGCTTCGGGCACGACGGCCAGGTGTTCAGCCACACCCGCTACACCTTCTAGCGGGCCTGTACACGGAGCGCGGCAGCGCTACTCGTCGGCCGCCGCTCGCGCCTTCGCTTCTACCTCCGCCTCGACCTCTTGCCGGGCAACACCTTGCTCCGCCGCGTGTTCCGCGACGGCATCCTGGGTGTCGCGCGCCAGGTCACGCCACGCGCGCCACGCCGTCTCGTACGCCTTCTTCTGCGCTTCAGTCCACGGTGCGGTGGCGGGCGGACCGTACTGGTCTCGCATTCTCAGAACCTCGCGGTGCGCCGCGTTCGTAGCCTGCTGTCTTTCGACCAGTTCATCGAGAGTGTGCGCCATCAGCGGATTCTAAGCAGCCGCGCTCGAGCGCCGGCCTCGACGCGCGAGGGGGGCCGTACGAGAGTGACGAGCCCCGTGGCTGCGTTCCGCTGCAGATCGCCGAAACGCCCAGGGCTCCGCAGTCAACATCTCCGGCAGCACGCGCGGATGCGGTGGCCGGGCGTTATCCGCTCGCGCGTGTGGTGGTGCTCAGCTGCGCGGGCCGGCGCCGCGCAGCAGGGTGTCGACGATGCGGGCGGCGAGGGTGTCGGTGTCGATGTCGGCATCGTCCGAGCGTCCGTGCAGGGACTCCCCGAGGAGCGCGTAGTAGACCCGCTGCACCCAGTGGAGGTCCGCCGCCTCGTCGATGAGTCTGTCCGCCCGGGCCCGCTCCAGCACGGTGATGCAGCGCTGCGCCATGTCCTGGTGCAGGGCCGCCGCTTCGCTGTCGGGATCCGCGGGTAGCCCAAGGGCGAATGTCCAGGCGCTCTTCACCTCGAGCACATTGGCCGTGATCCTGTGCAGCGCCACCAGTGGGGGTGCGGTGTCCGGCCGACCGTCGTCCACGGCTTGGGCGAGTTGACGCGCGGCGGACGAGGCCAGCGCATCGACCAGCGCCTGCCGATTGGCGAACCGTCGGTGGATCGTCGTCCTGGCCACTCCCGCCGCGGTGGCGATCTGCTCCATCGACGCGCCGGGGTCCGTCGAGAGCACGCGTTCGGCTGCCTCCAGGATCGCGCGCACACTGCGCTCCGCGTCCGCCCGCAGCGGCCGTGCCGCCGTCTCACTCATGGCGCCTCCCGCTCATCTGTCTCACTCCCGCAAACGGTACACCACTGAGCCACTTGAGAATTACTTGCGTCACAGCTGTTGCAGCTAGGTGTTAAGCAAGTACTCTCACGTTTCAGTTACTCATCGATGGAAGGGTCTTCCATGCACAGTGCAGCGCTTGTCACCGGTGCCTCGTCCGGACTCGGCGCGGAGTTCGCCGCGCAGCTCGCCGCCCGCGGCCACGATCTGATCCTGGTGGCGCGTTCCGAGGACAGGCTCACCACCCTCGCCGAGCGCCTGAGCGCCGAGCACGGTGTCCAGGCCCACGTCCTGGTCCAGGACCTCGCCGAGCCGGATGCGGCTCGGCGCGTCGCCGGCCAACTCGCCGCCCGCGGCCTGAGCGTCGACTTGCTGGTCAACAACGCCGGATTCGGTACCTGCGGTCGCTTCGAGGACATTGCCGCGGAGCGTGACCACGATCAGCTGATGGTCAACGTCGTCGCGCTCGTCGACCTCACCCACGCACTGCTCCCCGGCATGCTGGAGCGCGGCACCGGCGCGGTCGTGAACGTCGCTTCCACCGCCGCCTTCCAGCCCTCCCCGTACTTCGCCGTCTACAGCGCGGCAAAGGCCTTCGTACTGAACTTCGGGCTCGCCCTGCGCCAGGAGTACCGCAAGCGCGGCATTCGCGTGCTCACCCTCTGCCCCGGCCCGGTCGACACCCCGTTCTTCGACGTCATCGGCACCCGCAAGGCGGCCGTCAACGGCTCGATGACCACCCCGGAGCCAGTGGTACGCGCCGCTCTGCGCGCGCTTGACCGCGGCCGCGGCTACGTCACCCCCGGGCTCGGCAATGCCCTCTCCGCCCACCTGCCGCCGCGCCGGCCACGCACCCTGGTCGCCGCCATCGCCGAACGCGTCACCCGCAATGTCCTCACCCCCTCAAGCGCCGCCCCGCAGCCGAAGGAGCACGCGGCATGAGTTCCTCAGCCGTCCCCGCAACGGGTGCCGCCACCGCGAGGCCGCTGCGGCGCGCCGGCCAACCCGCTGCCGTCCGGCTTTCCCTGTCGTGGCCCTGAGGCGCGTCTCAGGAGGCGTCCACTCCGAGGTTCTCCGAGAGCCAGGTGTGGACGGCCAGGGCGGTCGTGCGGGAATGGTCCTCCAGAACGGTGAAGTGGTCGCCGGGCACGGTGATCTCGTAGTGCGGCAGGCTCCATGGTTCGGCTGCTTCGATGCCCGGCAGGCGGTCTCCGGCCCGGACGAAGAGGGTGGGCGCCGACAGGGAGGTGGGCTTCCAGTCGGCGTAGAGCTCCAGATAGCCGGCCATCGCAGTGAGCCGGTCGGTCTCGACTGAGGCGAACTGCGCGGAGTTCTCCAGCATGCCCGCGGTCATCGCCGAGAGCGCGGGCCCGTCGCCACCGAGTCCTCCGGAGCCGCTTTCCGCGCCGGGATAGGTGTCGATCAGGACGACGGCGGACGGAGTCAGGCCCATGGTCTCGAGCTTCTCGGCGACCGCGTGTGCCACCCACCCACCGGCCGACCGCCCCAGCAGGACGAACGGTTCGTCTCCCGCACACGCGTGCACGGCACAGGCCTGTGCCGCCACGAAGGCGTCGAGTGTGGCGGGCAGCAGTTCCCCCGGCAGGAAGCCGGGGTTCGGCAGTACCGAAACCGGACGCCGTTCCTGGAGGGCGGGTCCAAATCGGGTGTACTCGTGCGGCCCGGACAGCGCGCTGAGGGCGGGGAAACAGATCAGGCGGGTCCCGGAGCCCCCTGTCGCAAGGGTGACGGCCGCGGGCGGCGAGCCGAGGACCGCGGCGTCCTCGAACACCTCACGCAGACGTGCCGCTGTCGTCAGGAGGGCCATCCCGTCCCACGCCTTGCCACGGGCGCACGCCGTACGGAAGAGCGCGGACAAGGAGTCTGCGGCCGTGCCCTTCGGAGCCGAAGTACTTTGCGACGCACCCTCCTGCCGCAGCGGTGCGGCCGACGCGCCGGATGGTTCAGGGTTGTTGAGGGTCCAGAGCTCCTCCAAGTGAGCGGCGACCCCGCGCGGCGTCGGGTAGTCGAACAGGAGCGTGGCGGGCAAAGCGAGTCCCGTCAGCACCGCGAGCCGGTTGCGCAGCTCGACCGCGGCCAGTGAGTCGAGGCCCAGCTCGGCCAGCGCGCGGTCCGCCTCGACCGCGGAATCTCCCGAGCCATGGCCGAGCGCCAGGGCGGCTTCCGCCCGCACCTGCGAGAGGAGCAGCGCACCGCGTTCGGCCGCGGGCATGGCGGCCAGCCGTCGGCGCAGGGAGTCCTCACCTCCGGTGCCGGGCCCTGTCAGCGATGCGGAGGCCCTCCGTACGGGCCCTCGGCCCGGTACACGCGAGAGCGGCGCCGCGGGTTCTCCGGATGCCGCCGCTGCCGCCGGGTCGAGACGCGCGGCCACCAGGGCCGCCTCCTGCCCTTCGACGGCGGCGTCGAAGAGCGCAAGGCCCTCCTCGGTCCGCAGCGGGAGGAAACCGGAACGGGCCATCCGGCGCAGGTCCGCGCCCCGGAGCCCGGCCGTCATCCCACCGCTCTGCTGCCACGGCCCCCAGGCGAGAGAGGTACCGGGCAGCCCGAGCGCCCTGCGGTGCTGTGCCAGCGCGTCCAGGAACGAGTTCGCCGCCGCGTAGTTGCCCTGGCCACCGGAGCCGAACACCCCGGCCACCGACGAGAACAGGGCGAACACCGCCAGGTCGCTGCTCCGGGTCAACTCGTGCAGGGCCAGGCCCGCGTCCACCTTCGGCCGCAGTACGCGGTCCAGCCGCTCCTGGGTGAGTGCGGACACCACACCGTCGTCCAGGACCCCCGCGGTGTGCACCACTCCGGTCAGTGGGTGTGCCTCCGGCACGCTCGCGAGGAGGGCGGCGAGCGCCGTGCGGTCGGCGACGTCGCAGGCCGCCAAGGTGACCTCCGCGCCCAGTCCGGTCAGGTCCGCGCGGAGTCCGGCGGCACCGGGCGCGTCCGCTCCACGCCGTCCCACGAGCAGCAGGTGACGTACGCCGTGTGCGACCACGAGGTGACGGGCGAACTGCATGCCCAGGGAGCCGGTGCCCCCGGTGACCAGGACGGTGCCGTCCGGGTGCAGCCGCCGCGGTGTGCCATCGGCCGCCGCAGGGGTCGCCTTCACCGTCGTCGCCGTTGCCGCTTGGGTTACGCGGACCAGTCTCGGTACGTACGCGACACCGTGGCGTACGGCCATCTGCGGCTCGGTGCTCATCAGGGCTCGGGCCAAGGTGCCCGCGGACGCGGGATGGTCGTCGATGTCGATCAGCGAGAAGCGGCCCGGGTTCTCGGTCTGCGCCGAGCGGAGCAGGCCCCACACAGGTGCGTGGACGAGTGCGGCATCGTCGTCGGTGATGCTCGCGTCCGGGCCGGCTCCGGGAGTGACGACGCCCGAAGTGAGGACGGCGAGACGTGAGTTGGCGAGCCGGTCTTCGGCGAGCCAGTCCTGTACGAGCCGCAGTGCCCAGCCGGTTGCGTGGTGTGCGGCCGGCGCACGGTCAGGCTCGGCCCTCCCCGTGAGCGGAGGGCAGGCGATCACGACGGCCGGTGCGTCGGGGGCCGCCGAAGCAGGGTCTGCGTAGACCGTCGGCCGGATACCCAACTGTGCGAGTGCGCCGCTCAGTTCCGGGCCCGGCTCGCCGAGGAGCCCGTACAGAGGCGGCCCCGTCGGTATCGGGGCGGCGGAATCATGTAGAGGTGTCCACTCAAGGCGGAACAGACTGTCACTGTGCGCGCGTACGCCGCTCAACTGCTCGGGGGCGAGCGGACGCAGGGCGAGCGAACGCACCGTGGCCACAGGGGCTCCGGCCCCGTCGGTCAACTCCAGCCGGACACTCTTTCCCTTCGCTTTCCCCTCTGCTTCCCTCTCCGCCGGGGAGACCCGCACCCGCAGTGTGCGGGCGCCGGACGCGTGCAGCCGTACACCGCTCCAGGCGAACGGCAGCGACAACGCCGCTCCGGTCCCGCTGTCCCGGTCGCCGTCCGGGACGGTCTGATACTGATCCAGCGTCAGGGTGTGCAGTGCCGAGTCCAGCAGCGCCGGATGCAGAGTGAACAGGCCGGCGTTTACGTGTTCGCCCTCCGGGAGTTCGACCTCGGCGAGGAGGTCGTCCCCCAGGCGCCAAGCGGTCCGCAGGCCCTGGAAGGCCGGCCCGTAACGGAGCCCGCCGTGCGCGAGTCCCTCGTAGAGGCCGATACCCGCCTCGGTGCCGAACGGCAGCGGTACGGCGCCCGCCGGAGGCCATGGGGAGGGCGCGTCCGTGGAAACCCGCTGTTCCGGAAGGCTGAACTCCGCAGGGGCCAGGACTCCGGAGGCGTGGCGGGTCCAAGGACGGTCGTCGTGACCGGGAGCGTGCGTCCGTGCGTGGAAGACCACCGCCCGGCGTCCATCCGAGTCGGCTCGCGCCACCTTCACCTGGAGCTCGACCGGCTCGCCGGGGGAGAGCACGAGCGGTGCGGTCAGCGTCAGTTCCTCCAGTGTGGAGGCACCCGTCCGGTCCCCGGCGTGGATCGCCATGTCGACGAAGGCCGTCGCCGGCAGGAGCACCGTGTCCAGCACCGCGTGGTCGGCGAGCCAGGGCTGGTCACGCAGGGACAGCCGGCCGCTCAGCAGCAGGCCGTCGTCGTCCGCCGTCGACGTCACCGCTCGCAGGAACGGATGGGGCTCGGGGCCGGGCTCCGCCGCGGATGCCGACGCGTTGGCCTGCGTCGCGGATCCAGCCGAGTCGGCCTCGAGCCAGTACCGCTCACGCTGGAACGCGTAGGTGGGCAGTGCCGTGTGCCGTGCGCCGCGTCCGGCGAAGACCGCGTGCCAGTCCACACTCACACCGTAGGCGTGGAGTGTGGCCACGGTGGCGAGCAGTGCCGCTGCCTCGGGCCGTGGGCCGCGCAGCGTCGGGACGACCAGCGGCACGGGGCCGTCCGTATCGCCACCGGATGTCGCCGTCGCCGGGACCGCTGTGGCTGCGTCTGCTGTGGTCGCGTCTGCCGTGGCCGTCGGGCGGCGGTCGGAGAGGCAGTCGCGCGCCAGGCCCGCGAGGACGCTGTCCGGGCCGAGCTCCACGAAGTGCGTGGCCCCCTGCTCCCGCAGGTACCGCACCGAGTCGGCGAATCGGACCGGTCGGCGTACGTGGTCCACCCAGTACCGCGGCGAGCAGACCTCCTCGGTGGTCGCGGGCCGGTCCGCCACCGCGGTGACCAGGGGCAGTTGCGGAGGGGAGTAGCTGATCCCCTGCGCGACCAGGCCGAAGGCATCGAGCATGGGTTCCATGTGCGCCGAATGAAAGGCATGGCTCACGCGCAGCCGGGTGGTCTCGCGGCCTTGTCCGCGCCAGTACGCGATGGCCTCCAGCACTGCGGATTCGTCCCCGGAGACCACCACGGAGCGACCGTTCACGGCTGCGATGTCCACCCTTCGGGCGCTGCCGACGCCTTGGGCACTGTCCGCCCTTCGGGCGGGGTCCGCTCCACCCGCCAGGTACGCGGTGACCTCGCTCTCGTCGGCCTGTATCGATGCCATCGCTCCACCGGTGGGCAGTGCGTCCATCAGCCGACCCCGTGCCGCGACCAAGGTGCAGGCGTCCGCGAGGGACAGCACCCCGGCGACATGAGCCGCCGCCAGTTCGCCGACCGAGTGCCCTGCCACCATGTCGGGGCGTACGCCCCAGGACTCCAGCAGCCGGAACAGGGAGACTTCCAGAGCGAAGAGTGCGGGCTGCGCGAAGCGCGTTGTGTGCAGAAGCCCACCCAGCCCGCCCGCTCGCGAGCCGCCGATGAACTCGGCGCTTCCCGTGCCGCCGCCTTCGACGCTCTGGGCGGTACCGACGTTCTCGGCGGTATCGGTGGCGAACACCACGTCCCGTAGCGGCTCCGGCAGAAGCGGGTCCAGCAGGGCGCATATCTCGTCGAAGGAACGGGCGTAGACGGGGTGGGCCTCGTACAGTTCCTGGCCCATGCCGGTCCGCTGGCTGCCCTGCCCGGTGAACATGAAGACGACAGGGCCCGCCGGGTGGGGGCCGCTGGTGCTCAGGCCCGGCCGGTAGCGACCTTCCGCCAACGCTTCGAGCGAGGCGAGCAGTTCTTCGCGGTCACCGGCGACCGGCACCGCGCGATGCTCGAAATGGGCGCGGGTCGTGGCCAGGGAGAAACCGAGGTCCAGCAGGTCGGTTCCGGGACGTTCGGCCACGTAGGCGTGCAGTCGCTGAGCCTGTGCCCGCAGCGCCGGGGCGCTCCTTGCCGACACCGGAAACGGCACGGCCGTCGCCGGGGCCGACCGAGCGGGCACCTGAGTGACCGTGGTTCCGCTGTCCGGCCGGGCCGCGGCACCGGCACCGGACTTCTCCACGGGCGGCTGCTCGATCACCACATGCGCGTTGGTCCCGCTGATCCCGAAGGACGACACACCTGCCCGCCGGGGCCGCCCGGTCGGAGGCCAGGGCCTCGAACGGGTGAGCAGCGACACCGCGCCCGAGGACCAGTCCACGCCGGGATTCGGCTGCTCGGCGTGGAGCGTGCGCGGCAGTACGCCGTGCTCCATCGCCAGGACCATCTTCATCACGGCGGCCATGCCCGCCGCCGCCTGGGTATGCCCGATGTTGGCCTTCACCGAGCCGAGCCACAGCGGATGCTCACGTGTTCCGGCCGGTCCGGACGCTTCCGGTCCGTGAGCCTGGGGTTCGTACGCCTGCGGTCCGTACGCCTCCAGGAAGGCCTCCGCCTCGATCACGTCGCCGAGCCGGGTGCCTGTGCCATGCGCCTCCACCGCGTCGATGTCCGCGGGCGCGAGGCGGGCGTCCGCCAGAGCCTGGCGGATCACCCGTTGCTGCGCCGGCCCGTGCGGCGCGGTCAGGCCGTTGCTCGCGCCGTCCTGGTTCACCGCGGAACCGCGCACCACGGCCAGGACCCGGTAGCCGGCGCGCCGGGCCTCCGAGAGCCGGGTCATGAGCAGCATCCCGGCGCCTTCGGCCCATCCGGTGCCGTCCGCCGCCGCCCCGAACGCCTTGCAGCGGCCGTCGGGGGCGAGCGCGCGCTGCCTGCTGAACTCGACGAAGGAGTGGGGTGCCGACATCACCGTGGCGCCTCCGGCGAGCGCCATCGAGCACTCACCCCTGCGCAGTGCCTGGGCTGCCAGGTGCAGGGCCACCAGCGACGACGAGCACGCCGTGTCCACGGTGACCGCAGGACCCTCCAGGCCCAGGGTGTAGGCGATACGGCCGGAGGCGACGCTGCCCGCGTTGCCGATACCGAGGTAGCCCTCCACACGTTCCGGCGTGCGGGCGAAGCGACTGGCGTAGTCGCTGTACATGAGCCCGGCGTACACACCAGTAGGGGTTGCGCGTGCCGTGCCCGGATCTATCCCCGCGTGTTCGAAGGCTTCCCAGGCGACTTCGAGCAGCAATCGGTGCTGCGGATCCATGGCCAGGGCCTCGCGGGGCGAGATCCCGAAGAAGGCCGGGTCGAAGCGGTCGACGCCGGACAGGAAGCCTCCCTCGCGTACGTACGTACGGCCCGGCTGCCCTGGATCCGGGTCGTACAGCCCGTCCACGTCCCACCCCCGGTCGGTGGGGAAGGGGGTGATGGCGTCGATCCCGTCCTCGACCAGCCGCCACAGGTCCTCGGGATTCTGTACGCCGCCGGGGAAACGGCACGCCATGCCGACGATGACCACGGGGTCCTCGTCCGGACCGGCCCCTGCCGGACGGCTGGGCGTGGCAGTCGCCGTCCCACCGGTGAGCCGCGCCCGCAGATGTGCGGCGAGCTCGGCCGCGGTGGGGAAGTCGAAGGGCGCCGCCTCGGACAGGGCGAGACCGGTCGCCGTCGACAAGCGGTCGCGCAGCACCGTCGACGTCAATGAGTCAAGACCCAGGTCACGGAACGCGGTGCTCTGCTCCACCTCGTCCACGGCGCAGCCGAGCACGGCGGCGACCTCGGCGCGCACCAGAGCCGTCAGGTCCACCGTCTCCGCCTCTTGCGGCGTGAGGGCCTGGACCGGCAGAGGCCGCGCGGACACGTCTGCGAGGGTGTACCGCTTCACCTTGCCCGAGGCGGTACGAGGGATCGCTTCCACCTCGTAGAAGGCGGCGGGCACCTTGAACGGTGAGAGGTGTTCCCGGCAGGCTGCGAGTATCTCTCTCCTGTCGAGGGCACCGGCCTGCGCCGGGACCAGGTAAGCGGCCGGGACCTCACCGAGCACGTCGTCCGAGAGGCCGGCCACGGCGGCGTCCTGGATTCCCGGCAGGGCCAGCAGCACCGCCTCCACCTCGGAGGGATGGATGTTCTCCCCGGCCCTGATGATCAGCTCGCTGACCCGGCCCGTGAGGGTGATGTCACCGTCGGTGCCGATCCGGGCCAGGTCACCGGTGCGGTACCAACCGTCGCGCAGAACCTCGGCGGTGTCGTCGGGCCGCTGGTGGTACCCGGCCATGACGCCGGGCCCGGAGACCCACAACTCGCCCTCTGCCTCGTCCTCTCCCGGAGCTTCGGCGTCGCGGCCGTCGCCGATACGCGCCCGCATGCCTGGCAGCACACGGCCGCAGGAGCCGGCCGCCCTGGCGGCACCCGGCGCCGTCATGGTGACGGGGCCCGCCTCAGTGCTTCCGTAATGATCGAGGAACGGAACCCGGCAGACTTCCTCGAAAGCCCGCTGGAAAGCGGCAGGGGCGGTCGCACCCCCGCTGACACAGCCACGCAGGGCGGGTGCCCCGAGGCCGCCGTCCCCTACGGCGTCAAGGAGCTTGCGGTACGTCGTCGGCACACCGGCCAGTAGCGTGAACGGGTCCTCGGTCCGGCGGAGTTCAGCCAGCACGTCCGTCACGGAGAACCGCGGCAGGAGCTTGGCGGACGCGCCCGTCGCGGTCACCCCGAGGACGCACAGGAGTTGCCCCATGGCGTGGTGGAGGGGAAGGGGCCAGAGCAGGCGGTCGTCCGCCGACAGGCCGAGGACGTCGACGAAACCGGATGCCACCGACGACAGCCGGTGGCGCTGGGTGGACAGCACCCCCTTGGGCAGGCCGGTCGATCCGGAGGTGTACAGGAGCCAGGCCACCTCGTCGAGTCCGAGATCATCCGGAGCCGGCACGGGCGGCTCGGTGACGGCCAGGGTCGTGTAGCGGAACATTTCCGCTTCGCCGGCCGAGCCACCACTCGCCTCCGATGCCACCGCCACTGCCGCGGCCGGGGACCCGTCCAGCGCCCCGGCATCCTCGACGAGCACCACGCCAAGCCGGGGGCGCTCCCGCAGCAGCGGCCGCAACTGCTCCAGGGAAGGCCGGTCGGTGAAGAGGAACCGGGCCCCGCTGTCGTCCAGCAGGTGTGCCAACTCGGCGGTGGTGCTCCGCGAGTCCAGCGGCACACCGGCAGCGCCCGCCCTGGTGACGGCGAGGACGCTCTCGACGGCCTCCACCCGACTGCCCAGGAGGATCGCCGCTCGTTCCCCGTGCCGCAGACCGAGGCCGACGAGATGCCCCGCCAGCCGGCCGGTTCGCAGTTCCAGCTCCCCGTAGGTCACATGGGAACGGTCGTCCTCGAAGGCGGTCTTGGTACCGAAACGCCGGGCATGCTCCCGGAGTAGGTCAGGCAAGGGGCGGAGGGCGGTCATGTGCGCTGTCACCAGGATGAACGCTTCCTCTGGATAGGGGAGTTGCCGTGATCACGATAGACGACGGGTGCGTCGAACAAGGGCGAGCGGCGCTCGGCGTGACCCGCAACACGCCCCCGCGACCCGCGGCTGAGCGGAACTGCCGTACCGCGTGGTCATTGACGGGAGTTCGGATGTGAGCAGGCGCTGGGCAGAGGGCCGGCCTCTCCCGTGACCCTCAACCCGCGGAGGAGTTCCGGGAGTTCATAACGACGGTCGCGGCAGTAGGCGAACCGCGCCCGATGGGTGTCCCGCCGGACGCGACCGCCGCGGTCACAGCCTCTCCCGACCGCCGCGGTCACAGCCTCTCCCGACCGGGGGCGGGTCGCCTCCGCGCTGACCAGGGAAGCCACCGGTGACCCAGCCGCGTCCTCGGAGTCGGGCTTGCGGCGGCAGGGGAGGAGGCAGGAGGCGCTCCCGCGTCGGCGGCGTTGGCGCCAGCACTCTCGGCCGGGGCGATACGGCGCAGCAGCGAGCCCGCGGCCAGGGCCATGGCGAACATCAGCACCGCGTACACCGCCGAGGGGATGGCCATGCGGGTGTTGTCCAGCAGCGAGGGGCTGAGGGCGATCGCCATCGCCAGCGTGGTGTTGTGCATGCCGATCTCGAAGCAGGTGGCGACGGATTGCCGGTGGTCGCCGCGGGCCAGCCGCGTCGCACCGTAGCCGACGGTGAGGGAGATGGCGCCGAAGAGGAAGACGACGAGGCCGACGTCGGCGAGATAACCGAGCACGTTCTTACGCTCGGCGGCGAGCGCGGCGATGATGATGCCGATGAGCACGGCCACCGCCGTCACCTTGACCACCCGGGTGGAGCGCTCCGCGAAGTCCGGACGGCGGTGGCGGACCAGCATCCCCGCCGCGACCGGCACCAGCACAATGAGGAAGACCTGCAGTGTCTTGTCGAAGCGCAGCCCCAGTGCCTCGTCCGTTCCGGTCATGAAATGGTCGAGGGAGAGATTCACGACGATCGGCAGCGTGAAGACGGCGATGACCGAATTGATGGCGGTCAGCGTGACGTTGAGGGCGACGTCGCCGCCGAAGAGATGGCTGAAGATATTGGCCATCGTGCCACCGGGAGATGCCGCGAGCAGCATCATGCCCACGGCCAGCGCGGGACTCAGGTCGAAGGCCAGCACCAGACCCAGGCAGGCGGCGGGCAGCAGTACCAGTTGGCAGACGAGTGCGACGGCCACCGGCCGCGGATACGCCGCGATCCTGCGGAAGTCCGCTACGGACAGGCCGAGCCCGAGGCCGAACATGATCACGGCAAGGACGGCAGGAAGCAGATAGGTGGTCAGCGGCGAGTCCACGGGAACAGACTCCGGGAGGTTGCCTGAAAAGTCCACGACCATACTGAACAGCTCCCACGCGGTAGCCGGGCCATGGCGGCCTTCCCCCCAGGAACAAGCCCGAGCCTGAAAGCGACCATCCCCCGACCACTGTCATCATCGAAGCCGCCCACCCCACGAGCGGCGGCGACAACTGCACTATCCGTAAGGGGAGTCAAGGATGCAACGCGTCTGTTTTCTGCTCAAGGTCAAGGCCGACCGCGTCGACGAGTACCGAGCACGCCACGAGAACGTATGGGCGGAGATGCGCGAGGCACTGACCGCGACCGGCTGGCGCAATTACTCGCTCTTCCTGCGCGAGGACGGCCTCCTTGTCGGCTACCTGGAGACGGACAACTTCGAAAAGGCCCGCGCCGCCATGGACGCCACCGACGTGAACAGCCGCTGGCAGACCCAGATGGCCGACTTCTTCGAGGAGTTGGACGGGCAGGCGCCCGACGCGGCGATGCGGCCCCTGACCGAGGTTTTCCACCTGGCTTGAGCGGCAGAACAGGCCGAGTACCTCGGCCTTCTTCCCGAGCAGCGGATACGAGGTGCCCTCATAGACCCGGCTGCCCGGGCAGAACCACGACGCACCATGCGAACAACCCATTCCTGCCTGGCCGGTTCATGGCCAGAAGGAAACGGGAACGGCGGCGGCGGAGAGAGCACCGGCATCGGCACGTGTTGCTGCTCCCGAAGCCGGTGGTGCGCAGACCGAGCCGGGCGGCGGGCGCGGCGACCAGCAACCCCGCGCGTGCCGTGGCCCGGTGCCGAGCCGTTGCTCTAGGCGGTGGCCCACTCGCGTGAGCGGCGGGGGCCGGAAGGAGGAGCGGGCACCGTAAGGCGTTCAACGACGGGGCGGCGCATCGGGGGCGGCATCCTTCAGCCCCTAACGACTCGGCGTGCACCGGTCGTTCATGTCGCGTCGGGCCGGGGCCGCAGGCCGAGCAGGACCTCCTGTACGAGATCGGCGCTGCGCCTGACTGCGTCGTCGCCGAAGCCCAGGAAGTGCCGGTAGTGGATCGGCGCGTAGAAGAGGTCGACCATCACGTCGGTCGGCACGTCGGAGCGGAGCTGCCCGGCGGCGACGGCGGAATCCAGACGGGCCCGGCACTCCACGATGCTGGGCTCGAGGATCGTTTCGCGGAACGCCTTCATCAGCGCGGGGTCGTTCTGGGCCTCGCCCATCACGCCCTTGAAGGCCTCGCTGATCCTGCCGGTGATCAGTCGTTGGCTCACCGCGGTGATCTGGGTCGTCAGGTCGGCGGCGATGTCGCCGGTGTCAGGGAAGGCGAAGTCGTCGCCGAGCTCCTCGTTCATGGCCTCCAGCACCACCGCGCCCTTGGAGCGCCACCAACGGTAGATCGTGGGCTTGCCGACGCCTGCCTGGGCGGCGATGGCCTCGATGGTCACCTTTGCGAAGCCCTTGCGGCTCACCAGGTCGAACGCCGCGTCAAGGATCGCCCGGCGGGCGCGCTCGCTGCGCCGTTCACTCTTCGGATCGGGGGTCATGAGCCTCACCCTATCGCCCGCGTGACGTTACGTTTCGTTTTGACAAGGTGCTCGGAATGGCCTAGCTTCCGTGGCGTTACGGAACGTTTCGTGTCGCAGCGTGCGGGGTCCGATGCCGGACGCCGCCGAGACAGGGGAGAAGCATGTCCAGCAACGAGAGCGCGGACACTGTGGGACGCATCGAGAAGATCGCGACCACGCCGGACTGGTACGCGCCGTACCTAATTTCGCAGGCCGTCCGGGCCGGGGGCTTCGTGTACGTGTCCGGGCAGGTGGGCATCGAGGAGGACGGGACGACCGTCGAGGGCGGGTTCCTGACGCAGGGGCGGCAGGCGTTCAGAAACGTCCGACGGGTGCTGGAGGCGGCCGGTCTGACCTTCGCGGACGTGATCAAGGTCGGCATCTTCGTACGGGACATGGCGACGAACCTCCCGCACGTGATCACGCTGCGCGGCGAGTTCCTGGCCGAGCCCTACCCCGCCGACACCCTCATCGAGGTCGTCTCGCTGGCCCAGCCCGACTGGCAGATCGAGGTGGAGGTCATCGCGCTGGACCGGAGCGCCGCGTAAGCGCGGGGTCGCGACGGGACGGACGCGGGATGCGGAAACGGTGCAAGAGGGCGCGAAAATAGGGGAGTTGCTGGAGCCGTACGGAGCCGTACGGAGCCGTACCGGGTCGGGCGGCCGGAGTTGGCGAACCGGTGGCGATCGCCCCGATGACAGGGGACGGATCGACGACGTGACGGGGTGCGCCGAGCCCGCACGCGGCGGCGTACTACCGGCAGCGCGCGCACTGACGTACACGCCCTCCGTGATCAGCAGCCCGGCTCCGGAAAGCGCGTGCCCCGGCGTCATTTCCGTCATACCGTCCTGGGCCTGCCTGCGTCCCTGGTGGGCATCGTGCTGCCGTTGTTGGTCTCGCTGGTCCGACATGCGGAGGCGGCCTGCTTGGGGCAGCGTGGGAAGTGGGACTACAGACGAGGCCTCAGGAGTGACCTGCGGCGTACGACGTCCCGGCGCACCGGCGCAGGTTGCGGCGTACTGGCACGACGTATCAGCTACGACTGTGGGCGGCCCGGTCACGGCACCGAGTGTTCTGCCGCAAAGAAGAGCGGTACGTGCTTGGGACAGGGCTACGGACGGGTGCCGGACAACCGATCGCTTCGATGACCAGGAGGAGCTTTGAGCGACTTCCATGGCAAGAGCCGTCCGGACCAGAGCAGGCCGGCGGCGATGGCACAGACAGCTCAGGAGAAGGCCGGCGAAGGCGCCGGGCTGGTGAACGAGCAGGCCGCCGAGGTGGCCGGCACCGCCAAGGAACAAGCGGCAGGAGTGGCTCGCGAGACCACTGCCCAGGCGCGTGACCTGGTGGGGGAGCTGCGCGATCAGCTCCAGGGCCAGGCTCAGTCCCAGACGGAGCGGCTGGCGGAGAACGTGCGGCGGCTGGCGGATGAGCTGCGGGACATGAGCGAGAGCGGCAAGCCCGATTCGAGCGCCTCAAGTGTGGTGCGGCAGATGGCCGACGGCGGCCACCAGGTGGCTTCCCGTCTGGAGCAGCGCGGGCCCGATGGCCTCATCAGTGACCTGCAGGACTTCGCGCGGCGCCGCCCGGGCGTGTTCCTGGCGGGGGCGGCTCTGGCGGGCTTCGCCGTGGCGCGGGCCGGTAAGGGCATCAGCGCCGCGGGCTCGTCCGCTACGCCGGGTTCGGGCGACGGGGGCGAGCAGCGCCAAGTTCCTCCAAGCCCGGCCGGCTCCGCTCGGCCTCCGGTGACAAGTACCGGCGCCCCCCAGGCGGGATATCAGAGCCCCCCAGAACCCTCTGGTCACTTCCCACCGCCGTCTGTCCCCGGCTACGGACAGCCTCCCGCGCCTACAGGGCCCGCAGCCCAGTCTCCGCCGTCCGCGCCCGCGACCCCGCCGCGCTACCCGGCGGGTCCGCAGGGGCCGAGCCAGGGGAGCTGAGCGGTGGCCACACAGTTTCCGGGCCCCGGCAGCACGGACGCCCAGCATCTGACAGACGCCCAGCACCCGACGGCCCCGCGTCCCGCGAAGTCGGGCGATCCGTCCATCGGTGACCTCCTCAGCGAGATCAGCACCGATCTGTCGCAGTTGGTCCGCGATGAGATCGAACTGGCGAAAGCCGAGATCAAGCAGGAATCGACGAAGGCCGGCAAGGCCGTCGGCATGCTGGGCGGGGCAGGTTACGCCGGTCACCTCGTCCTGCTCCTGGGCAGCCTGACCGTGATCTTCGCGCTCGCCAATGTCATGGACGTTGCCTGGGCGGCGCTGATCGTCACGGCCGTGTGGGCGGTGGTCGCAGCGGTGCTGTACACCACCGGCCGCAAACGCCTGCGCACCGTGAACCTCAAGCCCGAACAGACCGTGGAAACCCTGAAGGAGGACGCCGAATGGGCACGACACCCGACGAGTTGAGGACCGACGTGGAGTACCGGCGTGCCCATCTGGCCCGTAACGCCGACCTCTTGGCGGACAAGGTCGCCCCCAGGAGGGTGGCCCAGCGCAGAGTCGGCGCGGCCCGGGGTCGGCTGACCGGCATCAAGGAGCGTGTGATGGGCACAGCCGGTGACACAGCCGGGAATGTCGCGGACACCGCGCACGGTTTCGCGGACTCCGCCGGTCAGGCGGCAGGAAGTCTGGCTGACGCCGCCAAGGAGACGACCGGACAGGTCGGTGACGCCGTCCAGCAGGCGCCCTCACAGGTCAAACAGCAGACGCAGGGCAGCCCGCTCGCGGCCGGTCTCATCGCCTTCGGCGCCGGCATGCTGGCGGCCGCGCTCCTGCCGACCACCAAGGCGGAGGAGCGAGCCGGCCAGCAGCTGCGCGAACACTCCGATGAACTGCTCGAACCGGTGAAGCAACAAGCGGTCCAGGGCGCACAGGACATCAAGGAAGAGCTACGCCAGCCGGCCGCCGAAGCAGTAGACGCCGTCAAGTCCACGGCACAGGAAGCGGCCCAGACCACGAAGGAGCAGGCCCAGAGCGCGGGACAGGACACCGCGCAGGGGCTGCGCGAGATGGGCCAGGAAACCATGCATGAGGTACGCGAGCAGCCTGGTCGTGGACAGCCGAATACCTGACGGGCAGTTGGTAGTCCCTAAACGAGAACTGGCCCACCCCTCGGTTCGGGGTGGGCCAGTCGCTGTTCTCCGCCAGTCGATCGGCGTCGCCGCCATCCTCCTTGCCTTCGTCGCCCCTCTGCGGGCCCGACGACACGCTTGAGGCGCTTCACTCCCGCGGTCTCGGGCCGTCACGCGCGCGGCCCAACCAACATGGCCCGCGCCGCGACGAGCGATAGCTTGAGACCGGCAGACACTCCTGAATGCCACCGCCAGGCGGAGCGAGGCACGGCGGCGCGCCCGAGCCATCTGAACCATCCGATTGTTCGAACCACCAAGCCAGCAAGGAGACCACCATGGCGGACATCAGCCCGATCGACCTGCAGAAGGCGCTCAAGGGCGCCGAATACCCCTCCAGCCGGGACGACCTGGTCGCGCTGGCCGAGGGCAACGGCGCGGACGACACTCTCGTCACGAAGCTCCGCAGCGCTTCGGCGGACCAGTTCGACGGCCCGGACGAGGTCCAGAAAACGGTGTTCGGCAACTAATAGCGTGGTCCCATGCCGCACATCATCAACCGGCAGGCCGGTTCCGTCACTTCGCCCTTCATACGCTGGCCGGGAAGGAAGCGGTGGATCGACACCGGGGCGTTCAGCGCCCCGGTGCCCACCGCGCCCAGGACGGCAGTGACGGCTTACGGCATCGCACTGTCGTCACATGTATGCACTGGGGCACGGCGTGCACGTTTCGTACGCACCTGCAACGGCTACCCGCCTGATAGGCAAGCGTTTCGGCGGACGTCCGAAGGAAGGAGCAGTACCGATGTCGAACCCTCAACAGCCCGAGTTGCGGCGCAGCGACAAGGGAGCCGGCACCCCGCAGGACAGCCAGGCCCGAAAGGCGGCAGAGCCCACCGAGGGCGGTGGCCGTGCCCACGGTACGGACCGCGGAGACAAGGGCGGAGGAAAGGGCGGCGGCACACCTCCGGAGCAGCGCCCCGACCACCCGGCCTGAGTCCGCGCCGCACGTAGCAAGCAGAAGGTGCCACCGGGCGCACCATGAGCGAGGCGATGGAGGAGGCCGGACTCAGCCCGGACGATACGCGGGACGAGACCTGACATCAGCGCCCGCTGTGGCGGACCGAGCCATCAAGCGTCCGCCAAGCGCACGTCGGCCGGGGCCATGGCCCATGGGCCGAAACCGTGCGACAGGCGGGGCGTCACGGCAGCCCGGGGTTTGCGGCTGCCGTGACGCCCCTGCTCCAGGTCGAGCGCGATCGTGGTCGTGAGAAACGGGAAGCGTCTGCCCACCCTGTTCAGCCGCCCGGTCGGATGTCCGCGCGGACGCAGCCGTCGGTCTTCTGTTTGAACATGTCGTACGCCCGCGGCGCCTCTTCGAGAGACACGGTGTGGGTCGCCAGGTGGGAGGTGCTCAGCTCCCCGGCCGCCATGCGTCCCAAGAGCATGGGGATGTAGCGCTGGCCGTGCATCTGGGCGCCGCGTACCGTCAGGCCCTTGTTGATCACCGCGCCCAGGGGGAACTTGTCCACGGCTCCGGCGAAAACCCCGAGGATGAAGACCGTGCCGGCCTTGCGGCAGGCGTGGATGGCCTGCCGGACGGCGGTAGGACGATCCGTCTGCAGCCGCAGCTGCTGCTTCACTTGGTCGTAGGCGTGCACCAGAGTGTTGTCGCTGTGCGCTTCCATACCGACCGCTTCGATGCACACGTCCGGGCCCCGGCCGCCGGTGCGTTCGCGTAGTTCCGCCCCGACGTCGGTGGCCGTGTAGTCGATGACCTCGCTGCCGATGTGCCGCTCGGTCATCCCCAGCCGCTCCGGGATCCGGTCGATGGAGATCACCCGCTCCGCACCCAGCAGAATCGCGGCGCGCGCCGCCATCTGGCCGACGGCGCCGCAACCCCACACGGCTACCACGTCACCCGGTTTCACGCCCGCCAGATCGGCCCCCATCCACCCCGTCGGCACCGAGTCGGACACGAACAGGGCGCTCGTGTCGTCGACGCCCTCGGGGACGGGGAAGGCGCCGTAGTCCGCGAAGGGCACGCGCACGTACTCGGCGTGGCTGCCGCAACCCGACGAGCTTCCCGCCGGGGCTCTCGTGCGTGGTGGGCGGCGTGTCAGGTTCCAGAACCGCGCCCGCCTCCAACAGCGCCTTCGCCTCACGCAGGGCACTGCGCAGATCCTGGCGCGGATCAGCGCCGACGAGTCGTGCGGGCACGGAGCGCGAGGCATCCGGCTGCGCTTCTCTGAGCCGTACCGCCAATTCCGTGCCCCGGTCACCGGGTGCCGGGCGGATCCGCGTCTCGATCCGGTCGCCGTACACCTGCAGCGGTGACGGCAGCTTGTCGGGCTGGATGTCGCCCGGTGCACGGTTGATCATCACCGCCAGCCAGCGGTCCCCGGCGACCGGCTCTGCCGGACGCGCCTTCGCGCGTCGCATGACGACGACAGCCGCGGCGGTGAGCCCCGCGGCAGCCGCCCACGGTGTTTTCCCGGAAGTCATCGGCGGTCACATCCTCGTTGTGCAGGATGGAGATCTGGAAAATGCCCAGCAACTCCGCGCCGGATTCGTGGGACGCGGTGTGTGCGCCTGCAGTCATGACGGTGGCCTTCCTGCTCCGGAGGCGTCTCAGTGTCCGAAGCTCACCAGTGACCCAAAGTCACTGGTGGGGCTCTCGCTCAGCTGGTGATTCAGCGATTGCCGCGGTTCTTGTCGGCGCGTCGCGTGCGGTTCAGGCGCGTTGTTCGGGAACTTGAGGGCGGAAAGAGGACATTCGGGACCAAGTGGGGAAAGTAATGACTGCTGAGGCAGAGACGGCCACGCTCGTGCCGGTAGAGGGGCGTCGCAGTCGAGGGCAGGTGATCGTCTCCTGGTTGACCACGACGGATCACAAGAAGATCGGTCATCTGTACCTGATCACCTCGTTCGCGTTCTTCTTGATCGGTGGGGCGCTGGCCATGGCGATCCGGGCGGAGCTGGCCCGCCCGGGCATGCAGCTGCTGTCCACCGAGCAGTACAACCAGTCGTTCACCATGCACGGCACGATCATGCTGCTGCTCTTCGCCACGCCCACGTTCGCCGGGTTCGCCAACGCGATCATGCCGCTGCAGATCGGTTCCCCCGATGTCGCCTTTCCCCGCCTGAACATGCTCTCCTACTGGCTGTTCCTCTTCGGCGGGCTCATCGTGCTCGGCAGCTTCCTCACTCCCCAGGGCGCCGCGGACTTCGGCTGGACTGCCTACACCCCCCTGAGCGGCCCCATCCGTACCGGTTACATCGGCGGAGACCTGTGGATCATGGGCCTGGCCCTGTCCGGGTTCGGGACCATCCTCGGCGCGGTCAACTTCATGACCACCATCATCTGCATGCGTGCGCCAGGCATGACCATGTTCCGGATGCCGATCTTCACCTGGAACGTACTGCTCACCTCGGTCCTGGTCCTGCTCGCCTTTCCCATCCTGGCGGCGGCGCTGCTGGCCCTGGAAGCCGACCGGCGCTTCGGCGCCCAGGTTTTCAATCCCGAGAACGGCGGGACCCTCCTGTGGCAGCACCTGTTCTGGTTCTTCGGCCACCCCGAGGTGTACATCCTGGCCCTGCCGTTCTTCGGCGTGATCAGCGAGATCATCCCGGTGTTCTCCCGCAAGCCGATCTTCGGTTACACAGGGCTGATCGGTGCCACCATCGCGATCACCGGCCTGTCCGTGACCGTGTGGGCCCATCACATGTTCGCCACCGGCGCCGTACTGCTCCCCTTCTTCTCCTTCATGAGCTTCCTCATCGCGGTGCCCACAGGGGTGAAGTTCTTCAACTGGATCGGCACCATGTGGACGGGGTCCCTGTCGTTCGAACCGCCGATGCTGTGGGCGATCGGCTTCCTCGTCACGTTCCTCTTCGGCGGTCTGACCGGAGTCATCCTCGCCTCACCCCCGATGGACTTCCACGTCACCGACAGCTACTTCGTGATCGCCCACTTCCACTACGTCCTCTTCGGCACGATCGTCTTCGCCATGTTCGGCGGATTCAGTTTCTGGTGGCCGAAGATGACCGGCACCATGCTCGACACACGACTGGAGAACATCCACTTCTGGACGCTCTTCGTCGGCTTCCACACCACCTTCCTCGTCCAGCACTGGCTCGGCGCCGAAGGCATGCCCCGCCGCTACGCCGATTACCTCGCTGCCGACGGCTTCACCGCCCTCAACACGGTGTCCTCCATCGGTGCCTTCCTGCTGGGTCTCTCCACCCTGCCGTTCCTCTACAACGTGTGGAAGACCGCCCAGAAAGGCGAGCGAGTCGACGTCGACGACCCATGGGGATTCGGCCGCTCCCTCGAGTGGGCCACCTCCTGCCCGCCGCCCCGCCACAACTTCGTCACCCTCCCCAAGATCCGCTCCGAATCGCCTGCCTTCGACCTGCACCACCCGGACGTGGTCCAGCGCGATCAGAAGGAGAACACCGGCCAACGCGATGTCATCGATGCCAGCGGGCACGAGGGCGACCGGTCATGACACAGAGCCCGAGCCGCCGCCCGCGCGTCGAGGATGCCGCGGCGATCGCCGCCGAAGCGGAGGGCTTCCTCATCGCCCACTGCCACCGCGAAGAGGCGCGTCGCGAAGCGCAGGCGCTGTGCGCCAGGCTGCCGTGGCTGACCACAGCCCAGGCCGAGGACCTCACACGCCACTACGTGAACCATCGCATCGCCCTGACACGGCAGATACTCACGACAACGGCCGAGCGAGCGCAGGAGCTGCGCGGTGAGTACGAAAGCCGCTACCACGACCTCCGCCGCCGCCTGCTCAAACGCTATGCCGCTGTTGCGGCCGGTATTTGGGGCTGCGTCACAGGCATCTGCATCGTGGTCGACGTTCTGCCCCCGGCCCGGTAGCTCGTGATCGCCGCCGAGTTGGGCCGCAATCTGTGTCGTTGCCCAGGTGGGGCCCCTTACCGGCGCCCCGGGGGAAGCGGCCCGATGTCGGAGTGGCGACCTGGGCGCAGTGCCGCGTGCCGCTGTCCGGGACCTGGTCCCTGGCGGGCCGCAAGGGAGTCGGCAACGGCCCCGGTGGCGAAGGCGTAGACGGTTTTGTGCAGGAGATCCACCACCAGTTCCTTGCGGGGCCAGGTAGAGGGCGGGGCGCCGACTCCGGTGGCGTTCTCAAGAATCTGGTCGTTGGTCAGCCGCAGTACCGCGAACTGGGCCGAGGCCAGCGGTCCGCGCAGCCCCGCCTGGGCCATGGCCGCGCGTACGACCCCCAGAAGCGCTGCCTGACCGAAGTGCATGACCCAGTTCGCCGGCAGCGGCTGCTTGCCAGGGCGTTCCGGCAAACCAGTCAGGCGCAGCAGGGTACGGGCCGGCACGTGGGAATCCGGGCGCCGGGTGACCATCTGCTCGATCTTCTCGCCCAGCGTCATCACGATCCCTCCGACGGCACCGGCGACGAGGCCCTGCTGAAGCGTTCGTTTCATCATGGGGCGATTCGGCACGCCTCCACCTGTCCTTCGATCCGGCCCGCCATGTGCGCGGGTGTTGCTGGGGGTGGCGTGGTGCTACGGACGACTGCGCCGCGACGGCGCAGAACCGCCCATGCCTGGTGCAGCCACCACACGTCGACAAAGCCGTACTTCGGCCCGGGATGCCGAAGAACCTGGTGTCAGGCACCGAGTTTGTCCGCTGCGTCACGCAGCGTTGCCGCGGCTCGGGCCACGCTCTCCGCATTCGGCGCGTCGGTCCCCAGCTGCTCCACCAGCTCCGTACGCGAGATGAGTACTGCTGCACCGTCCGCTTCCGTGCTGCCGCGTACGGTGTGGCTGACCACCCGCGCTTGCCCTTCCACCAGCACCAGAACTGCGTCGTCGTCCGCGGTGTACAGCAACTCGCGGACAAGGGCTTCGTCGATCACGAAGGGTCTCCTTCCACTTCCACAGTCGAACTGGCGGCCCGGCCCGTCACGGTGCCGGGCCGCCATGGCGGTGCGGTCAGCCGTCCTTGTTCATGGCCTTGCGGACCGCGTCCTTGGTGCGGTCCATCAGTGCGGCCACCGGCCCGAGGGCCATGTTGGCCGCGCCGGACTCCACGCCCGGATGCGGCCGGGTCGGGGCCATGGCCTCCGCGGCCTTCACGGCCTTGGCCATGGAGGCCAGGTTGGTGGCGTCGGTACTGCGGCGGATGTGGGAGAACTCGTAGCGTTCTTCCGCGCGTGCGTGCTCCTGGACGTCCTTGCGCAGCTTCAGCAGCTGCGGCATGAACTTCGGATCGTCGGTGTCCATCTCGTCCAAGGCCGCCAGAGTCTCCTTGGCCGCATGCTCCTCGGCGAGCCGGTCCTTCACGACCTGCTCACCGCCCGGCAACGCGCGCCGGGAGAAGGGGTGCACGACCTCTTCCTCCGCGGTCTCGTGCACGGCCAGCAAGCGCACCAGATGGCGGAAGGCGTCGCGGCGCTCCTCGCCTTTGGTGGCCTCGACCTCGTCGAAGAGGTTGCGGATGTCTCCGTGCTGTCGCATCAGCAGGGAAACAACATCTGTGTCCTTGGCTCGGTCGTCACCGGCCTGGGGGGTGTCGAGAGTGGACATGTCCGCCTCACCTCTCACGCTGGGAAGGGTCGGGGTGCTCACCCTCGCTCTGCACGCGGTACTCGCGGCCGAACATCTGACCGTGTTCGGCCATCACCCGGTCGCTGGGCGGTGCCTCGCCGCCGTGGATCTGCTCCTGCATCTTCTCGAACCGCTCGTGCGCCTCACGCACGTATCCCGTGCCCAGCGTGGTCAGGTCCATCTGCGTGTCCAGAAGTTCGCGCAGGTAGCCCTTGTTCGGCTCGAAGGTGAGGACGTTGGGCAGCTCGGGGGCGAGGACGGAGGCCGGGTCGCGGCCGTCGTGCTTGCGCATCAGGTCGCAGGCGATGTGCAGGTGCTCGAGCTCCATGTTCAGGTGCAGCTCCCAGATCGCCTTGACCTTGGGGTCACTCTCCTGCTCCATGAAGGAGTAGTAGAGGTAGCACTCGTTGTACTCGTGGTTGACGAGCTGTTCCCACCACGTCTCGCCCGGGTCGACGAGCGACTCGTAGTGGGTGACGTGCTCTTCCTCGATGAGCCCGATCTCCTGGTAGAGCTGGCGGGCGATCGGCTCCATGTAGGTGGGGCCGGTGTTCATGTAGAAGTTCATCGTCTGCTGCTCGGCCGACATGATCGTCAGGGCGTGCAGCTTGGACAGCGGGTTCGTCTCGTCCTTGGCGTAAGGGGCGCGGACGTTGTCGACGGGGTCACGGTGGTGAAGCCGGGTGGGCCGGCCGGGCATGACCTCGGTCAGGCCGTCGACGATCGACTCCGCCTTGCGGTGCTCGATCATCTCGTACAGGTTCGCGTACCGGTACAGGTGATCGAAGTCCTCCAGGACGCCGAACTGGTAGGCCTGCTTCAGGTACGGATCCGGTTCCATCCGCGCCACCCACGCCGTCAGGTCGACGGCGACCTGCTCGTAGGCGATGGTCGTCTCCAGCACCGACGACACCCCTGGCAGCAGCCAGTTGACCACCTTCTGCTGCTGAGCCTCGATGTAGCGGGTCCGAGCCAGCTGCTGCTTCACCTCGGGGTCGACCGTGTTGCGAGCCAGCTGGTGGCTGAACATGATCGCTTCCACCTCGATGCCGTTCATGGCGATGATGCGGCAGCGGGTGTACGGGTCACAGTGGTCCGGATCGATCGGCTCTACGTTCAGCTCGCGCCAGCTGCGCAGCTGACGGTCCAGCGGGATACCCCGCTGTTCGAGCGGATTGAAAGCCATCGGGATGCCTCCTGGAATAGGGGAGTGTGGGCCAATCAGGTACCCCGCCACCGACGAGGAGCACAGACCCGTTCCTGAGTCTGGCCGCGACCGACAGGTTCCGGCCACCGGTGACGCACCAGGCCCTTGCAGTTCCTCCTACTGGGTCAGCCGAGTTGCTGATTCGGCGGCTATGACATGGCTGAATCGAACCTGCACCCAAGTCATGAGTCATGATCCGATAGCGCCTACCGCTTCAACTCCGCGAGAAACGGCAGTCAGCCCCGGTGAGCGCGTTACGGAGGTGCCTCCTGGGCAGGGTGGTGGGTGCACTCGCGGGGACGGTCCCGTTGCGGTCGAGCGAGGCGCGCACGTTCGCCAGACGGTCGGCCAGGTAGGCGCTCCGGGCGCGGCCGTACGCGATGAGCCGGTCGACGGGGTCGGCGCCGGGGCCGAGCGGCGGCGGACCGCTCATGACCTGGGCCTGCACGGCGTGCTCGTCCTCGTCGAGGAGCGCGTGGAAGATCCCCGCCCGGGAGCCGAAGCGGCGGATGCTCGACCGTAACCGGCTCGAACGCCTCCAGCACTGCCCCAGCGCCCTCGACGGCTTCATCACCGGAACCGGACTCCCCTCGACGACCCGACACCACCCTGCCCTCCCGCCCACCCCCTGGTCCAAGGGGGTGGGCTACACCATCCGGACTGCCGCTGCCCGGATGGTCCGGTGGATCATGGCCGGGCAGGCTGAACTCAGTACGGACCCACCGAGCAAAAAGGACCTCCCCGTGTTCAGCCCGGCCAACTCGACACGCACCGTGACGAGGCTCTACCGGCTTCGGCTCGCCGCGGTGGGGTCGGGTGGGGTCGGGTCGTCGAGGGTGAGACCGGTTACGGCGATGAAGCCGTTGAGGGTGCTGGGGCGGTACTGGAGGCGTGTGAGCCGGTTGCGGACGAGCGTCTCGAGACGGCCGAGGGCGACCACGGTCAGGTTGGCGAGGCTGCGCTTGACATGCGCCCACACCCATTCGACGAGGTAGGTGTCGGGCGAAATAGGCGGGCAGCAGGAACACCGTCAGCCACCCCTGCTGGCCGGTCAACCCCCGCATTCGGCGGGAGAGATGGATGTTCGGCCGGTGCCAGACCAACACGGTCGGCGCACGGACGAGCTGGTGGGCGCCGGCAATCAGCGCGATGAAGTCCCGCACGCCCATACTCCGGCGTTCGCCACTTGCCCGCCGGGTGGGCGACAAGCCGATGGCACAGCCGGGTGCGCGAACCGGGCCGCATGGCGATCAGCCAGGCCACCAACAGGCGTCCCGAACGACGCCCGCTGATCGCCACAACCGGCGTCACACCGCGTCGGCGCCAGCTGCGCCCTTGGGGCGGAGAAGGGGTGAAGCCTGCCTCATCCTCGAAGCACATGTAGCTCCCGCAGGCCGCCCCGGTCCTTCTGCCGCCGCCCAGGTCGCCTCCTTCCACTTCGGCTACCCGTGGGGCAGGCACCTGGGGAAAAGCCGAGCCGGTGCATCAACCTCGTAGCACCCGAGAGCTGTAGGGATGCGGAACGTCCTGCCGATCAGAGTGACCACCCGGCCGCGGTCCACACCTGGTCCTCCACCCGGCCGTGCGCGGCCGGGCCCAGCTCGAGAAGGGCGGCACACACCACGGAGTACAGCCAACACTCCAGCCACGTCAGGACTTACACGAAGGATCACATCACCCTGACGAGCCGAAGTCGGTGCGCGTCAGTCGGTGGTGCGCACGGCGCGGTACGGATTCCCGCGGATGATCGCAGCTGACCGCGGTCCCTCGTATGGATGATCAAGGTTATTTTGTCACATGATCGCGGCAAACCTTCAGTCGAGCACTCGCTCTCATCTGGAGGAAACTCATGCGCAAGCACAGCACCCTCGCCGCTGCCGCCCTCGCTGTGGTCACTGTCCTCGGCGGTGCCGGTACGGCCCTCGCCGATGCCGACGCGGGCGCCAAGGTAGCCAACTCTCCCGGCATCCTCAGCGGCAACGCCGTCCAGGTCCCCATTGACCTCAACCTCAACCTCTGCGGCAATACGGTCGACGTCATCGGTGCCCTCAACCCTGCCACCGGGAACAAGTGCAAGACCCACTGACGGGCTCAACCGCCTAGCGCAAAGCAAACAGTCCCCACCCACTCGGTGGGGGCTGACTTATGCAACCGCTCCTGTGTCGGTTTTGATGTTGGTGGAACGAGCCCGCTGCACGGTGACCTCTCGCTATTTCGCCGATTTGGTGACTTCCTGTCAGGTGCTGGCGCGGTCTGGCGTGCGAGGTGGGAGGCGGCCAGTTCGGCAAGGGCCGGGCCGGTGCTCTCGTAGGCGAGGGGGCGAGGTCGGGGGCTGGGATGCAGCCGTCGGGCATGCTGGCATAAGCCCGGTGTCCAGCAGGCCGGCGTAGCCGTCGGCCAGCGCCTGGGGCCGTGCGCCGGTCAGTGAGGGCCGCATGCGTGCCTCGGCGGCAAGAGCTGCGTGATGCGCGGCGGCCTCGGCAGCCGCACTTCGACGGTGATGTCGGCGATCAGCTCACCGGCGGCGGCCAGACGGTGGTCGAGCTGACTGAGGACGGCGTCGAGGAGGAAGCGCAGAGCTCCGGTGGTGGGCACGGCCGTGGAGGTGAGGCAAGGGGCGCTGGCGCCGAGGTAGCGGGTGTCATCGGCCTGGGGGACGGTGTGCAGCGGCCCACGTCGGCCACGTCGGCCAGTCGTACTGCGTCGCGGTCTGTTCGAGGTCGGTGAAGTGCCCGGTCAGTTCATGGGCGCATCCAGGCGTAGACAGGTTCGCTTACTGACCGCGCATGCGGGTCCGTAAGCCGGTTCGTGGGCCTCGTCTTTCCTCGGTCGGCGGACAACCGTACGTGTTCCATGCCCGTGGGGCCTCAGGCCTCCACTGTCGGCCGCCGCTCCGTGCCGCTCTCGCCGCGCAGCCGGCGGCGCAGCGCCGCGAGCCGCGGGTGGCGCTCGCTGACTTCCGCCGAGCGGCGGTCCAGTTCCTGCATGAGGCGCTCGGTGCGCTTGTCGAGGTCCAGCTCGTCGAGGATCCGGTCGATCTCGGCGAGCAGCGCGCCGTGCAGCTGCCACTGCCTGGGGTGCTCCTGCACGTCCTCCAGCAGCATCTCGGCGACCCGGTCGCGGGTGAGCCGGCTCGTGGCCAGGGCGGCGGTCAGCCGTTCCTCGGCCTGCTCCGCGTTGGCGGCCACCTGGGTGGTGATCAGCCGGGCGAAGCTCTCGATGGCCTCGGCCAGTTGCTCGAACAACTCCTGGAGGCCGGCCGAGACGTCCGGCGGGAACAGCGACTCCTCCGCACGGAACTTCGCCAGGTCGGTCAGGCTCCGGGTCAGCACCCGCAGCACCACCGCGCAGATTTCCAGGGTGTCAAGACCCGTCCGTAGCACCACCCGGGACAGCAGCCCCTCCCGTACGCGCGGGTTCATCCGCAGGCTGTCCTCCGCCTGCCGCAGCGAGGCGTCGACCTCAACGATGTCGTGGTCAAGGCGCCGCGCCTCGTGCAGCCGGGCGGCCGCGTGCGGGAAGGGGAGGTGGCCCTCGGCGATCTCCGCGCCCATGGTGCGGAACACGCGGCCCATCCCGCGCGCCAGGCCGTCGATGGATGCCCCCGCCGGCTGCGTCCACACCGGGGGCGCGAACAGCAGGTTGAACAGCAGGCCCACCCCGGCGCCGATCAGCGTCTCCAGGACCCGGTGCCAGGCCGCCGACGTGGCCTGGGAGACGCCGAGAACCAGCATGGCGCTGATCGCGACCTCGGGCACGAACTCGTTCACCCGCACGAAACGGCCGATGATCAGCGATGAGAAGATCGTCAGCCCCAGACTCCACCAGGTCAGCCCGACCAGGGCTGTGAAGCCGATGGCGATGAGGACGCCGACGATGACGGAGTTCACGCGCCGGATACCGGTGGTGAGGGTCGCGTACAGGGTGACCTGAACGACCAGGAGCGCGGTCAGCGGGGCCGTCAGGGGAGCGGGTTGCGGGGGCAGGACCATCAAGGCGACGACGAAGGAGATGACGGCGGCGGCCGTGGAACGCAGCGTCTGCGCCGCGACGGGTTCGGTGGTCCGCCGCACCAGTTTGATCACGGGTGTTGATACGTCCGGCATCCCATTCAGGTGCCCGATCATGAGCCCTTCACCACGCTTCAGCCCCAGGAACCGCCCAGACGCCGTTCCGCACCGGCCGTCAGTTGGCGTCGCGGACGCTGCCCCAGGCGCTCTTGGCGCTTCAGTTGGCCCACCGCCACATCGCGATCAGTATGCGGTGACAGCGATCCGCGGAGTCCCGAGGACTGCTCCATCAACCCCAGGGGCTACCCAATGGCTATCGCTCGTGACCTTGGCGAAGTGACCTGCTCCTAGACGAAGTGACCTGCTCCTATGGTCAAATCTCGCACCTGTTGAGTAAGGTTCACTATGCACTAACACCTATTACTAATCAGGGGGGCGGACGGCGATGCCGGACACCACGATCAGTGAGCTCGTACGGATGTGGATAGACGGTTGGGTCGTCTCCCGCGGCAGCTCGGACCCGGTGGACGAGCCATGGGGGTGGACGATCGACGTCGGGCAGCCCAAGCACGTCGCCAGGCACGTGCTGCCGGAGCCTTCCGAGACCGATGTGCGCAAGATCGTCGCCGCGACGAGCGCGCCCGGGACATGGCTGAAGCTGTTCGCCGAGGATCAGGCGGTCCTGCCCTGGGTCGGGCCGGGCTGGCGGTGTGACATTCCTGGTTTCCTGATGACCTGCGACCTGGTGCCGGAGCGCCCTGAGGTGCCGACCGGTTACGCGCTCACCAGTTGGACCCGGGGTGGCGTCAGCCGAGTGCTGGTCCGCACGCATGCCGGGCACTTCGCCGCCCGTGGGCAGATCGCCCGAGTGGACGCTCATGCCGTGGTCGACCAGGTCGAGACCGCCGCCGGGCACCGACGCAAGGGCCTCGGCGGCCTGGTGATGCGTACGCTGCAGAGCTCCGCGTACGAGGCCGGTGCCAAGGCTGGCCTGCTGGTCGGCACACCCGAAGGCCGGGCCCTTTACTCGTCGCTGGGCTGGACCATGCGCTCCCCGATGGCGAACCTCTGGTACGAGCCGTCGGATGCAGAAAAGCCCCGGCTGGACGGGGGAGACCAGCCGGGGCGGTAGAGCGTGACAGTGGAGGGCGGTCGCCTCTCGGCGAGTGGCTTCATGGGGCTTCAGCCGAACGATCTTCCCCATGAGCTATAGGTGAGGCCCGGGGACACTGTCCCCCCACGGTCACATGCAGTAGAACGGTGAGCCCTACACGGATGTTCCCGGTCGGCCCGGCGTCCGTGGGTGAGCTGAGGCACATCGAACGGGGCTACGCGATCGGGGCCGGGTGTCCGCGTGGCCAATGGGACGGGGATGCCACTCCTGTGCCGCTTGTGTCGCGGCACCCGCCTGCCTGCTCCTGCTCCGAAGGTGCTGACACTCAGTGAGTGTGCTCCGGTGCAATATTTGAGCGCTGCGCAGGTCAGAGCTTCGCCGCCAGTGCGTACAGAAAACCTGTGATGGCGGAGATAGACATCTGGTGCCTGCTGGGGTTAGTGTTTTGTCTGTAGCCAAGAGATCGAGCAGGCCCGACAGAGATGAACTGCCGGGAGTAGTACATGCAAGCGCAGGTCGGTGCGGTGGTGGAGTTCCGGAGCCAGGCTTTTTGCAGGACGGTGACGGGACTGACGACCGGGCCGGGCGGCCCGCGGTATTCAGGGGCTGCCACAGCAGTACGCAGTACACGCAAGTGCAGTCGGCAGTACCAGTGGTTCCTCGGTAAAGGCGTCAGGCTGCGGGCGCGCGTACCGGGAAGTTCGGCAGTGGGGTTCCAAGCCAGAGCAGACGCAGGAGAGGCGACGGGGCTGGCTGCCGAAGAGTGGCGCTTTCCAAGGTCACCAGCACAAAGAGCAGTATCAGCATGCGCAGTACCCGCAGTTCGCAGTTTGCGCAGTTCGCAGTACCCGCACACAGTTTGTTCCCGAGGGAAGAACGGAGGGGTTGAGGCGCCATCAGGATCGCCCGGGCAGAAGTCTTGAGCCCGGGTACCGCAGGACATCGATAGGCAGGTGGTCTCCGGTCACGCAATTCGCGATCCCCGTACCCCGCCCGCATCTGAGGCGGTCGTTCGGACACAGTAGGCCGGTGCAGGACTAGGGCCGGCAGATGGTGTAGCAGTTCCTTCGGGGCCCGGGTGCCACTACGGCACCCGGGCCCCTCAACGTGTTCCACAGAGAGGTGCAATGACAGCAGACGACTCCTTCGGCCGTCTGGATGACGACGACTACCCCGCCTACACCATGGGCCGGGCCGCCGAGATGCTCGGCACGACACAAGGCTTCCTTCGCGCCATCGGTGAAGCCCGCCTGATCACCCCCCTGCGCTCCGCGGGCGGGCACCGCCGCTACTCCCGCTATCAGCTGCGCATCGCCGCCCGCGCCCGCGAACTCGTAGACCAGGGCACCCCCATCGAAGCTGCCTGCCGCATCGTCGTCCTCGAAGACCAACTCGAAGAAGCACAACGCATCAACGCCGAACACCGCACCGGTGCTGAGCCGCACCGCACGGTGAACGCCTGACTCGCCGCCGGGAAGCCGACGGCAGGGGTGCACATTCACGAGTTCACTGACGTCATGCCGGCGAGGCCCTGTCGACCAGCAGCCTGTCTGGACCTCCCTCGAACGCCCCCTGCGCCCCTGTCGACTCGCCCATGCCGGAGTGCACGCCAGAGGTGGGCGAGTTGGCGAGTTGCCAATCCTGAGGCGTATGGGCAGCCACGAGTGCAGGGAAGCCATGATCATCCTCTTCTGCCTGCAGGGCACCCGTATGGCCGAGGCTGCCTCAGGCGCCGTTGGGCAGAAGAGCTCGATGGGACTTATCAACACCGTCGAACGAACCATGGAACGATGGACCTCCGCTCTGTGGGCCCCTTTGATTCCAACGCCACGGCATCACGCAGAGGTAGTGGCCACACTCCAGCGGGAGTGCGACGACAATGCTCTGATCCTGGACCGGCAGCGTGTCGTGGTGCCGAACGCCTTCGTCATCGAGTTGCCCTCCGAAAGCCATAGCCAACTCACCGCACACTCCGCCGAGGTGTCACGCCAACTGGTGAGCCAGGTGTGTCGTCACGCAGCCGAGCACGGGTACACGTTCGCCGGGCCCGTCGCAGTCGCGCTACGGCCATCCGGCAACGAGTCAGTGGGCCGTTTCCACATCCGCAGCCAGATCGCCCCCCACCGACCATGAATACGTACGCCGTACCAGCAATCCGGGACGACCTCACGCTCGCCGCAATACCCTTGCCGGGTCGGCCGGTTGAGCGGATATGTCTGTCGATCAGTGCGGGTCGGTCTGGCCGGGCAGCAACCAGTCAGTGACCCTGGCCTTGTAGATCCAGCTGGCCTTGTCCGGAGCGAAGTACCGCGCCTGCGGCCACTCCAGGTTCACACGGTCACTGCCGAAGACGTTCGGCTCCTGTGCCCCCTGTGAGCTGGTCCATATGCCGCGCCCGCTGCGGTGCCGGGAATAGGACTTCACCTTGCGCTCGAAGTGGCCGTCGAGTGTCGGTCGTGAGCCGGACACATCGATGCGGAAGGCCAGATTCGTGCCCGTTGCCCAGAGCACGTCGGACTCAGCTCCATCCAGCGTGAGGTCGTGGCCGTTGTTGAACGCGGGGTTCCACACACGCAGTTCCGGCACTTCCTCCAGCTGAACGCTTTCGCGCCAGCCGGTGACCCGGTATCCCTGGAGCGTGATGTACCCGTGTATCCACAGGGTGCCAGTGATCTTCCCCGGGTCGCCGGGGTTGTCCTGGTGGTACTGCCAGGCCGCTCCGTGCGCCTGCCGGAACGGATACGGTTCGCCCACGGGTGTGAAGGCGCCGCCGCTGTTCCGGGGTGCCGTGAAGAGTTGGTAGCAGCCACCTCGCCTGCCGCCTCCGCCGGGGAGGCCGGGTGTGCGAGTGCCGACGACGACAATGGCGTTCGCCGATGGCAGGTACTCGATGCTGTGCGGATACATGCTCAGACCGTCGATCGAGGCCAACTGCTGGCCGTCGGACTGCCGGTGGATGACCACCCGTCCGTTCCTCGTGTCCCCGCCGACGATCATGTACGCGACTCCGCCGCTTTCATCGCCGTTGATCCACGGCAGCCATCGATACTTGAGCTCCAGCGGCTGCCACTGGATCTTCAGCGGATCTCGCTGCTGGAGAAACCGGCCATTGCCGTCCACCTTGCCGGTGTTCACCCACTCGATCTGGCATCTGGCTGGGTTCGCGTCGAGCAGAGCCAGGTCGAAGTGGTCCAGGGTCGGCTCCGCCCCTCGCGCGGGCGTGGCCAATGTTCCCAGGGCTCCGGCGGATGCGGCGGCTGCCGCCCCGCTCAGTAACCGTCGACGATTTATGCTCATGTGATCCTCCATTGATCCATGATCCATCGGTGTGTGGTAAGTCGAGCGGGACGTTACGGGGAACTCCACCGAGGGGGGTCAACCGAGGGTTTGAGATCAGACGTAAACTTCTGCAGTAGCCTGCGGGGCCATTCTGCTTCTGCCGTCAGCCTTGTCCCCGGTCCGCGCTCGCGGCCGGCCTCCGAGCGAGGGCACCGGGGTCGTCACGGCAAGGAGCAGCGGTGCCCGCGGGAATGCGCCGTTCTCCTACGAGCCGAAGCCTCACCCCACTTGCGAAGCCGAGCCGTCTGTTGTCGGTCTGACGGCCCGGCCCTCACTTCAGATGTCGGGTGAAGAACTGGCCTGCGGCATCCCCCGCGAACTGCGGGACGCCGGTGTGCCCGCCGAGATGGGCGTGCAGGGACTTCTCCTTGGAGTCGAAGGCGTCGAACAGGTCCAGGGCCGCCTGCCGGTCGTTGCCTTCGTCGTCCCACTGCAGCAGGACGTGCAGGGGAATGGTGACTTGGCGGGCCTCCTCGAACATGGCGCGAGGTACGAAACTCCCGGCGAACAGAACGGCGGCCGCGATGCGCGGCTCGACCACCGCCAGCCGGATGCCGATGGAGATCACTCCTCCCGAGTACCCGACCGGACCGCCGATCTCGGGCAGTGAAAGGAGGGCGTCCAGGGCGGCCTGCCACTCCGGGGCAGCCTTTTCGACCAGCGGGAGGATGAGTGCGTCGATGATCTCGTCGCTCACCGGCTCGCCGGCCTCCATCGCCCGGCGCAGGTCGGCGCGGGCCTGCTCGGCGGCGGGCAGGCGGGGCCGGTCGCCGCTTCCGGGGAGCTCGATGGTGGCTGTGGCGAAGCCGTCCGCCGCACAGTGACGGGCTCGGGCCACCAACCGGGGGTACATCTTGCGCAGCCCGAGGGGAGGGTGGCCGAGCAGAATCAGCGGTGCCGGTGCGGATGCCGGTGCGGGTGTCCACAGGATGCCGGGGATCTGACCGAGGGTGAATTCGCGTTCGAGGACGCCGTCGTCGAGGCGCTGCGCGGAAGTGAAGTGCATGGTCGTGCCTTTCGGGAGTGCACCGGAACGGCGCTCCCGGGCGACCTGCCTATCGCCCGACCGTGACCCCGGAGGGGAGCACCCATGTCGATACTGCGTTCACGGGTACCACCTCCTCGATCTCTCGCACGGCCTCCGGGAAAGTAGCAGTGCTCGCCCTCGTCCGGCTAGGGGTTTTCCGCGAGACTCCTCGGCCGAGTGGCCTCCCACCTCGTCCGGCCCGGACCCCCTGCAGCGCCCACCTCGTCCGGCCCCCGCCCCCACCGGCGCCTTACTCCTCCGGCGCCCGGAGCCGTCGTACCCGCGCCGGGGCGGGACCGGTCGACTCGCGCGCCACGTAGGTGGTGCGCAGGGTGTGGCGGCGGGGCTTGGCCGTGGAGCCGTTGATGCGGCGGACCAGGATGTCGGCCGCGAGTCCGCCCAGTTCCTGCACCGGCTGGCCGACCACGCTCAGCCGTGGCCGGACCAGCGTGGCCCACTCCGCGTCGTCGAAGCCGATGACGGAGACGTCGCCGGGGATGTGGGCACCGAGGTCGAGCAGGGCGTCGAGGGTGCCGAGCGTGGCCACGTTGTCGGTGGTGAACAGCGCGGTGGGACGGTCATCGGAGGTCATCAGTTCCAGTACGGCGGAACGCGCCCAGGCCCGGTCGTAGCCGGTGTGCCGGATGATCTCCGCCTCGCGCGGGATACCGGCGGCGCGCAGGGCCTGGCGGTAGCCGGTGAGCCGCTCGGTCGTGGTCCAGATGTCGGCGCCCGGGGCCAGCAGCGTCGCGTTCTCGTCGGGGGAGGCCGAGGTGACCACCGCGATACGGGTGTGCCCCTCGCCGGTGAACCTGGTCACCGCGGCCTTGGCGGCACCGCGGTTGTCCACCACGACCGTGTCCAGCGCGGCACCACTGAGGGCACGGTCCAGCAGGACCACGGGAACGCCGGAGGCGACGGCTCTGTCGAGGTGCGCGTGGTCGGCGGCGGCGGGCGCCACGACCAGGCCGTCCACGCGCCGTTCGATGAACAGCTGCACCGCGGACCGCTCCGTCTCACCGTCCTCGTCGCTGTTGGCGAGGACGACCTGGAGGCCGGCCTTGGCCGCGACGTCGGTGACGCCGCGCACCGCGCGGGCGAAGTAGGCGTTCTCCACGTCGGCGACGACCACGCCGAGCGTGTGGGTGCGTCCGCTGATCATGCTGCGGGCCACCGCGTTGGTGCTGTAACCGAGTTCGGCGGCGGCGGCCAGCACGCGTTCTCGGGTGGCCGCGCTCGCCGACCCGTATCCGCCCAGGACGCGGGCAGCGGTGGCCTGGCCCACGTCGGCGTGCCGGGCGACGTCGGGGATGGTGACGCGACGCGGCGGCCGTGGGGTGTTCGGCATGGGCGGTCTCTTCACAAGTGACGGCTCGGCGGGCACCGAGGAACGGGGCGATGAAATCCGGCGCCATTCAACCATTGACGGGCAGCGGCTGCCGGTGGGTAAGGTACGGGCTCGTTGGTAACGTTATCAAAATTCGCGGACGCCACCGGCACCCGTCCGTCTGCCTGCCTTTCCCGGGCCGACCACGGGACGCCCGGCTGCACAGTCGCCCAGTCGCTCCGAATCCATGCTCCGCTCCGCGCTCCCGCCCCGAACACCGGAGGTCCCACGGATGGCAACCGACACCCTCTCGCCGCCATCGGCCACAGGCCCGGCCATCACTCTCGTCGACGTGGTCAAGGGCTTCGGCGGTGCCGGTGCCCAGGACGCGGCAGCCGTCCGCGGCGTCAACCTCACCATCCACGAAGGCGAGTTCTTCTCCCTCCTTGGACCGTCCGGCTGCGGCAAGACCACCACCCTGCGGATGATCGCCGGGTTCGAGGAGCCGACCGGCGGTCAGATCCTGCTGCACGGCCGCGACATGGTCGGCGTACCGGCCAACAAGCGCGACATCAACATGGTCTTCCAGTCCTACGCACTCTTCCCGCACCTGAGCGTCGCCGACAACGTGGCGTTCGGGCTGCGCCGCAAGCGTGTGCCGAAGGACGAGATCCGTGACCGTGTCGAGAAGATCCTGCGCACCGTCGAACTCACCGACAAGGCCGACCGCCGCCCCCGTCAGCTCTCCGGAGGCCAGCAGCAACGCGTCGCCCTCGCCCGCGCCCTCGTCAACCGCCCCCGCGCGCTGCTGCTCGACGAACCGCTCGGCGCCCTCGACCTGAAGCTGCGTCAGTCCATGCAACTGGAGCTGAAGCAGATCCAGCGCGAGGTCGGCATCACCTTCATCTACGTCACGCACGACCAGGCCGAGGCCCTGACCATGTCCGACCGGATCGCGGTGATGAACAACGGCCTGGTCGAGCAGGTCGCCACGCCCCAGGAGGTGTACGAGCGGCCCGCCACCGCGTTCGTGGCCGGGTTCATCGGCACCTCGAACCTGATCGGCGGGTGTCTCACCTCCGTCGGTACCGACACCGGGGTCCTCGACCTCGGAGACGGCCAGCGCGTCGCCGTCCCGCTGCGCGGTTCACACAGCGCCGGAGCCCACGTCGAACTCACCGTGCGACCGGAGAAGATCACACTGACCACCCGGCCTGCCGACACTCCCAGCCGTATCCGCGGCACCGTCCGCGAGGTGGTCTACCTCGGCACCTCGACCAGTTACACGGTCGACACCGCCACCGGCGCGGAGATGACCGTCTTCCAGCCCAACGACGGCACCGCCTCCGCCAACCCGGCCCGCGGTGACTCCGTCTGGCTCTCCTGGGCCACCGACCACTCCTACCTGCTCACCACCGCTCCCACCCCCGTGGCGACCGCCGCGGCCCCGGGTTCCCTCACCCCGCGCTGACGACAGGCAGACCACCATGCCCGAGCACTTGACACCCTCCGCGCCCCGGCTGCGCGGGCTGACCGAGCAGCGCCTCTCGCGGCGCGGCCTGCTGCGCGCCGCGCTCGGCGCCACCGCGCTGGCCCCGCTCGCCGCGTGCAGCGTTCCCGGCGCCCGCGTCCACGTCCCCACCGGCAAGGCGGAGATCGCCGAGGCCGTCAGCGACTTCTGGACCGGCAAGAAGCGCTCCGGAAAGCTGGACTTCGTCAACTACACCCAGTACATCGACGTCGACCCCGCCGACCAGAGCAAGCACCCCACCCTGGAGGCCTTCACCCGCGAGAACGGCATCAAGGTCACGTACAACGAGCTGATCGACGACAGCGCCTCGTGGTTCGGCAAGATCCAGCCCGAGTTCTCCTCCGGCCAGGGCATCGGGTACGACCTGATGGTCGTCGGCGGCGACAGTTACCTCACCAAGTACATCCAGCTCGGCTACCTCGCCCCGCTCGACCACACCCGGTTGCCCACCTTCGCGAAGTACGGCGGCGCCGCGTTCAAGAACTCGTCCTTCGATCCCGGCAACGTCTACACCGTGCCCTGGCAGTCCGGCATGACCGGCATCGGCTACGACCCGGCACAGGTCGGCCGGAAGATCACCAGCTGGCAGGACCTGCTCGACCCCAAGCTGCACGGCAAGGTCGGCATGTGGAACGACGCGGTGCAGATGGGCAACGTCGCCCTGCTGGCCACCGGCGTCGACCCGGAGACCTCCACTCCCGCGGACTGGCGCAAGGCGGCGGCCTGGCTGCGCAAGCAACGCGACGCCGGCATGGTCCGCTCGTACTCCACCGCGACCTATCAGTCCTCCCTCCAGCGCGGCGACCTGGCGGCCTCCCTCGTGTACTCGGGCGACGTCTTCCAGGCCAACCAGAGCGGCTCGGAGCTGGAGTTCGTCATCCCCGACGAGGGCGGTCTGCTCTGGACCGACAACCTCTGCATCCCCTCGACGGCCTCGCACCCCGTCGACGCGCTGACCTACATGGACTACGTCTACCGGCCCGAGGTCGCCGCGAGGATCAGCGAGACCGTGCAGTTCGTCTGCCCCGTCCCCGGCGCGCAGAAGGTCGTCGCACGCCACGCGGCCGAGGCCACCGGCAAGCGGCACACCGTGCTCGACGCCCTGAGCACCAGCCCCCTGGTCTTCCCGACCGAAGCCGACGAAGCGAAGCTGCGCCGTTTGAGGGTGCTCGACCAAGAGGAGGAGAAGCAGTGGAACGCGCTGTTCGAACCGATCTACCAGGCGTGAAGAAGCGCCGCCGCGGCCGGGGCGCGGCGGCGCTTGCCCCCTACTGGATGATCCTGCCGGGCTGGCTGTGGCTGGCCGCCTTCTTCATCACGCCCGTGATCGTGATGGTGTCGCTGTCGCTGCAGACCGGCGACTTCATCGACGGCTTCCGCCAGACCTGGCACTTCCAGACCTACGCCGACGCGATCAGCACCTACCACGTGCAACTGGTGCGATCCCTGATCTACGGCGCCGCGGCCACCGTCTGCTGCTTGCTCATCGGTTACCCGGTGGCCTACTGGATCGCCTTCCGGGCCGGGCGGCACAAGTCGGTGTTCCTCTTCGTGCTCCTGCTGCCGTTCTTCGTCTCCTTCGTCATCCGCACCCAGTCCTGGAACGTGGTGCTCGCCGACCACGGCGTCATGCTCGGACCGCTGAAGGACATGGGTCTGCTCTCCGACGACTTCCACCTCCTTGCCACGCCCTACGCGGTGATCGGCGGACTGACCTACAACTTCCTGCCGTTCATGGTGCTCCCCATCTACGTCGCCCTGGAACGGGTGGACGCCAAAGTGATCGAAGCCTCCACCGACCTGTACGCCTCCAAGGCGGGGACCTTTCTGCGCGTGGTCCTGCCTCTGTCGCTGCCCGGCGTCTTCGCCGGAGTACTGCTGACCTTCGTGCCCGCCTCCGCCGACTACGTCAACGCCAGCATTCTCGGCGGGCCTTCCACGACGATGATCGGCAACATCATCAAGACCGAGTACTTCACCAACCTCGACTATCCCGGCGCCGCCTCCCTGTCGTTCGTCCTCATGGGCGCGCTGCTGCTCGCGGTGTTCACCTACGCCCGCGCCCTGGGCACCGACGACGTGCTGGAGGCGACCGCGCGATGACCACACAGACCGCCATCCCGGCCCTCGACACGCCGCCCACCACACGGCGGAAGCGCAAGGCCCGCCGCCGCCCCACCCTGACCCTGTACACCTTCCTGATACTGGCCTGGCTGCTGCTGCCGATCGCCGTCATGATCCTGTTCGGCTTCAACGACACCCGCAGCAAGGTGAACTTCACCTGGCAGGGCTTCACCCTGAACTGGTACGAGCACCTGTTCGCCATTCCGAACCTGACCTCCGCACTGGTCAACAGCCTCACCATCGCCCTGATCGTCGCCGTGGTCGCCACCCTGCTCGGCACTCCGATCGGCCTTGCCCTCGGCCGCTACCGCTTCCGCGGCCGGGGCTCCATGAACCTGCTCATGTTCGCCGCCATCGCGGCGCCCGAAATCGCCCTGGGCGCCGCCCTGTTGTCGCTGTTCATCGTCATGGGCGTGCCGCGCGGCTACTGGACGGTCGTCATCGCGCACGTGGCGTTCTGCATCCCGTACGTCGCCATCACCGTACGGGCGCGCATGGCGGGGCACGACCCGACGCTGGAGGAAGCCGCCCGTGACCTCGGCGCGGGGCCCTGGACGGCGTTCCGGCTCGTCACCCTGCCGATGCTGCTGCCCGGCGTGGCCTCCGGCGCCCTGCTGTGCTTCGCGCTGTCCATCGACAACTACGTCATCACCAGCTTCAACGCCGGCCGTACGGTCACCTTCCCGCTGTGGGTCTACAGCGCCAGCCGTACCGGCGTGCCCCCACAAGTCAACGTCATGGGGACGCTCATCTTCGTCGGCGGCCTGGTCATCGCCACAGCGAACGTCCTGTACTCCCGGCGCCGCCCGGCCTGACCGGCCGGTGCGGATCAACCCTCACCACCCTCACCACGCCCAAAGGAAATCATCACCGTGCACTCTTTGCTGTCCTTCAACGAAGCCGAGTTCGTCTCCCAGACGCAGAGCCTCGTCGCGCTGCGCCCGCAGATCGAGAAGGTCGTCGACCGGCTCGTCGACGAGGGGTACGACAACATCCTCCTCGTGGGAGCGGGCGGGACGTACGCGCAGATGTGGCCCTACGAGCACCTCGCGCGGCGCACCTCGCTGCTCCCCGTCCGGGCCGCCGTCGCCGCGGAACTGGTCGTCTCGGGCGACGCCCGCCTCGGTGAGCGCACCGTCGCCGTCTTCACCTCCGTCTCCGGCACCACCGAGGACAGCCTCAGCGCCATCGACTACTGCAAGTCCCGGGGCGCCCACACGATCGCCTTCACCGGCATCGCCGACTCTCCCGTCGCCCAGAACGTCGACGTCGCGCTGATCTCCGAGCCCAAGGCCTGGCCCTTCGACGTCCAGTTGCTGCTGTTCCTGGGCCGACTGCTCTCCCACCGGGGCGAGTTCGAGGGATACGAGCGCCTCGCCGACGAACTCGCGGGCCTGCCGCGCATCCTGGTGGACGTCGCCCGGCAGGCCGAGCCGGTGGCGGCGGCCTTCGCCGACGCCCACAAGGACAACGACTACCACTTCCTCATCGGTGGCGGGAACCTGTGGGGGTTCACCTACCTGTACTCCATGTGCATCCTCGAGGAGATGCAGTGGCTGCGCACCACTCGGGTGCACAGCGCGGAGTTCTTCCACGGTTCGCTGGAGCTGCTTGAGGCGGACACCAGCGTGATCATTTTCCAGGGTGAGGACGAGACCCGGGCGCTCACGGACCGGGCCGAGGCGTTCGCCAAGCGCGTCTCCAAGGACGTCACCGTCTTCGACACCCGTGACTACGCCTTGGAGGGCATCAGTCCCGAGTTCCGCGGGCTGCTCGCGCCGCTGGTGCTCGACACCGTGATGGACCGGGTCAGCAAGCACCTTGAGCGGGCCCGTGACCACTCGCTCGACCTGCGCCGCTACTACCGCGTCATGGACTACTGACCCGTCGGGCCGATTCCCTAGTCCATCCACCTTGTGCGCCGGTGCCCCGGTACCGGTGCGCCCATGGCGGGCGCGGCGTTCCCGCACGCCGCGCCCGCGCCTCGGGAGACCTGATGAACGTCCTCGGCTTCGGTGACAACACCGTCGACCGCTTCGTGGACCGCGGCACCGACTACCCCGGCGGCAACTGTGTCAACGTCGCCGTCTACGCGCACCGGCTCGGCCTGGAAGCCGCCTACTTGGGAGTGTTCGGCGACGACGACCTCGCTGCATTCGTGCGCACGTCCGTGGCAGCGCAGGGCGTCGCAGTGGAGCGCAGCCTGGTGTGCCCCGGTGACACCTCGGTCTCCACCCTGCACGTGCGGGACGGTGACCGGGTGTTCCTCGGCTACGACGATGGCACCGTCCGCGAGCAACTCACCCTGGACGACGCCATGATGGCGTACGCGGCGTCGTTCGCGCTCGTGCACTCCAGCGTCTACTCCGGCACCGAAGCCGAACTCCCTCGGCTGGCCGCGGCCGGCCCGCTGGTCAGTTTCGACTTCTCCGACGAGGCGGAATACCGCACCCCCGCCTACCTCGACCGCGTCTGCCCCCACGTCGATCTCGCACTGCTGTCGTGCTCGCACCTGGACGAGCCCGCCACGCGCGCTCTCCTCGCCGAAGCCGTGCGGCGGGGTGCCGGAATGGCGCTGGCCACCCGGGGCCTCGACGGGGCGATCGTGTACGACGGCAGGGTCACGGTCACCGCGCCGTCCCGTCCCGCGGACCCCGCTGCCATGTCGGACACGATGGGCTGTGGGGACGCCTTCCTCGCCGGATTCGTCGTGTCACTCCTGCGTGAGGGCTGGTCCCGGCAGGCGCCGCCGGCCCGTGAAGCACTGGAACGCGCCCTGCGGCACGGCTCGCAGGCGGCGTACGACCAGTGCTTCGTGGAGGCCGCTTTCGGCCGCGGCCGTCCGACACCGGTACAGACGCCGACACCGGCGCCGACACCAACCCCGGCCGTCGGTGAACTGGGCACATGAGAACGGCCTCGCGCCCAGGGTCGCCACCGCCAGCAGTCCCGCCCAGGGCCGTTGACCGCCTGCCTTCAGCAGGCTGCGGAGACCTGGTCGAGGAGTACGGGTGCGGCGGTGCTGTTGATGACGTCATCGATGGTGGTCCCCGGGGCGGTTTCCACCAGGGCCAGGCCGTTGTCCGTCACGTCGAGGACGCCGAGGTCGGTGATGATGCGGTGGACGCATCGCTCGCCGGTGAGGGGCAGTTCGCATGCTTCCAGAATCTTTGGGCTGCCGTCCTTGGCGGTGTGGTCCATGAGGACGATGACATGGCGGGCCCCGTGGACCAGGTCCATTGCGCCGCCCATCCCTTTGACCATCTTGCCGGGGACCATCCAGTTGGCCAGGTCGCCCCGCGCGGAGACTTGCATGGCGCCGAGGACGGCGGTGTCGATGTGGCCGCCGCGGATCATGCCGAAGGACAGGGCAGAGTCGAAGAAGGCGGCCCCGGGCAGGACGGTGACGGTCTCCTTGCCGGCATTGACGAGGTCGGGGTCGACCTGCTCTTCGTACGGGTAGGGGCCCGTGCCCAGGATGCCGTTCTCGGAGTGCAGGACGACGTGCACGCCGGGCGGGAGGTGGCCGGGTATGAGGGTGGGCAGGCCGATGCCGAGGTTGACGTAGGAGCCATCGGTGAGTTCCGCGGCGGCCCGGGCTGCCATGTGCTCGCGGGTCCAGGTCATCGGGAGCGTACCGTCCTTTTCTCGATCGGCTTGTCGGCTGCCTGAGCCGGGGTGAGCTGTATGACGCGCTGGACGAAAACGCCCGGCACGTGGATGTGGTCGTCGGGCAGTTCGCCGGGTTCGACCAACTCCTCGACCTCGGCGATCGTGGTCTGTCCGGCCATGGCGGCGAGGGGGTTGAAGTTGGCGGCGGCCCGGCGGAAGACGAGGTTGCCGTGAGGATCGCCGCGCCAGGCCCGGACCAGGGCGTAGTCGGTTGTGATGGCGTGCTCCAGGACGTGTGTGCGCCCGGCGAAGACCCGGGTTTCCTTGGGGGGAGAGGCGATGGCGGTCGTTCCGTCGGGCGCGTAGCGCCAAGGCAGTCCGCCGGTGGCGATCTGTGTGCCCACGCCCGCCGGGGTGTAGAAGGCCGGAATACCTGTGCCGCCGGCCCGCAGTCGCTCGGCGAGCGTTCCCTGGGGCACCAGTTCCACTTCCAGTTCCCCGCTCAGGTACTGGCGGGCGAACTCCTTGTTCTCGCCGACGTAGGAGCTGATGACCCGGGATATGCGGCCTGAACCCAGCAGGATGCCCAGGCCGCGCCCGTCCACGCCGCAGTTGTTGGAGACCACCTCGAGGTCGTCGGCGCCCTGCTCGTGGAGTGCCCGGATGAGTGTGTCGGGTACGCCGCTGAGACCGAATCCGCCGACGGCCAGGGTCGCTCCGGCAGGGATGTCGGCCACTGCTCGGGTAGCCGACGCCGTCGTCTTGTTCATGAAAGGCCCTTCGTGGGAAGGCGGGGACGCCTTGGCGACGGGGCGGGCCGCCGGTGTGCCGGGCGCCGCCAAGTGCGGCGCCCGGCACAGGCGTTGGACGTTCTCGTCCCAACCGGTGAGCGTCAGTCGTTTTCGTGCGCGGTGATGAAGGAACGCATCTTCGCCAGCGCTGTGGCGTTGGAGATGATCAGGAAGTGGTTGGGTGCCATGGGCCCGCTCATGAGGTAGTTCTCGTCCGCGCCGGCCAGCATCGCGGTGTCGACGGGCGTGGCGTTGTAGTCGGCTGTCGACCTGATCGTGAGGTAGTCGATCTTGTCGTTGGAGGGGACCTCGGAGGGGTTGTTCAGGGCCTTGAGGAAGGGGGTGTTGGGGGAGGCGAACTGCTGGCAGGACACGTACCACTGGCAGCCGTTGTTGGTGGTGCCGTGCTGCGGTCCGGCGAAGCCGACGTACTGGGAGACCTTGTCGGCGCCGTCGAGGTTCTTGATGTAGTAGCGGGCGGCGAGGGTGGAGGCGGACCATGTGGCGAGGACGACCTTGTCGGCCCCGGTCTGGCTGCGGACCTGGTCGACCTTGGCCGAGAGCTGCTGGGCGGCCTTGGCCAGGTCCTGCGTCATGTTGCTGCTGTCGGTCCAGGTGAACAGCCTGTTCGCGGGCCAGCCGTTGGTCTGCAGGTTGGACTTCATGGGGTTCATGTTGGCCGGGGTGCCGGTCATGCCCGGGATCATGATCACCGGGTCGTGTCCGGCAGCGGCGGGCGCCGGCTGGGGCGCTGCGCCGGACGCCTGGGTGGCCAGGCCCAGCAGACTCGTGGTCAGCAGGGCCGCGACGGAGGCACTGAGCAGCCGCCGTGTACAGGCTGGTCGCCGACTGCCTGTGTGCGTCGATGCCGTCCCGCTGGGCCTCATGGATGCAAACAGCATGTGGATGCTCCTAACCCGTCGTACGGTCACCGAGCGCTGATGTGCGGCTCGCGCTCAGCAGGATGCCGACAGGAGTTGTGGGGTGTGGTGACACCGAGGACGCTAGAACCGCCTGCTGCAGCAGTCAGATGGGTACAGCGCACCTCTTTCGCCCCTCGCGGTGTCCGCTCCAGCCATTACGTCTTGGCCGTACGGGCCGGGACGCGAGCGACCCGTCGGCGCCCCGGCCGCGTGGGCACGCGGAGTATGCACTCGGCACACGCCTGACGCGCTGTGTATGTGCGCTGCTCCCCTCGTGGAGTCGTGCAGTAGCGGCATACGGTCATGGCGACTCGGCCGGGACTGTGAACGACGGCAGATTGTCCTGGGCGCCGTCCGACGTGCGGTTGCCCGGGTCACCGGCGCGTGCGCGACGTCGCGCGGTCTCGGTCTGCTCGGTCTGCGCCTGCTGCGCACCTCGCCCCGCGGCTGCGGCTGTCGGATGTCGCGACGGCGCACTGCGCCGCACACATCCGCCCGGCCCTCATCGCTACATTCGCCCAACTCTCGGAGGACACACAATGATTCGGTTCGGAATCATCGGCGGCGGGCTCATGGGGCACGGGATCGCTGTTGCTCTGGCTCGGGCAGGACACCGTGTCGTCGTGTACGACGCGGAATCTGCGACTCTGGCATCGCTCGATGAGCGCATCGTGCGGGCCCTGGAACGCTGCGACATGCTGCCGGGCGATGTCGGGCTGGTGACCGCGCGCATCACAGCGGTGAAAACACTGTCGGACCTGGTGCTGCGGGTAGATGCCGTGATCGAAGCCGTCCCCGAGCGCCTCGACGTCAAGCAGCAGGTCCTGCAGGCGCTGGAAGCGAAGATTCCGGCCGTGATGCCGGTGTGGTCCAACACCTCGGTGCTCTCGCTCACCGAGGTGGCCAAAGGCATGCGGCACCCGCAGCGGCTGGTGGGAGTGCACTGGTGGAACCCGCCGTACGTCATTCCACTGGTCGAGGTCGCCCCGGGAGCGGAGACGGACCACCGGTTCGTGCAGGAAGCGTGCGACGTGCTGAACGAGATGGGCAAGACGACGGTGCGCCTGCACCGCGATGTCCCGGGATTCATCGGCAACCGGCTCCAGTTCGCGCTGGTACGGGAGGCACTGCATCTGCTGGAGCAGGAAGTCTGCGACCCGGTGACGATCGACACGGTCATGCGGGCGAGCCTGGGCCTGCGCTGGTCGGCCGTGGGCCCCATGGAGAACGCGGATTTCATCGGACTGGACCTGACCAGGAACATCCTCGACAGCCTGGCGCCCCATTTGTCGACCGAGATCACCTCCCCCGCGCTCGACAAGCCCCTCGCCGCCGGACACCGAGGCCGCGCCTCCGGAGGCGGGCTGCTGACCTGGCCGGCCGGGCGGGACGAAGAAGTGGCACAGCGCCTGGACAGCGGCATCCGCCGCAACCTCGGCCAGCCGTAAAGCGCCCAGGTGGGCCGCTGGTGCTCCTCGAAGGCCGATAGGAACGACAGTGCGCCGATAGGAACAGCAGTGAGGAAGGCGGTTCGCTCCTCTCCAGTGCGGTGCCCCAGCCGCGGTGCGGCGCCATACTTGCCGGGCGCCAAGAGCACTGCTCGACGGAGGATCGATGGCACACACCTACGGCATGTCTTTCCTGAAACTGCTGCTCCACGACACCGACATCGACGCCTTCGACGACGTGCTGGCACAGGCCCGCGCCGCGGGGGAGCCTACCGACCGGCTCGACGTGCTGGAAGAGGAGCGAGCGATCGCGCTGCGTCTGCGGGAAAGGCTTCTGCGCCACCGCCGCAACGAGGCGGAACTCCAGCTGCTCAATGACACCGCGAACGACCTGGCTTCGCTGCGGGGCCTGGACCCCATCCTCCAGGCGATCGCCGACCGGGCACGGCGGCTGCTGGACTGCGACCTCGCCTACATCAGCCTCAGCGACCGTGGCCGTGGCGACAGTTACATCAAAGCGGCGGCCGGCAACATCTCCGGCCTGCTGCGCGAACTGCGGCTGCCCGTGGGTACCGGCGTCGGCGGGATCGTCGCGCGGACCGGGGCACCTTACGCGGTTGCCGCCTACCTCACCGATGGCTCCTTCACCCACACCGCCGAGATCGACAAGACCGTCGCCGCGGAGCGGATCGAGTCCCTACTGGGGGTGCCGGTCAAACTCAACCAGGAGGTGATCGGCGTCCTGCTGGCCGCACACCGCAGTCAGCAGGAGTTCAGCAGCCGGGACATCAGTGTTCTGATGATGCTCGGCTCGCACGCGGCTGTGGCCATCGAGAACAGCCGTTTGCTGAGCGCCGCCCAGCAGGCGGTGTCAGAACTGCGGGTCGCCAACGACACGATCAGCTCCCACATGGCGGACCTGGAACGCACCGCGGAGGTTCATGAACGGCTCACCCGCCTGGTCATCCAGGGCAACGGCGTCGATGAAGTCGTACAGGCGACCGCGACGGCAGTGGCCGGCACGGTGGTCGTCCTCGACGAGGAGGGCAACATCGTGGCCCAGTCCTGCGGTCAGGACGCGGTGCCGGCCGACGAACTCGGCCGGCTCAGCGACGCCGCCTGGCAGGCCGGGCACACCGTGATCCGGGCGACTCGGTGCGCCGTTCCCCTGATCACCGAGTCCGAGCCCCTGGGAACCATCGTCCTGAGCGCCACCGCGCAGGTCGACGCCACCGACCGGCGCATCCTGGAGAGGGCCGCACTGGTGGCCTCCCTCGTGCTCGTCACCCGCAGACGCATGGCGGAGGCCGAGGCCCGCGTGCGCGGAGAACTGCTTGGCGACCTCTTGGCCGCGCACAGCAAGGACTACGACCTCTTGCGGCACCGTGCCGCCCTGCTCGGCGTCGACCTCGCCGCCTGTCGTACCGCGGTGGTGGCCCAGGTCGACGACGAACCACGCGAGCGGGTCTACGCAGCCGCCGCGGCCTTCGCCCGGCGCTCCCACGGTCTGGCGACCTTCCAGCGCAACACCGTCATCCTGCTGCTGCCAGGTGATGACCGTCAGGACCCGGCACGCCGCGCCGTCGACGAACTCGCCCGGATCTCACGCCACCCCGTCACCGCCGGGACCGCGCAAGCCACGGACATCACCCACATCGGCGCCGCCTTCCGTGAGGCGGACAACTGTCTGCACGCCCTGGTCGCCCTCGGCAGAACCGGCGAGATCGCCGACACCCGCGGACTCGGATTCGTCGGAGCCCTCTTCAGCGGCGAGCCGGCCACCGCCGCCTTCATCGACTCTGTCATCGGCCCGCTCATCGAGTACGACCGCACCCACCACTCCGACCTGGTGCACACACTCGACACGTACTGCCGCACCGGCCAGCACGCCCGCAACACCGCACGTCTGCTGCACCTGCACGTGAACACCGTCAGCCAACGCCTGGGCCGGATGAGCCAACTCCTCGGCGCCGACTGGCGCGACCCGGAACGGCTCCTGGAGATCCAGGTCGCCCTGCGGCTGCTGAAAGTCAGCAAGCCTTAGGGCCCTTCTGACGGATCTCCGTGGGAGAAGGACCCTGACGCCGCCCCGCGCCCCCACCACATCTCGCAGGCCGCCCATGTGTGCGTCCAGCCCATACCGTCCCTGGCGGCACGCTTCGTAACCTTTGCGCCTCGCGACATGAGGCACAAGCGACGGAGACGCCATGAAGAGAACCATCGCCGCAACAGGGCTGGCCTGCGCCCTGGTCAGCGGCACGCTCCTGCTTCCCGCACACGCCGCCCAGGGACCGACAGACTGTAGTGACCTGCGCGGCCTGCGGCTGCCCGCCTCAGTGATCGGGCTGCCCACCACGGGCGGCGAGGTGAGCGCGGCGAACACCATCACACCAACCAGCAGCGGAACTTCGGCGACCGGCACGTACTGCCGCGTCGACGCCGTCCTGCACCCCGTAGACCCACAGGCGCCCGACATCACCCTGCGCGTCGCCCTGCCCCAGCAGTGGAACAAGAAGACGATGATGTTCGGCGGCGGAGGCTACGACGGCACCATCCCCGACGTCACGGGCAACGTCCCCTTCGGCCCGACCGACCAGCCGCGCCCGCTCAGCCGCGGTTACGCCACCTACGCCGGCGACTCCGGCCACCAGGCGGCGCCGGACTTCAAACCGGTCACCTCCCTCGACGGCTCCTTCGGCGTCAACGACGAAGCCGTACGCAACTTCTCCGGCGACGCGCTGAAGAAGACCACGACGCCGCGCGTTACATCACCCGCACGCGCTACGGCGCGGCCCCCGACCACAGTTACTTCGCCGGCGGCTCCAGCGGCGGGCGCGAAGCACTCGCCGTCGCCCAGCGTTGGCCCACCGACTTCGACGGCGTCATCGCCGCCTACCCCGCCTGGAACGCCGCCAGCCTCAACCTGTTCTTCGGCCACGAAGCCCAGATACTCTCCCGCCCCGGGGCCTTCCTCAACCCAGCCGAGCAGGAGCTGCTGTACCGCGGCGTCATCCGGTCCTGCGACGGTGACGACGGGCTGCGCGACGGCGTCATCTCCGACGAGTCGGGCTGCCGCTTCCAGCCCCGCACCCTGCGCTGCCCGCGCGGCAAGGACACCGCGGACACGTGCCTGTCGGATCACCAGATCCACGCCGTCGAGGCGCTCTCCTCTCCGCTGCGATGGAAACACCGCCTGGCCAGCGGCGAGACCGGCTACCCAGGTTTCCCCTTCCTCTCCGGCGCCGACATGAGCACCCCACTGCTGGGGATGGGTTCCCGCGCACCGGGCCACCCGATGCCGAAGGACAGCGGCTACGGCGTCCAGTTCTGGGACCAATGGGTGCGGTACTTCGTCACCCGCAACCCGGCCCACGATTCGCTGGCCGTCGACCCCCGCGATCCCGGCGCTTGGCAGCCACGCATCAGCCGCCTCTCCGCCCTGCAGGACGTCAACGACCCCGACCTGCGCCGCTTCGCCCAGGCAGGCGGAAAACTCCTCGTCCTGCACGGCACCGCCGACGAACTCGTCAGCCACCGCTCCACCGTCGAGTACTTCCAGCGCGTCCAAAAGCACATGGGCCCACAGGCCACCCGCGCCTTCGCCCGGCTCTATCTCGTTCCCGGCGCCAACCACGCCAACGTCGACGCGTCCTTCGCGGCGAGCTACGACTCTCTCAGTGCCCTGGAAAGCTGGGCAGAAGACGGCAACGCGCCCGCACGGCCTGTTGTCACCGACGCCGGCCCCACCCAAAGCGCCCGCACTCGGCCGCTGTGCGCCTATCCCTCCTGGCCGAAGTTCCGCGGCCACGGCGATCCGGACTCCGCACACAGCTTCACCTGCCACAGCACCCGGCCACGGAGCTGATCCGACCGGTGCGCCCTGTGCGCCCAGCCTCAGCGCCCAGCGCTCAGCAACACAGCGCGCCGCACGGAGGCCACGCCATGAGGCCACGCACAGGGACCACGCACGGAGGCCATGAAAAGAGGCCGCGCACGGCCCGGTATGGCTGCGGCGAGGACATCCCCGCAGGATCAGTGGCCGTTCCGCACATAACGGATGACGGGCCGAGGATCCCACTCTGGTGCAAGACCGCGAACAACTTCAGCCACCGTCCCGAAAGTGGTGCATCACATGCCGTCCCCGGCCCCAGCACAACCCCAGGCCCCCAGAGACCTGAAGAAGATCGTGGCCGCCAGCCTCATCGGCACCACCATCGAGTGGTACGACTTCTTCCTCTACGGCGCCGCCGCCGCCCTCGTGTTCAACAAACTCTTCTTCCCCGATTCCGATCCACTGGTCGGCACGCTCCTGTCATTCCTGACCTACGCCGTCGGCTTCGCCGCCCGCCCCATCGGTGCCCTCGTCTTCGGCCACTTCGGCGACCGGCTGGGACGCAAGAAACTCCTCGTCTACAGCCTGCTGTTGATGGGCGGCGCGACCTTCCTGATCGGTCTGATCCCCACCCACGCCACCATCGGCTCGGCCGCTCCCGTCCTGCTCACCGCACTGCGCCTGGTACAGGGCTTCGCCCTGGGCGGCGAGTGGGGCGGCGCGGTTCTGCTGGTGGCGGAGCACGGAGATGCCAGACGGCGCGGCTTCTGGGCCTCGTGGCCGCAGACCGGAGCACCGGCCGGGCAACTGCTGGCCACCGGCGTCCTCGCCACGCTGACGGCAACACTGTCCGACGCATCGTTCAACTCCTGGGGGTGGCGGGTGCCGTTCCTGCTCTCCGGCCTGCTGGTGCTCGTCGGACTGTGGATCCGGCTCTCCGTCGACGAATCGCCCGTGTTCAAGGCCGCCCTGGCAGCGGCCGAACGCCGCAAGAGCGAACAGGCCGTCAGCGAAAGGCCGCCCGTACTCGCCGTCCTGCGCGACCACTGGCGCGATGTCCTCATCGCCATGGGCACCCGCATGGCGGAGAACATTTCCTACTACGTCGTCACCGCCTTCATCCTCGTGTACGCGACCGAGCACGCCGACACGAGCAAACAGACCGCACTCAATGCCGTCCTGATCGCATCCGCCGTTCACTTCGTGACCATCCCCCTGTGGGGCGCCCTCTCCGACAGGATCGGACGCCGCCCCGTCTACCTCATCGGCGCCCTCGGCATGGGGATCTGGATCTACCCGTTCTTCACCCTGGTCGACCGGCAGTCCTTCGGGGCAATGATCACAGCCGTCACCGTGGCCCTGCTCTTCCACGGCGCCATGTACGCCCCACAGGCGGCCTTCTTCTCCGAAATGTTCGCCACTCGCATGCGCTACTCCGGAGCATCGATCGGCGCCCAGTTCTCCTCCGTGGCCGCCGGAGCCCCGGCTCCGCTCATCGCCACCGCCCTGCTCGCCCAGTACGACAGCGCCGCACCCGTCGCCCTCTACGTCATGGCAGCCGTCCTGCTCACCGTCATCGCCCTCGGCTGCGCCGAGGAGACCCGTCACCGCGATCTCTCGGACATCGAAGCCGGCGAAACCGATGCGGAGTCAGTCGGTGACCAGCCGGTTCGCACGGCCTGAAACACCTGCTTCGGCCCGCCCTCGGCAGAGCCGGGCCACAGGCGGACGCCCGGCGGCATTGCCGTTGAGCCGGCCGACCACGGCCTCGGACGCCCCCGCGGTGGTCGGCCGCCGAAGTCCGACAAGGCTGTGCCCCGTGGGTTTTGCCGTCGGCCTCAGGCTGTCGGTTTCGGCACGGCGCAGGCGTCGGCGATAGCCCGCGTGTCCCAGTAGAACGGACGGACCTCGGTGATCCGACCGTCCTTGACTGTGATCGCCTGCAGAATCGGGAAGCTGAGTTCACGGCCGGTCGCGCGAGCGCGAGCACGGACCTGTGTGAGCACGACCGCGGTCTCACCGGTGGCAAGGAACTCCTGCTCCACCATGTCGAACGACTCCCACACCTCTCCCATCATGAGGAAGAACTGCGTCATGCCCTTGTGCCCACGCCAAATGCCTCCATAGGGCAGAGCATCTGCTTGGTGCAGCTCGACATCCGGCGCAAAGAAGGGAGCGAGCAGGTCGAACGAAGCCTCGCCAGGGCCTCCCGCCGCCAGGTACTCCGCCTCAGCCGCATACATGGCGGTGAGAACTGTTGCTGATTCTGTAGTGGATGGCATCGTCATGCCGCCAGCATGAGCACAGCAGCAGGACGATGCTGGCGGCAATCAGACATCGTTGTGCCGCGTGGTCGGCACCCGTCGCGGTCAGCTGTGCGAGCCGATACGGCCGCGTACGGCGTGCATGCTGGTCATGGCTGCAGCCATCCAGAAGCAAGCCCCAGCCGCGGCGACTTGAGCCGGTGCGTGAAGGAGTAGCGCCGGAACACACACAACGGCAAAGACGACGACACCGCAGGCTATGGATGTGGTGTCACGCCATGCAGGGGTTGCAGGTCTGCCTACGAAGAGCAGGACCCCGATGGACAGGAGCACCATCAGGGCTCCGCTGTAGATGAGCCACGTGCTGCTCAAAGCCATTCTCCGCTCGAGTTGTTGGTTTCTGGTCTCTCCTCGCAGTATCCGCGCCCGAGACCAACCCAGCGTTGTAGGGGCGAGGGGTGCCAGTCGGGCCTTGCGGTCAAGATCAATTGTCGGCGACTGCCCCGGTCACGCCGCAATCGCGTCCTCACCGGCCAGGAACGGACCCAACAGCGCGAGCAGGGCGTTCGGTCGGTGCAGTGGAATGATGTGGCCGCAGTCTTCGATGACGTGTCCGGTGAGGTCGTCGGTGACGGGGCGGAGTTGGCGTTCCAGTGCGGCGCCGACAGGTTGGGCGCCCAAAGCCATTGTCGGCACCGTCAGGCGGGTGGTGGTGACGGCCTGCGAGATCTGCAGTGAGCTTTCGGGCAGGGCCCGGTAGTACGAGAACGCGCGGCTCAACGCGCGGCTGCCCGTGTACGCGTGGACAAAGGCGTCCCGGATGGCAGGGGCCACGCCGTCGCCAAGCGTGCCGGCGTGCAGGAACCAGTCGATGTAGGCGGCCTCGTGGCCTTCCAGTACGGTCTCGGCGAGGCCGGGCGCGGCGGTATGGAAGCCGAACCACCACGGCGGCCCGTCGGCGAGGAAGTCCTCGGCGCCGGGTAGCCCGCCCAGCACGGACTCCATGACGACCAGGCGTCGGACGAGACCGGGGTGGCGCAGGGCGAGGAGGAAGGCCGATGGGGTACTCGCGTCGATACCCACTACTGCGGCAGAATCCACGCCGAGCTCGGTGAGGAGCGCTGCGGCGTCCTCGGCGAGGGTGCCGGCGTCATGCCCGGAGGCGGCCGGGCTACTCGCGCCGAATCCGCGCAGATCCGGCGCGATGACGCGGTAGCGGTCGGACAGGTCGGCCATGATGTCCGTCCATAGCTCCCATGTGTGCGGAAAGCCGTGCAACAGGAGGACGGCCGGGCCGGATCCGGCGAGGGCTACGTTGAGTTCGACACCGTTGACAGGAATGCGTCGCAGTTCGGGCATGGAGGGGGCGCTCCAGGGGTGGTGAGGAATGGTGACAGGGTCACGCTAGGGAACTAGCCTGGTCCCTCCAAGACGGCACTTTCCCCTCAGGTGGTGAGCCCCGGGTGACCACGTCCATGGCCGACGAACCCAGTCGGCGGTCCGGTGAGCGCGGCGATCTGCTGGACCCGAACTGCCCGACCCGCCAGTTGCTCGACCGTATCGGCACCAAGTGGACGTCGATGGTGGTCAAGGTGCTGGCCGAGACGGACCCCGGCGAGCTCCGGTTCGCGGAACTTCGGCGTCGCGTTCCGGGCATCTCGCAGAAGATGCTGTCTGTCACGCTGCAGAGCCTGGTCCGTGATGGCCTGGTCGCGCGCCGCGTGGAACCCACAGTGCCGCCCGCCGTCCACTATCGCCTCACCGAGCTCGGCCTGTCCCTCGAAATCCCGCTCTCCGCCCTGCGGGTCTGGGCCGAGACACACATGCCGGAGATCGACCGCAGTAACCGGCTCGCCGAGGCCCGACAGGCTTGACAGGCTCGACAGGAAGAGCGACGGTCAACAGCCACTCGTTGATGGCGGCAACGGGGACGGTCGCCTCATAGCGGACCGCCAACCAGCCATGGCGCTTGGCGACCGCGCGGTGCCTGTTGAGGCGATTGATCCCGCACTCGACCGCGTGGCGCCCGCGGTAGTCGGCCGGGTCGAAGCGCGGCGGTCGGCCGCGGCCATCGGCGCATCATCATGCTCACCGGCCCCGACCATTGGTTCTGCCGGGCCGGGGCGGCGGGCTACCGTGTCGCTCAGCCGAGGTTCTTGGCGGCGAAGTCCCAGTTCATGACGTGCCTGAACGCGTCGACGTACTTCGCTCGCAGGATGCGGTAGTCGATGTAGTAGGCGTGTTCCCACACGTCGATGACGAGCAGGGGTGTCGTGTCGGTGGTGAGCGCGGTGGCGGCGTCGCTGGTGGAGACGATGTCGAGAGAGACGTCGCTCTTCTTGACCAACCACGCCCAGCCCGAGTCGAAGAGCGCGGTTGCCTGGCCAAGTCCGGAAGCTGGAACATGAAGTGATCCTTCGTTCGCGGAAGCGCTCGCGCCCATCAGGCTGCGGGTAGTCACCCGTGGCCGACGACGTCGCGACATGACACGGAGTCACCAGCGTTACGGGCCAGGAAATGTGCCACAGGTCGTCATCACCACGCCCTGGTTTCGCGATGGGCCCCGGTAGTCTCTGGGTTCCGCGCTGCCCGCGGGCTTCCCCGCCCAGCCGGGTCCGGCGCGAAATCCGCGGGCGGGCGCTAGTGTCGGCCTATGTCCAGTCCTGGAGACGTGCCGTCGGAGATACTGAACCGGTTGCGGTCGATCTGCCGAAAGCTGCCCGAGTCGTACGAGGGGCCAGCCTGGATCGGCGTGCGCTGGCGGATCCGTACGCGGACGTTTTGCCATGTCTACACGCCGGACGTGGATCGCTACCCGGTCTACGCCTCGTATGTGGCCGCAGATCAGGAACCGGTCGTGATGACTTTTCGGGTACCCGTCGACGATGTGCTCGGCCTGACTGCCGGTGGCTTCCCGTTTCTCCGTGCCGGATGGGGTCACAACGTCGTCGCAGTCGTTCTCGGTGACCACACCGACTGGACCGAGCTGGCTGAACTGATCACCGACAGCTACCGCGAGATGGCTCCGAAGTTCCTCGCAGCCCGGGTCCCGCTCCCGCCACCGATCAGCTGACCGGCGGCAGGCGCCGTCCCCCTCCACACCACTGCGTGTGGCGGGGACCGGTTCGCGACGCCATCGACCCCCAGGGCACACACCGAACGCCGCTCCTTCACCCACGGAGATCCTCCAGAAGGGCCCTAACTCCGGCTGTCCGCGAATGCCCTCTGCGCAAGTAGTCGCATGGCGGCGATCAACCCGCCCAAAGCGCCCAGGATCGCGGCGAGTTGGGCCAGGGGGAGATCAGTAAGCCAGGCCAGCAGGAGGGCGGTTACCGAGAAAGACAGATGGGCCGCCGTGAGCCACGTTCCGCGCCGATCCCTGGGGAAAACGATGGGCAGCACCGTCCACACAAGGAACAGCACGAGGTAGGCGATCGGAATCAGAATCAGAATCATGCGTCCCCCCGCGGTACCTGGCTCCCCGCGATGGTAGGACCAACTCGTCGGTGCCGGAGCGACTATTACGGTCTGCGCCACGTCGGAAGTTGAACCGCGACCCATGCCCCGCGGGGTGTGCTCCTCCTGCCTGGCGGCCGGCAACAAGCCGATGTCTGCGGATGACGACCAAGGCGTCCTCGTCCACTCCACCCACGAGCTCGCCGACGAACCTGACGCATATGACCCGCACTTGGGCGTCGACTTCACTCCGATCCACCGCGGCGGGGCCCGTCGGCCGGCGGATTTGGCCAGCCGCGTGAGTCGGCCAAGGGCCGGATCCTGAGCTGTCCAGGAGCGTGTCGGCGAACACCTCACGGAGCCTGGCGCCGCGCTGGGGCTGGTCCCGGGGATCAGGCTGAGATCACAGCAACCTGCCGACCAGCCCGTCGACGTAGTCCGGGGTGAGTGGGCCCATGCCGAACAGGACGCGGATATACATCGGGGCCAGGATGTGGTCCAGCACGTCGAGCGCGTCGGGTGCGTGCTCGCCGCGTTCGCGGGAGCGATCCAGCATGGTCCGCAGTTGCCGGATGCGTTCGTCGCGGAGATCGTCACCCGCCTGCGAGCCCTGCTGACCGTTGCTCGACAGGGTGACGGCCAGGCGCACCACCGCCAGGCCGTCGGGTCCGGTGATCTCGCGGGCCACATTGGCCGCGTAAGTGCGCAGGTCGCCGGCCAGGCTTCCAGTGTCGGGCATCGGCGACTTCGTGTTGAGGCGGGTGAGCGCCACGTCGGTGAGCAGAGTTTCCAGGCTGCCCCAACGGCGGTAGATGCTGCTGTCGGCTACGCCCGCGCGGGCTGCGACCTCGCCGACGGTGAAGTTCCCGTAACCGCGCTCGCTGATCAGGTCGGTGACGGCCTGGTGCACCTCCGCGCCGACGCGGGCGCTGCGCCCGCCGGGCCGCCGGGCTCGCTGTTGCTCGTTCATATCCCTCACCTTAACGCAGTCACGACTTGCGTTTGTGGAACAGCCTCCTTACAGTCACCTAACGCAGTCGCCGACTGCGTTAGAGCGCTCAGGTCTACCACCGGCCGCGGCCGGGCGGAACTGCCGATCGAGAGGAAACCCCATCACTGCATCGCATGCGGCCCTAGGCAGCCGATCGAACCGGGCCCTGCTGCTCACGGTGACCTGCCTAGGCCAATTCATGGTCCTGCTCGACAACACGATCGTCGGAGCGGCGCTGCCCGATATGCAGCACCGGCTGCACACTCAACTGACCGGTCTGCAGTGGATCGTCGACGCGTACGTACTGCTGGTCGCCATGCTGCTGCTGTCCGGCGGCATCTTCGCCGACCGGTTCGGGCGCAAGCGGGTGTACCTGACCGGCGTGGCGGTGTTCACCGCCGCGTCAGTGCTGTGCAGCCTCGCGCCCTCGGTCGGCTGGCTGGTCGCCGGCCGGGTTCTGCAGGGCATCGGGGCCGCGGCGCTGAGCCCTGCTTCGCTCGCCCTGCTCGTCGCGGCCTATCCCGTACCGCAAGAACGAGTCAAGGCGATCGGATTGTGGGCCGGATTCAGCGGAATCGGTCTGGCCGCAGGCCCCGTGGCCGGCGGCGTACTGACCGATGCCTTCGGCTGGCCCGCCATCTTCCTGGTCAATCTGCCCATCGGCGTGATCCTTCTGATGCTCGGTCTGCGCAGCCTCGAGGAGGCCCGCAATCCGAGCGCCCCCGCGATCGATATCCCGGGGACGGTGCTGTCCGTTCTGGGGGTGGGGGCGCTGACCTACGGGCTGATCGAGGGTGGTGTCCGCGGCTGGACGTCGCCGGTGATTCTGGGCAGCTTCACCGCCGCGGTGATCCTTCTCGCCGCCTTCGTCGCCGTCGAAGCGCGCCGTTCCGCTCCGATGCTGCCGCTGCGGCTGTTCCGGCAGCGCCTGTTCACCGTGTCCAACACCGCCATGGTCGTGGTGGGGTTCGCGCTCATGGGTTCGTCGTTCTTCTTCTCCCAGTTCTTCGTGTACGTCCAGGGCAGCTCGATCCTGCGCGCCGGCCTGCAGACCCTGCCGCTGTCCCTCGCCATGGTGATCGTCAGCCCGTACGCGGGCCGGCTCGCGGCCCGGTACGGCTTCCGCATCGTGGTCACCACCGGCCTGGCCCTGGCGGGCCTGGGACTGCTGGCGCTCGGCATGGTGCACGCCGACACCGGCTACGGGAACGTGTGGTGGCGGCTGGGAGTCATCGGCATCGGTTTCGCCCTGGCCATGTCCCCACTGACGGGAGCCGCCATCCAGGCAGTCAGCCCGCAGGAAGGCGGCCTCGCATCAGGCATCAGCAGCACCACCCGGCAGATCGGCGCGGTGCTCGGCGTGGCGGTGCTCGGAGCCATCGTCCGCTCCCGGCAATCCGGCGGTGCCTCCTTCGAGACCGGCCTCAACAGCGCCTTCCTCACTGTCGGCGCCGTCACTTTGGCCACCGCCGTGTTCACCGGCCTGTGGCTGGCGAGTTCCAAGCCCGCGGAAGGCCCCGCGGCGCCGCAACGCTCCACCGATCCAGGTACGGTCACCACCTCGAACGAGGCATCCACGAACAGCCGTTGACGGCGACACGGACCTTGGCCGGGAGGCGGTCCGGTCGGATGATGATCCCGGCGGGACGCGTCCCGGCCAACAGGATGGTGCTCGCTCCGACGTGCTCCAGGACAACGACCCGGGCCAACCTCCAAGTCGCTGGAGGTGAGACGGGGTTCCCCCGATGCCTCCTGGCATGACCCAGGCTGAGGAGGCCGGTGTCGGTGTTGCTCGGGTCAGCAAGTCAGGGGGTCAGGACGGTCTTGCCGGCCAGCTCTCCGGCGGCAGCCGGGGCGCGGACCGCGGCCTGGTCGGCACGCAGCCGCTCGGCCAGGGCTCCGCCCTCGGCCCGGGCGGCGAGCTCGGCGATCCGGGCGAACCGCCCGGCGGCGCGAGCGTGGACTGTAGGCAGGTCGGCCAGTGGCAGCCGCTGGGCCACCTCGATCGCCAGATCTCCGGCGTCGACGCGGGCGACCAGTTCGGCGAGCTGAGTGACGTCGCTACGCCCGAACACGTGCACCGTGCGCACCCCGCGCCCGACATCCTGCGGGCCGGGAGTGGTGACGCTGACGAAGGCCCCGCCGTCGGTGACCAGGTCCACCAGCTGCGCGTTCTCCTCGGCGCTTGCGGGAGCCAACTGAAGCACCACGTCGAAGTGCTGCCCGGCCAGCGCCCGCACAACGGGGGTCACGGCGTAGTCGACGACCCGGCCCGCGCCGTAGAAGCGCACACGGTCGCGGCTGCGCGCACCGGCGGTCGCGGTCACGGTGGCACCGGCCTGCGCGGCAAGCTGGACGGCGTACCCGCCCACTGCGCTGCCTGCGCCGTTGATCAGGATGTTCTGCCCGGTCGACCGCGCCCGGCCGGGCAGCAAGCACCACCTCGTCGTCGACGGCCAGGGCATCCCGCTCGCGGTATCGCTGACCGGCGGCAACCGCAACGACATCACCCAGCTGCTGCCTCTGCTCGACAAGATCCCGCCCGTCGCGGGCCGGGTCGGCAGGCCGCGTCGCCGCCCGGATGCTCTGCTGGCCGACCGGGGCTACGACCACGACATTTACCGCCGCCTGCTCTGGCAGCGCGGCATCCGGCCCGTGATCGCAAGACGGGGCGAGCCGCACGGCGCCGGCCTGGGCGTCTTCCGCTACGTCGTCGAGCGCACGATCGCCTGGCTCCACGGATTCCGCCGCCTGCGCATCCGCTGGGAGAGACGCGACGACATCCACGAAGCATTCCTTGGGCACGCCGTCTGCGTGATCACCCACCGCCACGTCCAACGGCTTTGTTAGGGACCGTAAGTCACCGCAGCATCGGACGCTGTGACAGGGTGTGAAGCAGATCACTTCAATGGGTTCGGTGGGAGCTGTGACCGTCATTGGCTCGCCAGAGTGAGCCAGGCCGCGGATTCGAGGGCGTCCCATCAGGATCTGGGCCCGAAGTCGCCTTTCGCTGTCGGGCCCTTACCTCGGAGGCGTAGGCGGGCGAGCAGGATGACTCGGTGGCGCAGGAGCGGGACACCGGCGCTGCCTGCGACCCGCTTCACGTCAGAAGCTGTCAACGAGCAACAGCGCGAGACTGAAGGCCCCAATGAAGGCCACGAAGGGTCTCTTCGTCTTGAAGCCGATGGCCAGGATGGCGAGGGCGAGCAGGCCCATAGGGTTGAGCTTCCCTTGGATGAGTCGCTCAAAGCTGATGACGAGGGCGAAGACTGCAAGGGCGATAAGCGGCATGGCGGTCCTCCTCCGAGTGGAAGGAACAGAAGGCGCGCCCCTGTCCGTGAACCAAAACGCTCTCAACAACCCTGAGTCACAGCCTAGTTGGACGGCAAGAGCTGAAGCGCCCAACATGTGTCGTCGCGCTGTGGTACGCGTTCCTCAGTTGGCCTCGTGAGGCAACATCGTCCCTGCGGTGGGCGAGTTGGTTCAGGAATCCGACTCGTCACTGCCCGGCTCACCACGCGGCCCGGACCGTACTGTGCTTCGTACGACAACCTCCTTGAGGGCCGCTCCGGCACGTCCTGTCAGGACGAGCCCGCGCGGGCGGTCATCGGCGTGGGTGAACTGGACGACAGCGTCGCGTCGGCCGAGACTGATGTTGGTGAAGGCGTAACCGATCCGAACGGGCGCGGGTTCCCGGCCCGTCAGCCGAGCTGCGATGACGTCGGCCACACCCCGGCCCATGGGCAGGGCTGCCTGGCAGGACATTCGGCTCGGCGCTCCGCCCACCGACACCCCCGCAGCCGCGTCGCCGACGGCGTACACCTCAGGGTGCGAGACCGAGCGCAGGGTGGCGTCGACGAGCATCCGGCCGCTCTCATCCGTCGCGAATCCCGCCGCACGCGCCAGCTCCGGCACCTGAAACCCGGTGGTCCACACGACGGCGTCAGCGGCGAAGGACGCGCCGTCGCGGGTGTCCAAGCCGTCCTCACGCACCGCCACGACAAGGGTCCTCGGATGAACCGAGACACCCAGCCGGTCGAGAGCGCGCCGCACGTGGGTCCGGGCGCGCGGCGCGAGCCCGGCCCCCACATCATCGGCACCGGTGAACAGCCGGACTCGCAACTCGGGGTAACTTTCGGCAAGTTCCGAAGCGGTTTCCAACCCCGTCAGCCCTGCGCCGACCACCGCGACAGTGCCGCCCGACGCAACCTCGGCAACTCTGTGCCGCAACCGTATTGCCTGCTCAGGATCGGCGACAGCGTACGCGTGCTCGACCGCCCCCGGAACATCGTCGAGCCGCGCCCGGCTGCCCACCGCGTACACCAGGGTGTCGTAGCCGATCACTCGGGGCACGGTGTCCATACACACGGTCCGGCCAGTGGCATCGATCGCGGTCACGCGCCCGACGACCAGCTGGACCGATGCGCCGCTGAGCTGTCGACGCAGCGACAGCGCCGCCAATTGCTGCCCGGCGGCCAGCTGATGGAGCCGGACCCGTTCGATGAACCGGTCCGAGGCGTTGACCAACGTAATGGTGACATCGCTGCGGCGCAGCTTGCGGGCGAGGCGCTTGGCCGCCAGCAGACCGGCGTAACCGGCGCCCACGACGACGAGGCGATGGCTCATGGCATGACTTCCTCTGTGACTACGGGCGCTTCGGCGCCACGTCGGACAATCGGTCGCCGCGCATCGGCGTCAGGCCGCGGCTCTGGCCACGGCAACCGCCCAGGCGATGTACAGGACGTTCACCACCAGGCGAGCCACCGCACCGAACGGCCGCTCCAGCAACCGGGGTCGGTCCGGGCGTGCGCGGCGCAGCGCGTCCACGTGGGACACCAGGTAACAGGTGATGAGGCCAGCGGCGGCCCAGCCCCCGGCCCGTCTACCGCCCGGAAGCAGCACCAGCGCACCCACCATGATCTCCACCGCCCCACTGACGGCAACGAGGAGCCGCTCCCGGCGGAGCCATGCGGGTACCAGCAGGCGGAAGTAGTCGGGGGCCAGGAAATGCGCGATCCCCGTGACGACCAGGAACACCGCCAAGGCAACGGACGCGATAACGTGCATGGCACGATGATCCGTTCACCTCGTGCCTGGGCACTTGAACAAAACGATCGCCGCATCGTCTTCGCCTCCGGCCCCGAGGCGACGATGTTCGCCGAGACCCGCCCGTTCCGCGTCGCCCAACACCGGCTGCCCGCGTGGAAAGCCGTGCTGCCGATCGGCGGCCACGCCGAACTCCTCCAGCCGGGACAGCCCATGGTGACGGCGCCCGGGCTGATGGTTCCGCCTCAGCTGGCCCACACCTGTGCGGCGACCTCTCCCTACATCGCCCTGTTCATCGACTCCTGGCTGCTGCCCTACCGATCTGCGCCGATCCGGCTCGACGCAGGCGAAGTCCGCCGCTTGCTCGCCGCGCTCGGCACCACCGATTCCGACGGTGCCGGCACCTGCGCGGACCTGACCGCCGGATACAGCGAGCTACAGGCACTCACCGGGCGCCCCCGCCCACTTGATCCGAGAGTCGCCCACGCCATCCACCTGTGCACATCGCGCGATCCCGACATGCCCATCACCTCCATCGCCCACGAGGTCGGCCTGTCGTCCCCGCGGCTGCGCGCCCTTGTCCGAGAGGACGTTGGTATCGCGCTCGCCCGTTTGCGCCGTTGGGGCCGGCTTCGCACCGCCATCGCCGACCTCCCGGATTCGACCGCCGCCCTGGCCGCGGCCACCGCGGGCTTCGCGGACCAGGCCCACCTCATCCGTACGGCACAGGACTTCCTCGGGCGTACACCTGCGTCTTTGCGGCGCTGAACCGCTCTGGCGTCACCTCGTACACGTCGTAGCCGTAACGGTTGCCCTCGAATTTGGCCGGTCGGGTGGGTCAGGGCCGGTTGTACCGCACGCACTTGCTTGAAGACGTGTTCACATCCTCCATACAGACCTTGACGTATGCGGCCCCGCCGGGGGCATCCGCGGGGATTTGGCCGTTGAACCGATACGTCCCGTCACACTTGATGCCGGTGCTCAAGGTGCCGAGCTCCTTGCCGGAGGCACTGTAGGCGCCGAACCACGCCCTGTGGCAGCCGACGGCCCGGAGGGTTCCATCGGCCCCGACCGATCGGTTGTACCAAGTCAGGGTGCCACGGACGTAGCTGGCACCGACTGTCACGTCGAAAGAGGTGGTCGGATAGGCGGCGGCCTGCGCGCCGGCGGCGGGAGCGCTCAGCAAGGTGCCCGCGACGAGCATGGCGGAACCGAGGGCGGCGGCGAGATGAGTCTTCATGTGATCTCCAGGATGGGATGAGCCGGTTCGTTCCGCCCGCCCCTGGGCGTAGACAAGAGCGGGGGCCTGTCCGGACTCGCCTGCATCACCGGGCAGGCCCCGCACGGCATGGTCGCGGCCCTGGCCCCCACGGCTTTGGTTCGGACCTTCGTCCGGGCCCCTGCGGGTGCCGGGCGGGCGTCTGCGAGGCGGTGGGTCAGCGCCGCCTGAGGGGAGGAGTGCAGAGCAGGTCCACGAGACCGCCGTTGTCGAGGCAGACGCGTACGTGTGAGGCTCCTCCGACGACATTGGCCGGCACGGTGAAGCGGTAGCTCTTGGTGTTGCCGCATGCCGTGTCGGAAGCGGCGGAGCCGTTCGAGCCGATCATGTTGTCGTGGGAGTCGTAGGTGTACGCCCAGGTGCGCCGGCAGTAGGCCTCACCGGCTTGGCTCACCGACTTGTGCGTCCCTATCACCTCGACCGATCGGTTGGACCAGGTGACCGTGCCATTCGTCCACGTGTTCCCGACGGCGACGTGGAAGGGCGTGGGCAGGCCGTCGGCGGACTGTGCGTCGGCGGTGGTCTGCGCTCCGGCGGCGGGAGCGCCCAGCAAGGTGCCCGCGACGAACACGGCGGAACCGAGGGCGGCGGCGAGATGAGTCCTCATGCGATCTCCAGGTGGGGGTGAGCCGGTTGAGGCTTCACATCCTGGGCGGACCGGCCGCCTGTGGCCTACCTCTTAAGTCACGGCTTAAAGGGGGGGAGAGGGGGGGCGGAACGGCAGGCGGGGCGCCTCGCGCACCTGGCGCCAGTTTCCTTGTGGCATCCGGGCAGGGCGGCGCCGCCCCCACCCATCTGACGCCACGGCCCCCTCGGATCTCACGATTCCGTCAGGGCACCGGTCCCCAGCAGGGCCAGCCCGAGAGGGGTGATGAAATGCAGTACGGACCCGCCTCGGCGGCTGGTGGTGATGAGGTCCGTGTTCCGCAGTACGGTCGCGTGCTGACTGGCCGCTGCGGCCGTGACGTTGAGGCGGCGGGCCAGTTCGCTCGTCGTGCAGCCTTCCACTGTCACATGCAGGGCGGCGGCTCGCGTGCGGCCGAGCAAGGACTCCAGGTTCCGCACGTAGGAGCCGTCGTCTTCGGCCGGTTCGCTACCGGTTAGCGACCGGCGCAGAGCCGGCACGGTCAGTCGGGGTGGCTGGGCGGTATCGAGCGGGTCCCACAGAAAGCTCACCGGATGCTTCGAGAAGACCGTGGGCGTGATGACCAGCCCCCTTCCCTGGAGATGCACCTCGACTTTGCGCGGGTAGGGAGCTTCGAGCACCGGTGGACGCCAGCGGACCAGTGGTGCGCAGATCGAACGCAGCAGCAGGTCGATGCCTCCCTCCAGCATCAGGTTCGCGCAACGGGTGGTCAGGGCGACCAGGTCGGACCGGCCTCGATGCCAGTAGGGCTCCACGGTCAGCCGGTGGCAGGCGCGCACGGCCTCGGCGAGCTGTTGCCGCGCGTCACGGTCGCCCTCGGACACCTGTCTGGCCCATGGCAGGTGTCCGGGGTGGAAGTCGAGGCCCTCGAGCTCGCGTCGCAGCCGGGACACCGGGGCGTGCAGCAGGTTGTCCACGGCGTGGTCCACAGAGGGCGCGTCGCCCATCAGGGCCAGCAGATCGAGCCCGGGACCGCGCACCGGAACCAGGGAAGTCAGGGGACGCGTGTCCGTTCCCATCCGGCCCGCGACCTCCGACCGCCACGAGCGGAGGTGGGGAAACTCCCGGTGCTCCCTCAGCAGTTCCAGGCTGTAGTAGACCTCCGCTGCGACGCCGATCGTCGCGGCCACCCGGGTCCGGGTGAGATCTTCGGCCGTGAAGTGGATGCGTAACACCGACCGGCCCCCTGCCGTCGAAGTCGAGCGCGTGAGCGCGCACCCTCAGCATGCCCCAACTCGCCGTGCCCGACCCGGCGTTCAGGAGTAGGCGGCTCTGCCGCCGGGCCCGCCCGCGGCGCGGATCACGGTCTGCGGGCGGGCACACCGGTACCCCGCGGTGCGAGGTGGAGGAGGAGACCGGCCTTCTTCCGGCACCTGCAGTGCGTCCGGGCCGCCAGGTCGGCAGCAGCCGGTGTCGGATTCAGGCGCGCGGGGTCAGTCGCACGGTCACGATCTGGAACGGGCGCACAACGAGCGGGACGCCGTCGGCGATGACGGGCAGGTCGGGTCCGTCTGCCAGGGGACGTTCGAGCAGTCGGTCATTGTTGCGGTGGTCAACGGGAAGCCGGCGCGCAAGAGCGTCGACATCAAGAGCCCCCCCGGCCGGGCCGCCCCCGTGCCTGTCAGGCGGCGTTTCCCGGCGTGGGCAGGGCGGCAGCAGGGACCGAGAGGGCGGCCGTGTCCTGGGCGACCGCGGCCTTCGCCGGTACCCCGATTCCGAGCTTCTCGAGGATCTTCTTCTCGACCTCGTCGGCGACCTCGGGGTTGTCCTTGAGGAAGTTGCGGGCGTTCTCCTTGCCCTGGCCGAGCTGGTCGCCCTCGTACGTGTACCAGGCGCCCGCCTTGCGGACGAAGCCGTTCTCCACGCCCATGTCGAT